>NZ_JBVVQX010000002.1:58709-523885 GCF_055811675.1 Mesorhizobium sp. WSM4808
CCGCCCGCCCGGGCCGGGGGGGGGGCCCTCCCTCCCCCCCGCCGCCCTCCGTGGGGGGGGGGGGGGGGCGGCCCCGCTGGGGGGGGGGCCGTGGCGCAGACCCCCACCCCGCTCCGCTTCGCGGATCGACCCTCCCCACAAGGGGGAGGGTAATCACTCCGCCGTGCCTTCCTCATACTCTGCCGACATGGTCAGCCACTTTTCCTCGTGGCCGGCCAGCGTCTGGGCCAGTTGCGAGCGCTCCTTCGCCAGCCGTGTCGCCGTCGAGGGATCCTTCTCGTAGACCGCCGGATTGGACAGTTCGTCCTCAATGCCGTCGATGCGCTTGCGAATGCGGTCCATCAGCGCTTCAGTGGCGCGGATCTCCTTGGCCAGCGGCTCGAAGGCAGCGCGGCGAGCCGCCGCATCGCGGCGGCGGTCGGCTTTTGATGCCTTGTCGGCCTCGCGCTTGCCGCGGCGGTCGCCGGAGACGCCGGTGACCAGCGTCTTGTAGTCCTCGAGATCGCCGTCATAGGGGTTGACCGCGCCGTCCTTGACCAGCCACAGGCGGTCGGCGGTTGCCTCCAGCAGATGGCGATCATGCGAGATCAGGATCACGGCGCCGGGAAATTCGTTCAGGGCATGGATCAGCGATTCGCGGCTATCGATGTCGAGATGGTTTGTCGGTTCGTCGAGGATGAACAGGTTTGGGCCCTCGAAGGCCGACAGCCCCATCAGCAGCCGCGCCTTCTCGCCGCCCGACAGATCCTTGGCGGCGGTGTTCATCTTCTCGGTCGTGAGGCCGAACTGGGCGACGCGGCCGCGCACCTTCGATTCCGGGGCCTCCGGCATCAGCCGGCGGACATGCTCGTAGGCGTTTTCGTCCGGCCGGAGGTCGTCGAGCTGGTGCTGGGCGAAGATCGCCACCTTCAACCCGGGCGCCACCGTCATGGTGCCACTCTCCTGCTTGAGCCGGCCGGACAGCAATTTGGCGAAGGTCGACTTGCCGTTGCCGTTGGCGCCGAGCAGCGCGATGCGGTCGTCGGCGTCGATGCGCAGCGTCATCTTCTTGAGGATCGGCTGACCCTCGGTGTAGCCGACATTGACGTTGTTCAGCGCCACGATCGGCGAGGCCACCGTCTTCACCGGCTCGGGGAAGGAGAACGGCCGCACCGAATCGTTCACGAGGGCCGCGATCGGCTTCATCTTTTCCAGTGCCTTGATGCGCGACTGTGCCTGTCTCGCCTTGGAGGCCTTGGCGCGGAACCGCTCGACGAAGGATTCCATGTGCTTGCGCGCGGCCTCCTGCTTGACCCGGCCCTTCTCCTGCAATTCCTTCTGCTCTGTATATTGACGTTCGAACTGGTCGTAGCCGCCGCGCCAGAAGGTCAGCTTCTTCTGGTCGAGGTGGACGATCGAATTGACGGCGCGGTTGAGCAGGTCGCGGTCGTGCGAGATCAAAAGCACGGTGTGCGGATATTTCGACACGTAGTTTTCCAGCCACAGCGTGCCTTCGAGATCGAGATAGTTGGTCGGCTCGTCGAGCAGCAGCAGGTCCGGCTCGGCAAACAGCACCGCAGCAAGCGCCACGCGCATGCGCCAACCGCCGGAGAAGGACGAGGCCGGACGCCGTTGCGCAGCGTCGTCGAAGCCCAGGCCTGCGAGAATGGTGGCGGCGCGGGATTCGGCTGAGTGCGCGTCGATATCGGCCAGCCGCATATGGATGTCGGCGATGCGGTGCGGATCGGTCGCCGTCTTTTCTTCTTCGAGCAGCGCCGTGCGTTCGAGATCGGCCTTGAGCACGATCTCGATCAGCGCATCCTCGGTGCCCGGCGCTTCCTGCGCCACCTGGCCGATGCGGGTGCTCTTCGGCAGGCTGATCGAGCCTGTCTCGGACGGGAAATCGCCGGTGATGGCCTTGAACAGCGTCGTCTTGCCGGTACCGTTGCGGCCGACAAGGCCGGCCTTGGTGCCGGCCGGCAAGGTCAGCGAGGCATGGTCGAGAAGCAGGCGTCCGGCCATGCGGAGCGATAGGTCGTTGATGATCAGCATGGCCGCGCTTTTGCACCGGACATCAACGCTTCGCAAGGCCTTGCCGGCCAGTTGGCCGCACAAGGCCTCGAAACGACGCCAGCGAGGGCGTCGTCAAAGCAGCCGAACAGTGGCTTGCCTGCTCTCAGGCAGTCGCCTTGCGCTTCGTTGCCTTGGCGACAGCGGCCGGCGCTGCTGCCGGCTTGCGGCCAAGTCCCGTCGACTTTGCCAGCGCCGATCGCGTCGCCGAGTAGTTTGGCGCAACCATCGGATAGTCCGGCGGCAAGCCCCATTTGGCCCGATAATCGTCCGGGCTCAGGCCGTAGTCGGTCCGCAGATGCCGCTTGAGCGACTTGAACTTCTTTCCGTCCTCAAGGCAAATGATGTAGTCGGGAAACACCGACTTCTTCGGATTGACTGCCGGAACCAGGTTTGGAGTTTCCGCGACAACTGCACCAGCGAGCTTGCGAACCGAAGCACTGACGCTGGCAATCAACTCAGGCAGGCCGGCAGCAGGAAGCGGATTGTTGCCTACATAGGCCGAGACAATATCGGCCGTCAGCTCGATAACGGTCTTATCATCGATATTTGACAATTCTTTCACCTTATTTGCGACAAAATCCTCCACCCCAGCGAAGACTTGTGTCGATGTATCTCTTTAACCGCGTCCCCCAACGGACCGCCAAGTCTCATAAAAGAATGAAGAATCGGCAAAAATAGCATTCATGCGAAATCGACGCCGTGCAAATTAGAAAATCTAATACTTGGAACCAGCAGACTTAGCGGCAGGACTTTCGTCCAATATCTCCAGAATACGCTTCCAGCGGGCGCAACGCGCGAAATCCTTTTGTTCTATGGCCTTTTCGGCCCTCATCGCGGCGTAGAGCGGTGCCTCGGCGCCGAATTCGTCGATCAGCCAATGCGCTTCCTGAATGGCCAGACGCTCATTCTCGTCAAACATGGTTTTCGACCTCCGAACGTTCCACACCGACCGCGACACAACTGCCGATGACGAGGATGGCTCCGACAATGGCCGTCACCGTCAGCCGTTCGCCGGATAAGGTCAAAAGCAGGGTCGAGGCGATCGGCGTGAGATAGGCGACCACCGCGACCCTGCCGCTGCCTTCAAGCTTCAAGGCGCGCGACCAGAAATAGTAGCCCAGGCCCATCGGACCGGCGCCGAGATAAAGGCCGAGGGCCAGATCCCCGCCGACGGGCCAGGTGAAACCGTCGCGAGCGCACCACAGAAACATCAAAGCGACGCCAATCAAAGACGATGGCAGCAACAGGCGATCCGCTGGAGTGGCCACCCGTCCCACCATGATCGAATAGAAGGCCATGCATAGCGCGGACCCGAATGCGGCGAGATAGCCGACCAGATCGCCTTCGAACCAGGATTGGTTGCGCCCTCCCGAAATCACCAGTGCAACGCCGATGAAGCCCACCACCGCGGCGAGACCCAACAGTGCCGGACGCCGCGGATTTTCCAAGGCAATGACTGCCGCCGCGACCATCAACGGCCAGGTGTAGGCCACCAGATTGGCCTCGATCACCGGCATCGAAGCGAAGGCGATGTATTGCAGCACCATGGTGCCGACCAGGCCGATGAAGCCGACCGCGAGAGAGATGAGCGCCGCCCCGGCGGTGACCGGTACTACTCTTTCGCGGCTCATCAATCTGATAGCGGCGAAGACGAGTGCTGCGCCTGCAAATTGCAGGAACTGGACCTGCGACACCGGGTGGCTGGCCAGCAGGGATTTGCCGACCAGGGCATTGGTGGACCACAACGCCACCGCACCGGCAGCGAAGACCAACGCGGATATCGAGCCGGATCCCTGCCGAAACAATCGGCATGGGACTCTATGTTGCTGTTCGACCATGATCCTGTCCGAAAACCGGTTCCGACTTATCGGGGTCATGGTTCATTACCATGATTCCCTGGCGCCGCCCGGAACCGGTGCCTCGACGGCGGTGGGCACGGGATGCTCCGCCTCGAACCGACGATAGGCCGGCAGCTGATTGGTCCAGACATCTTCGGCCAGTTCGCTGACCCACTCACGGTCGTGGTCGTTGTCGGCGGCGAGATAGAACATTCTGTTATCGTCGACATAGGGCTTGGCCACCGAGCGCTGGTTGAGCACCAGCGTGACGCGCTCGCCGAACCGGATCGGAGCGGTGCGATGCAGGACGCCCAGGAATTGGCCGAGCGTCGCGTAGTTCATCTTGTGATCGATGCGCATGACACTGTTGCGCGGGATTTCGCGGCCGGCTTCGATAATGGCGCGGCCGGTTTCGGAGTCGTCGCAGTAGATTTCGAGGTGGCCGCCGACCAGCGGATTGCTGATCGACAGCGGAATGAGCTCTGTGACCGGAACGCCATCGCAATGCCACTCCACGGCGCCGTCCTTTGGATTCATGAAGGTGACCGTCGAGCCGACGATCGATAGCGGATAGGGCTCCAGCTTGGTGCCCATCATGTCGGACAGCCGCTCCAGGCGCAGCTTGTCATGCAGCAATTCCTTGATCTGGGGGATGAAACGGTCGGCCCCGGTGATGAAGGTCAGATCGAGGTGCTTGTGCACGGCATGGCTGGCCTTGAGCTTCAGGGCAGCCTCCTCGATAGCTGCAAGCAGTGCCGGGTCATAGCCGTGCAAATATTGCGCGACACCGAAACTCGACACTTTCCAGGCGGTTTCATGGCCGATAATGGCTTCGCGGCTCATCGCATAACGCAGTTCGGGAATGGTATGGGCGTTCATTGTACTTCTCCAGGATGGGGGCAACACTTGGTAAACAGTCGATTAATTCACCCACCCCTGTAAAATTAGGAATGCTGGTGCTAGTGTAAGCCAAGCTTAAGGTCGAAACCGTGCGTCTGCTCAGTCAGGTCAACCTCAATTCGCTTAAAATCGTGGAGAGTGCTGCGAGGCACGGTAATTTCACGCGTGCCGGCGAAGAACAGTTTATTACCGCTTCAGCGGTCAGCCAGCGCGTGAAAAGCCTTGAGGATCAGCTTCGTTTCAAGATTTTCCAGCGCGGCGGCAATGCGGTGTCGTTGACGCCGGAGGGCGAGACCTATGTCTCGCGCGTTCGCGAGGCGCTGGAGCGAATCGTCGCCGCCAGCATGGAAGCGACCGGGCAATCGCAGGAGCATGTGCTAAAAATATCGGTGCTGCCGACCTTTGCGGCACGCTGGCTGTTTCCGCGCCTGCCGCTGTTCCAGCAGCAATATCCCGATATCGTAATGCGGGTCTCGACCTCCTACGCGACGCATGAGTTCACGGCCTCGGAATTCGATCTCGAAATCCGTTATGGCGACGGTCACTTTCACGGGCTGCAATCCGATCTGCTGTTTCGCGAAGACCTGACACCGGTGTGCAGCCGCAAGCTGTTCCACGAAGTTCTCGGCGATAAGCGGCTGTCGAAGGTGACACCGGACGACCTCAAGCACTTCACCCTGCTGCATTCCGACACCTGCACCCAGAATTGGCAATCCTGGCTTGGTTTCGCCGGCGCCAGCTTCGTGCTCAGCGAGACCAAGAGCATCTATTTCGACTCGTGCATGATGTCCTACGAGGCAGCCAATTCCGGGATGGGCTTTGCGGTGGCCAACCGTGCCTATATGGCCAGCGACATCCGCGCCGAAAGGCTGGTGGCTCCCTTCGCCGTCCACCACCCGAACACGGCTGGTTGGTATTTTGTTTCCCCGCTGAGAGGCCTTGCCGCACGCAAGGTCCAGTTGTTCAAGCAGTGGGTGATGGCGGAAGCGGCTCTGACGCAGTGCCAACTGGACAGCGAAATCAGGGGCGAGGCTTCGACGGCCGCCTGAATCTCGGGCAAGTATCCGGTGTGCCGGCTAATTTCAGATGCAAAGACAATGCTGCAGCACAAAATGCAGCGATAGTAGGCGCAAGCTCTTCGACCTTCGGACGGCACCGAATCAGGCGAAAGCTCTGCCCTCCTCGGTCCGCTGAAAAAGCATCAGGTCCAACCCCAGGCTTGGCCGTCCCAGGATGGTCAGGATCGTATGCGCCTGGCCGCGATGGTGGGTCTGGTGGTTGAAGACATGATCCAGCGCCGGCGCCAGCCTTTGCGAGACGGTGCGCATGTCCGAAACGGTCATGTAGGTGAAGCGGCCCGTCAACGCCTTGTCATTGAGGCCGCCGACCCAATCGATGATCCTCCTGTCCTCGGCTTCACGCGCCGCCCGCAGGCCGGTCAACCCCCAATGCAGGATGGCATCCAGTGTCGTCGGCGCGTCGCCCTCGCCGGTGAAGCGCTTCATCCAGATCCGGTCGGCCGTCAAAAGGTGGTTGAGCGTGCCCATCATCGAGCCGAAGAAGGCGCCGACATCGCGGTTGAATTCCTCGTCATCGAGTTCGGCGGCGGCATCATAGATGCGACCGTTGGCCCATTGATTATAGGCCGCAAACATCATGAAATGCTGTCTCATGGCTTCCCTCGGCTCACGTCGATGCGGGGCCTACCTAACCCGCAGGAACGCCGCCGCCAATGACCATTCTGCTCTATGATCTCGTCGGACGCGACACCACACGTCCGTTCAGCCCGCATTGCTGGAAGGTGGTGATGGCGCTTGCCCACAAGGGGCTCGACATATCGACCGTACCGACGCGCTTTCTCGAGGTGCCCGCTGTCGAGGGCGGCGTTTCGAAAACCGTTCCGGTGATCCGGGACGGCGAGACGGTCGTCGCGGATTCCTTCGCCATCGCGCTCTATCTCGATGAGGCCTATCCGGACCGGCCGACGCTGTTTGGCGGTGAAGGCGGCAAGGCGATGGCGCGCTTCGTCGAACGCTGGTCGCAAGTGACCATTCATCCCTACGTGACCACCGCGGCGATCATGGACCTCCATGCCATGCAGGACGCGGAAAACGCCGTCTATTTCCGCCAGAGCCGGGAGCAGCGTCTTGGCAAGCGGCTGGAGGAGGTGAAGGCCGCCAGGGAAGCTGGGCTCGGCAATTTCAGAGCCTCGCTGGAGCCATTGCGCTCGATGCTCTCCTATCAGCCATTCATCGGCGGCGCGGCGCCGCTGTTCAGCGACTATATCGTCTTCGGCGCCCTGCAATGGGCGCGCATAGCCTCGCCCTACCAACTGCTCGACGACGGCGACGTGGTGGCGCAGTGGTTCGCCCGCTGCCTCGACCTGCATGGCGGGCTGGGACGAAAGATCGCCGCCGCGGCTTGACGCCGTAAAGCTTACTTGGCCGCCGCCTTCTTTGGCTTGCCGGCCTTCGTGGCAGCCTTTGCCTCCTTGGGGGCGGCCTTTGCCTTGGCGGCGCCAGTTGCCTTCCTGGTTGGCTTTTTGGCCGCCGACTTGCCCGCGGCGTCCTCCTGGTCGACATCGGCGGCCGCCTGATGCCAATGGCGCTCATGATGTCCAGCCGGCTGGCCCTCTTGCAGCCAGAGCTGGTGCGCACGGTTGCGAATGCGTTCCTGACGATCGTCTGTCATGGTCATGGTGTCTCCATACGGCCCGACCTCAGCGCGGCGCCGACACGCGAGTATAGCAAGCAACGCGTTGCTGTGTAGCCGTCTGATCTCGGCTTCGGGAGCACAGAAAAGCGCAGCGGCCTGCCCTTCGCTATCGCTCCCTGCCCTTCGGGCGTTCAAACCCTTTGAAAGGTCCACTGGACCTTCAATCCGCCCGAAGGCGGACCGGGCTTTCACCGTTCGTCGCTCGGAGCCAAGCAATTGGCTTTCCGTCCGCTTCGCGGACCATCCCTCACCCCTTTGGCCTCACCCCTTTGGCCTCACCCCTTTGGCCTCACCCCTTGGCAATGGGCCGGGCGGCTTGTATAGAGCCCGCCACTCTCAATTCCATTCTCAGACAAGGACGACCCATGGCGCTCGAACGCACATTTTCCATGATCAAGCCGGACGCAACCCGGCGCAATCTCACTGGTGCCATCACCAGGATGCTGGAAGAGGCAGGCCTGCGCGTCATCGCCTCGCGCCGGGTCTGGATGAGCCGCCGCGAAGCGGAAGGCTTCTATGCCGTCCACAAGGACCGCCCCTTCTTCGGCGAACTGGTTGAATTCATGTCGTCGGCACCGACCGTCGTCCAGGTGCTGGAAGGCGAGAACGCCATTGCCAGGAACCGCGAAGTGATGGGCGCCACCAACCCGGCCAACGCCGCCGAAGGCACCATCCGCAAGGTTCACGCGCTGTCGATCGGCGAAAACTCGGTGCACGGCTCCGACGCGCCGGAGACCGCGGCAGAAGAGATCAAGTACTGGTTCTCGGACACCGAGATCGTCGGCTGAGCCGATAGTCCAGACCTTGGATTACGTGAAAAGGCCGGCGTTTCGCCGGCCTTTTTCGTTGGGGGTCAGCTAGCGGCGCTGAAGCGCAGGATCTCGCGGCCATCCTTGTCTGATATGATGAGCTTGCCGGCATCGACACGGTATGACGCCGCCTTGGCCAGCGCATCGAACAGCGCCTTTTCCTCGGCCATCACCTCGGGCGCACAGGCCTTGTAGGTCGAGCCGATGTCCCTGATCGCGATCGTTTGCCCATCGAGTTTGGCGGTGGCGAAGTAGGTGTTGCAGGGGCCGCTGCCGCCCGCCTTGCCGGCCCCGCTGACCCTGAACGTCGCTTGCGGGGCAGCAATAGCGCCGATGCCGTCGATATAGTCGACCAGCCAGGGCTGGTCGAAGACGGAAGCCGTCGGCTCGGCACTCGGGGTGACCATCTTCAGCATGATGGTCTGCGGCACGTCGGCCAACGGATCGACCTGATGGCGCATATCGGAGATGAACAGCAGCTTGTCGTCGACGGTGATGCGGGCTTGCAACGCGTAAGTCATCTGCGACCGGATGACCGAAGGGTCGAATTTGATCTCGAAGCTGATCGGCACCTGGCCTGCCGGCTTTACTTGCTGCTCACCGATGATGGTGGCCGGCGCGTCGGCCAGCGACACGTCCGCCAGCTGGACGGAGAGCACGGCACTGGGCGGCAAGGCAATGCGCTCGCGATAGATCACCTCGCCTCTCACGGCCCTTTCGGTGGCAACAGACTGCTCCGGAACGGCCAATATGCCGACGACCAGAGGCACGAAACCGAAGATCAAGAACTCCGCGATCCTGTCCAGCATGACCATCTCCCTCACCCCGGGCTGCCAATGCCCCGGGCTGCCAATGCCGAGGCTGACCAATCCCGCCAATTGGCCAAAGGATTGCGGTCAATGCATGGCTGCGGCGGATCTTATTCGGACTGATACCAGCGTTGCGCGGCGTTTGCATCGGCTTCCTTGGCCTCGACCCAGCCACCCTCCGAGCCGTCAGCCCGATGCTCCTTCTTCCAGAAAGGCGCGCGCGATTTGAGATAGTCCATCAGAAAATTCGCCGCCTCGAACGCCGCATGGCGATGCGCCGAGGCTGCCACCACCAGCACGATGTTCTCGCCGGGCGCGATCTTCCCGTGGCGGTGGATGGCGGTGAGCCCCTGCAATGGCCAACGCTCGACCGCTTCAACAGCGATGCGGGCGATTTCCGCTTCGGCCATGCCGGGGTAGTGTTCGAGCTCGAGCGCTGAGAGCGCGCCCTGCTCGTCGCGGCAAAGGCCGGAGAAGGTCACCACGGCGCCGATATCGGCGCGGCCTTGCGTCAGTCTGGCGATCTCGGCGGCGACGTCAAAATCCTGGCGCTGAATGCGCACGACAGGCAAGACCGCGCCGCTCATGTCAGCCCCCGGTCATCGGCGGGAACAGCGCGATTTCGCGGGCGCCCGCGATCTTCTCGCGGTGCTCGACATGTTCCTGGTTGATGGCGACGCGGATCACGTCGGGATATTGCAGAGCGTGCTCGTAGCCATCGCCGCGCGATTTCAGCCAGCGCAGGAGATCGGTCACCGTCTCGATGCCCGCAGGCAGGTCGACATCCTCCTCAGCCATGCCGATGCGTTCGCGCACCCAGGCAAAATAGATGAGCCGTGTCGTCATCTCACTCGTCCATGATGTGCTTGAGGCCGGCGCGGAAATAATCGTAGCCGGTGTAGAGCGTGACCAACGCCGCGATCCACAGCAGAACCAGCCCGGTCTGCGTGGTCAGCGGAAAGATCTTGTCGCCGGCCGGTCCGGCCAAGAGGAACGCTATGGCGACCATCTGGATCGCGGTTTTCCATTTTGCCAACTGCGTCACCGGCACCGAGACTTTCAGCGCCGCCAGATACTCGCGCAGGCCCGAAACCAGGATTTCACGGCACAGGATGATGATCGCCGCCCACAACGACCAGCCGGCAATACCCGCATGGCGATCGGTATCGGCGGCCAGCAGCAGCAGGCATGTGGCGACCAGCAGCTTGTCGGCGATCGGGTCGAGCATCTTGCCGATGTTGGAGGTCTGCTGCCAGGCGCGTGCCAGATAGCCGTCCAGATAATCGGTGATCGAGGCGAGCAGGAAGATGATCAGCGCCGACCAGCGGGCAAAGTCGCTCGACTTCAGATGTCCTTCGAGAAAAAAGCACAGCACCACCAGCGGCACCGCGACGATGCGGGCGTAGGTGAGCATATTGGGCAGGTTGAACGCGCGCTTGGCCATGTCTGGGAAACTCTTTCTGCCTGCCTACTCAAATCAGATGCGAATGTAGGGGGTCAACAGGCCAGATTCGACAGGCCAGATGAAAGTGCCGGATTTTTCAACTCTCGTGGAAATGATTGTAGACCAGTTTCGCCACCTGTTCGGAAATTCCGTCGACTTTCCGCAGATCCTCGATGGCCGCGCGGCTGACCGCCTTGGCGGTGCCGAATGCCAGCAGCAATGCCCGCTTGCGGCCGGGACCGATGCCGCTGATCTCGTCGAGCGGGCTCTTGACCATCTCCTTCTTGCGGCGCGCCCGATGCGAACCGATGGCGAAACGGTGGACCTCGTCGCGCAGGCGCTGGACGAAATAGAGCACGGGATCGCGAACCGGCAGCGAAAACGAGTCCCTGCCTTTGACGAAGAAACGCTCACGGCCGGCGTCGCGGTCCTGGCCCTTGGCGATACCGATGGCCACCACCCGGTCCTCGATGCCGAGATCGGCGAGGATCTTGCGCACCGCGGTCATCTGGCCCTGGCCACCGTCGATCAGGATGACATCGGGCCAGGCCGGGAAGCTGCCGGAGATATCGTCCTCCATATCGTCCGCCGAACCATCAGCCGCATCCCCAGCCGGGACATCGCCATGCTCCTTCAGCAGCCGCGAAAAACGTCGCTCCATCACCTCGCGCATCATGCCGAAATCGTCGCCAGGTGTGATCTCGGTCGAGCGGATGTTGAATTTCCGGTACTGGTTCTTCACGAACCCTTCCGGTCCGGCGACGACCATGGCGCCGACCGCGTTGGTGCCCATGATGTGTGAGTTGTCGTAAACCTCGATGCGCACCGGCGGCTTGGCCAGGCCGAATGTCTCGGCGAAACCCGCAAGCAGGCGTCCCTGGGTGGAGGTTTCAGCCAGCCGGCGTCCGAGCGCTTCGCGGGCATTCTGCAAAGCGTTGTCGGTCAGGTCCTTCTTCTCGCCGCGCTGCGGCACGGAGATCGCGACCTTGCGGCCAGCTCGGGTGGAGAGCGCCTCGGCCAGCAGTTCCTGATCCTCGACGCCATGCGACAGAAGAATGTTCCGCGGCGTCGGCTTGTCGTCATAGAACTGCGCCAGGAACGAACCCAACACCTCGGCTGCTTCCAACGCCGGATCGGCCTTGGGGAAATAGGCGCGGTTGCCCCAGTTCTGGCCGGTGCGGAAGAAGAACACCTGGATGCAGACCTGGCCGCCTTCCTGATGGATGGCGAAGACATCGGCTTCGTCGACGGTCGCCGGATTAATGCCCTGATGGCTCTGCACATGCGACAGGGCCGCCAACCGGTCGCGATAGATCGCGGCGCGCTCGAAATCGAGAGCTTCCGACGCCTGCTGCATGGCGGCCGAGATTTCCGTCTTCACCTTCTGGCTGCGGCCGGACAAGAAGTCCTTCGCCTCGCCGACCAGTTCGGCATAGTCCTGATGCGAGACCTCGCCGGTGCAGGGACCAGCGCAGCGCTTGATCTGATAAAGCAGGCATGGCCGCGTGCGGTTCTCGTAGAACGAGTTGGTGCAACTCCTGAGCAGGAAGGCGCGCTGCAGGGAGTTGATGGTACGGCCAACGGCACCGGCCGAGGCAAACGGGCCGAAATAATCGCCTTTGCGCGACCGCGCGCCGCGATGCTTGTAGATGCCCGGCGAGACATGGTCGCCGGTCAAGAGAATGTAGGGAAACGACTTGTCGTCGCGCATCAGGACGTTGAATCGCGGCCGCAAGCGCTTGATAAGGTTGGCTTCGAGCAGCAGCGCTTCGATCTCGGTGCGGGTGACGACGAACTCCATCGTCGACGTTTCGCGCACCATGCGGCCGATGCGGGTGGTGTGGAAACGGCCTTGCGCATAGTTGGTGACGCGCTTCTTCAGGCTGCGCGCCTTGCCGACATAGAGCACATCGCCGGCAGCGTTCATCATGCGGTAGACGCCGGGCGCATTGGGAAGCCGCTTGACCAGCGTCTGGATCACCTCGGCGCCGATCATGCCTTCCGCGTCGCCGGCATGCGGTGTCCAGTCGATGGCGGTGAAGGCGACATCGGGACCGACGGTTTCAACGATCTCCTCGACCGCCTCGTCCTCGAGGTCGATATCGGGGGGCAGATCGTCGGCGCCGCCGCGCGGCTTGCTTTTGTGGTCTACAGGACTCATTCCGTCATGCCTGTCACATCGGGCGTCTGCCATGCAAGATGCTGGCCGCCATCAAGCGCGATCATCTGGCCGGTGACCGAGCGCGCTTCCCAGAGATAGCGGATTGTGGCGCCGAATTCCGGCAATTCCGGGCCGCGCTTGAGGACCAAGCCATCCACCTGTGCGGCAAAATCGCTGTCGTCCTGACGCGCGTTCTTCAGTGTCGGCCCCGGGCCGATGGCATTGACGCGGATGCTGGGGCCGAGCGCTTGCGCCATCATCTGCGTTGCCGTCCACAGCGTCGATTTGGACAGCGCATAGGAGAAGTAGCGCGGCGTCGGACGCCAGACGCGCTGGTCGATCATGTTGACGATCAGGCCCTCCTGCCCTGCCGGCAACGCCCGGGCGAAATTCTGCGCCAGCAGCGCGGGCGCTTTCACATGGACGGCAAAGTGCCGGTCCCAGGCACGCCAGTCGAAATCTCGAACCGAATCGTCCTCGAACAGCGACGCATTGTTGACCAGCAGCGGGATCGGCCCGAGCGCTGCTTGCACCTGGCCGACAAGATCGTCGACGGCGTCCATATCGGTCAGGTCGGCGGCGACCACGGCGGCGCGGCCACCTCCGGCGATGATTTTGGCAGCCAACGCATCGGCCTCGATGCGCGAGCGGTTGCAATGGATGGCGACGGCAAAACCGTGCGCGGCGAGATCCTCGACGATCGCCCTGCCGATCCGCCTGGCCCCGCCCGTCACCAGCGCCGTGACAGTGGCTTTGCTCATATGGTGTCAATCCTCAATTTCGGCCCGAAAAAGCGGTGCCGGCGAAATATGGCCCGGCATGCGTTAAATGGTGTTCGCACCTTGGGCAGCATTGTGGCGAAGCGGCCGCTTGGACATCCCGGCCCGCCCTGGACTCGGGCGCGCACGACCGCAATATAGGGTGCTGGAGTCCTTGCACCAAGCGGTGTGCAGCGCAGCATGGGATGGTTCCTGCCATTTCGCTGTTGCGAAGATGCAACGTCAAGGTTCTGCCTCATTCGTGCCGGGGAATGACCCAAGTTCAGGTTCGCTTCAGCCGCATTTTGACACGACATTTGGAACCGACGAACGCCAGATCCGTTTCACCCCCCGGACGGGTAGATGGCGATCGTGAGAAACAAGCCTGTGTCCTGTGGCTTAAGGAGTAAAGAACAATGCAAGCCAATCTCAAATTCGCACGGCCGCTGGCCGTTGCGCTTGGGCTCTTCGCCCTCAGCGGAACTGCCTATGCTGCTGACGTGGTTTCGGAAGAGCCGCCGGCACCTGCGCCGATCGCTGAACTTCCGGTGGCTTCGTGGGCCGGCCCCTACGCCGGTCTCAACGTCGGCTATGGCTTCAGCGGCCATACCAAGGAAAAGGATCTGGGTGTTGACAATGTTGACGTCGGCACCAAGGGTTTCGTCGGCAGCGTCTTCGGCGGCTATCAGTGGCAGCAGGAGAACTTCGTCTACGGCGCTGAAGCCGAACTCGGCTACAACGGCGTCAAGGGCGACGAGAACGGCGTCAATTCCAAGGCAGGGTTCGAAGGCTCGCTTCGTGCCCGTCTTGGCTACGCCGTGACCCCGGAAATCCTGCTCTATGGCACCGGCGGTCTCGCCGGAAGAAGCCTGAAGGTCGAAGACGACCTGTATGGTTCGGACCGCGCCACGATGCTCGGCTGGACCGCCGGTCTCGGCACCGACATCAAGCTGACCGACAATGTCTTCGGCCGCGTCGAGTATCGTTACACCGACTTCGGCAGCAAGAGCTTCGACGGCATCGGCAAGGTCAAGGCCACCGACAACCGCGTCACCTTCGGCGTCGGTATGAAGTTCTAAGTCGTTCAAGCCACGACACGAAAAAGCCGGGCCTCGCGCCCGGCTTTTTTTGTGTCTGAGTGATTTTCCCGGTGATCGAATCGATAACCCGGGAAATCAATTCCGGGCAATCGGCTATCAACCAGGAATGCAGGGCTTCAGTTCTGGAAACTTCTCGTCGAAGCGTGCCGCCCATCGCGTCAGCCGGGCGCGACCCTTCTCCCATTTTCCGGCAAAACGCAGCGAGAGATAGCCAAGGCAGGCGCGCAGCGCCATCTGGCCGGCGGTGATCTTCTTCGGCAGCTTCGGCGGGTTGGCATTCAGCAGGTCGAGTGCCGCCGTGATCTTCGCCCACTGGCGATCGAGCCAAGGCTGATAGACCATCTCCTCGGGCCGCGTGCGCCGTTCATAGACCATCGACAGCGCGCAGTCGCAAATGCCGTCGGCCAGTGCTTCCAGCACTTCCGCCTCGAGCCGCTTGTCGGGATTGCGTGGAAAAAGCGCGCTCTTCGACAAACGGTTGAGATGCTGGGTGATGGCGCGACTGTCGTGGATGGAGCGGCCGTCGTCGAGCACCAGAACCGGGATCTTGCCGAGCGGGTTGGCGCCGATCAGTTCGGCCGGTTTGTCGTCGGTTTTGACCGCCACCGTTTCGATGTCGATGCCGGCATAGGCGGCTGCCATGCGCACTTTGGAACTGTAGGGAGAGGAGGACGCATAGAGCAGTCTGGGCATGATCGGTTTCCTGTTTTGCAGGCCGGCAGTGTTGACCGATCAAGCGCGATCGAGCAATGGCCAGAAGCGGAAAACCCGGCCGCCAGCGAGCGGACTCATCGGCCGGGGCCGTTTGGCGAGCGCTCCATGAAGACGGTGCTTGATCACATAGTCGCCGAGTTGCCAGAATCGCAGGGATCACTCAGCCGACAGCCAAGACCGAAGGGCCTCGCGCCGATATTTCATCAAGCGCATGAATGGCACAAAAAGCCCCACCGGACTCCGCCCTATGGCGAAGTCCTGGGAGCTGCGAAAAGATATCCTCCGTCCGCCTCTGTTCTCGCCTTCCGACTGCCAAACGACGAACGGGGCGCCTGTCAGGCACCCGCCCTTGACTGTTTCGGCACCGCCCCCGGCGAGGGAAGACGCGACTACTTCTTGCCGGCCTTCGCGGGTGCTGCCTTCGGCTTGGCCGCAGGTGCCGCTTTCTTCACCGGTGCTGAAGATTTCGCTGCCGCAGCCTTCTTTGCCGGAGCAGCCTTCGCAGCCGGCTTCTTGGCCGGTGCAGCCTTGGCAGGTGCAGCCTTGGCAGCCGGTTTTTTTGCAGGTGCTGCCTTCTTCGCTGCGGGTTTCGCCGCAGCCTTCGCTGCAGGCTTCTTGGCTGGTGCCGCCTTCGCCGCCGGCTTTGCCGCTGCCTTGGCGGGTGCTGCTTTCTTCACTGCCGGTTTCGCAGCAGCTTTCGCTGCCGGCTTCTTGGCCGCTGCTGCTTTTGCCTTGGCCGCCGCGGCCTTCGGCTTGGCAGCGGGTGCTGCTTTCTTCACTGCAGCTGCGACCTTCGCCGTCGCTGCTTTTGCGGGTGCTTTCTTTGCCGGTGCCTTCGACGCCGGCGCTTTGGATGACTGCTTAGCCATGCGATGCCCCTTCCGTTGTGCCGACGGCCGTAATGACCCGGCGCGCTCATGCATATCTGACTCGCGGCTTGCTAGCCAGCGAAGCAATAGACTGATTTTCGCAACTTAACTTTCGGTTACGATCGGCACATGATCGTGCTGATCGTCGCAGAAATTCACTGCTGATCTTCGACCATCGGCTAGAATGTGTCGCCGACATTCTCCACACTCCGCGGGAGCGCTCTTCTCGTGAAGCTCCGAAGATCAGCGAACAGCTTTGCGTGTCGATCTTCGTTCGCCAATATCATGACCACAGCCTCAGCGGTTCGATCATCTCATGCAGGCGGACGATCTATACTGCAATGCGACAGCCGGCCAACGCATCACCTTGTCAAGCTCGATCGCAGACCCGATTGCTCGTGAATTGACAGACAACTCTATATGGCAGAGTATTCTGCACAGCATGCCGGAGTACTTCGATGTCCATCGCACAGGGGCAAATGGCGCTGTCGCCGTTCGAGATTGCCAAGACGGTCCGCCACGGCGGCGGCATGGTTGTCGGTGGCCTCCGGCTTGGCTGCACCGGAGCCGATCGATGAGTGCCGACGAAATCATCCACCAGAGCACTCGGCTCAGGATCATGGCCGCGCTGAACATGCTGGAAAGGCGCCAAACGCTGGACTTCACCGGACTGAAGGCCATCGTGGACGTCACCGACGGGAATCTCGGCGCGCATCTCGATACGCTGGCCAGGGCCGGTTATGTCGACATCGAAAAGCTGTTCGTCGGCCGCCGGCCGCAGACGCGCGTCAAGGCGACCACGAGTGGACGGCGCGCGTTCCGCGGCCACGCCGCATTCCTGCGCAAGATCCTCGATCAGGCCGAGGCGGAGCCGCGCAGGAGATAGCGTGACTGGGCAATCCGCTCAGCGCGCGGCAACTACGGCAACGCCGGCGCCGATCATCACACCGCCGGCCGCGCGGTTTACCCGGCGTACGATCCTTGGCGTGCGCAACAGACTGCGGGCGCGGCCGGCGAGGATGACATGACCGCCGATCGCCACCATTTCAACGGCCACGATCACCATCATCAGCACACCCAGATGAGCAGCATTGAGCGATGCGCCGACGCCGTTAGGCAACAGCGCAACGTAGAACAACGGCATTTTCGGATTGCCAAGATTGAGCGCGATGCCGATGGCAAAAATCGTCAGCAGCCCTCGCCGCCCTGAGACGGGCTGCAGTCCAGAATCTTCGCGATCCGCATTTCCGTCACGGCTGATAGCCGAGGCAGATGGCGCCGAGCGCGACGATGGCGCAGGCGCCGACCCGCCTTGGCGTCAGCATCTCGCCGAGGAACAGGCGTCCGATGAAGGCCGCGAAGACGACGCTGGTTTCGCGGATCGCGGTGATCGGACCTGCTGGTCCGAGCGCGAAGGCCGCGACCACGACACCGTAGGCCAGAAGTGCAAACAGACCTCCGCCCAGCGCCTTCCAGGTTTCAGGCGCGCGCAGATCGACAATGAGCCGGCCACGGCAGGCGACGAAGGCCGCCGGCAGCAACGCGCCGTAGATCAGCAGGACCCATGCGGTGTAGGCGCCGGCATTTCCCGCCGCGCGAACGCCGAGCGCATCGACCGTCGCATAGGCGGCGATGATCGCTCCCGTTGCGACTGCATAGAATATCGATGTCGTGGCGGCCCTGCCCCGTCCGAGTGAAAGGCCCATGATGCCGCCAGCGACCAGCGCGACGCCGACGGTCTGCGGCAGAGTGAGCTGCTGGTTGGCCAGGAAGAACCCGCCGAGCGTGACGAGCAGCGGCACGCTGCCGCGAACGATCGGATAGACCTGCCCCAGTTCGCCATATCTGTAGGCGGCCACGAGAAACAAGGTGTAGCCAACCTGCAGGCAAGCCGAGAGCACGATATAGGACCAGACCGGCGCGGCCGGAAGGTCGTGGAAGAAGGCGAAGGGGATGGCGAGCGCGGTGCTTGAAAAGCTCATGACGGTAACGGTCCACAACCGGTCGGCCCCCGTGCGCAGGAACGCGTTCCAGCTTGCGTGCAGGATCGCCGCAAACAATGCGAGCCCGATGACCAGCGGGCTCATTGCGGCCGGCGCGAGGCGGCGACGATGCCCATGGCCGCCTTGCGGGAGTCGCGAATGGCGGCTTCTGCCTGCCCCATCTGCGCCAGCAAGGTCGCACCTTCGATCAGCATAAGCAGCGTCGCCGCCACGCTCTCGGCGCGGCCGTGCGGCATCATCTCTTCGAGTATAGACTGCATGCGCCGCTTGAGGCCGTTCTTCTGCCTGACAACGGCCTCGAAAATCGGATGCCCGGGATGGCCGAACTCGGCCAGCGCATGTGCGAACAGACAGCCATGGAAATCCGGGCTGCGGAACCAGCGTGCATGCCAGTCGAAGATTTTTCCGATTTTCTGCTCCGGCGGAACGTCCTCCTGGGCGAGCCGGTCGAGTTGGCGGTCGAAACGCATAGCGCGATAGTCGAGCACCTCGACGATCAGTTCGTCCTTGCTGGGAAAGTGGCGATACATCGTCATCTTGGCCACATCGGCTTCGGCGATGATCCGGTCGATACCGGTGGCATGGAAGCCGGCGCGCTTGAAAAGCACGTAGGCCGTGTCAACGACGTGTTGGCGCTTGCCGGAAGCGGACGATGGCGTCATGGAGATTACCTAGTAATGAGACAGGTCTGTCTCACCTCTATGCGACGGATCGAACCTGCTGTCAACGGCACGAAAAAACGCCTGCGGCCGATCAGGCCACAGGCGCGAAAGAGATTGGAAGGGGAAACCGGGTCTAGCGCAGAATGCGGCAGCGGCCGTTGTAGACCATCCAGCGGTCGAAGCCCGAGACGCAGAATTCGACATTGTCGCCGATCGAGGCAAAGCCCTGGCCTTCCTCGATCAGGTACCAGATGGTGCGATCGCGGCCGTCAGACAGGCTGACGGTGGCGCCGCAATAACGGCGACCGATCGGCCAGGTATCGTTGGCCGCCAGATAGCGATGCTGGTGGATGCGCCGGAAATCGGTGATCTGCACGTCAGGCAGATGCGGCACGTGATGCACCTGATAGGAAAAGCGGCTGGTGATCTTGTTCAGTACCCAGGGCTGACCGCAGACCCCGCTGTCTTCATCGGAATAGACCGTAAGATCGGCGGCCTGCACGCTCTGGGTGATACCGAGAGGCGCGGCAAGCGGGGTGCAGAGCGAAATCAGGGCGGCAAGGGCGGATTTGGCGAAGCGAGTCATGGCAGCCTCTCAAGGTCGATTGCGCGCACTGTGCGGATTCGCTTGGCGGCGGTCAAGCGGTTGCGTTGACAATGGTTTCCCAGTTTGAAACCGCTTTTTGACCAAAGCCGAATTTGCACGCACCGGAACGGCTCTGGCACGTTCATATCGAGACCCAAAGGAGCACGGTCACTGGGTCGTCGATGAGCCCGCCTCAAGCCTGCTCGCCGGCCAGCCATTCCAGCGACCAGTGCGCCGGCCGCCCCACCGCAAGCAGCCTGTGCAGGGCCGGCAGCAGCGTCCGCAGCTCGCCCTCCAGCGTGAACGGCGGGTTGACCACCAGCAGACCGCTGCCGTCGAGGCTGGGTTCCGAAGAGGCCGGCCTGATCTCGAACTCGATGTCGAGCAGCTTCGGAATGCCGGATTGCTTCAGCGCCTTGCGGAAGGCAATGATCGCCTTGCGGTCCTTGATCGGATACCAGAGCGCGTAGATGCCGCCGGGCCACCGCTTGTGCGCCCTTATCAGCCCGTCGACGAGGCGTTCGAACTCACCCGCTTCCTCGAATGGCGGATCGATGAGGACAAGGCCGCGCTTTTCCTTCGGCGGCAGATGCGCGCCGAGCGCCAGCCAGCCATCGAGCTCGATGATCCGGGCCTGGAAATCGCCGGCAAAGAACGTCCTCAGCCTCGCGGCGTCCTTGGGGTGCAGCTCGATCGCCGTCAGCCTGTCCTGCTTGCGCATGAGATGGCGCGCAATCAGTGGCGAGCCCGGGTACTTCTGGATGCCACCCTCGGGGTTGAGCGACCGTATAGTCTCCAGATAAGACGCGAGCAGCGCCGCCACCGGAGCGGCGAACGGGGCATCGATCAGCCTGCCGATGCCGCCTTGCCATTCACCCGTCTTCTGCGCCTCGGCGGACGACAGGTCGTAGCGGCCGATGCCGGCATGGGTGTCGACGACCCGAAACGCCTTATCCTTCTGCTTCAGATACTCGAGCAAGCGTGTCAGCACGACATGCTTGACGACGTCAGCGAAATTCCCGGCATGATAGGCGTGGCGGTAGTTCATGGTTTTGTGCCGTTATGCATGTCGTTGTCCCAAAACCGCTGCACACTTTTGGGCGACATGCATCAGCCCCTGCCCCAACGCGGCGGTGGCGGCTGCGAGTTCGGATTTTCCGGCCGGCCGCCACGAGTGCGCAAAGTCAGCAAGAATCCGATCAGGCCGATCGCCATCAGCGCGAAGCCGACCGGCCGTGCACGGCTGTCGATCTCGCCGGCGCCGGAGCGCAGGATGAGATCGACCGCCCGCATCGGTATGTCGTCGGCATCACCCGGTCCAACGGTGAAGGTATAGGGGCCTGGGCTGACGGTCGCGATCACGCCGGCCTCGTCGCGAAAGATCTTGTCGGGCAGTTGCGGGCTGACCTGGCGAGGATTGTCGGAATGGTTGAACTGCAGCGTCGAGGCGAGCACCGTGCGGCCATTGCTTGCGGCGGTCAGCGTCAGCACGGTGCGCTGCTGCGAAACGATGCGCTCTGCTCTTGCGGTCAGGTCGACCAGCACCCGCACCGGCGCATCGCGGCCGGAGAGCGGCACCGTCAGCGGCTTGAAGCGGCCCTGCTCATAGACCCGCCAGGTGCCGATCTCATGGCCGGAGAAGTTGCTCATCGCCCAGGGATAGACGACACCGATGCCGGCGCCGACGAGCAGGATCAGGACAAACAGAAAGCGCATTCAGATCACCATGGCGTATCGTGACCTTGCCAATAGCGCCCCGACGGCCAAAAGGCGATGGCCAGTTGCGGGCAGCCACCTGGAGGTGGGCCGTGCGGGCGCGAGCGCAACCAGATTGGCGGCCTGGCCGCGCAACAATTCAAGGTTCTACCTATGCGCTCAAAAATTAAGCCGAGTATTTCGCGCGCTGCGCTGACATCGCTGTCGGCTCATTCTCGGTCGTCCTTGCTGTCAAGTTTCGATTCTACCTCAAGGGACAGCTTCCGCGTCCGGTCATACATTGTCGTCGATCGAGCCAATATGCTGATTAGTAAAGAGGATTTTCCGCATGCGCCGTGTTTCAGCCCGAGAGACGCTCGCCCCCTCACGTTAACCATCCGCGAGCGCACTTGGTTAAGAAATCACTAATTTAGTTGACTATAATTTCCACAGGTATATTTTCGATATGTTGGGATGTGCAATTTGGGCGAGCAATCGGCGATGGTGACACCGAGCGGGTGACCGCGTTTTCGGGGCGCAGAGAATGCTGAGCGGCAGCACGGAGGTCGTGTAGTCGTACCAGCTTCGCGAAAGCCAAAGAACAATTAACGCACATCAGTGATGGCGATTCCGCAGACGCGGAGGTTTGCCACGTTCTGAAGGAACGTGGCCGGGCGATGCTTTGTCCCGGCCCCGGCGGTAGCGTGTGCGGTGCGTGCGAGGAAAGCATGGGTAAGCTTGTCAAGGTTCTGAAACTGGAATCCGGCAGCCAAAGGGGCGCCAACCAAAGCCGACGACGCGCCCTTGTCGCCGGAGGAGCGGGTTTTTTAGGATCGCATCTGTGCGAACGTCTTTTGCGGGACGGATACGACGTTGTCGCGCTGGACAATTTCCACACCGGCAAAAGATACAATCTCAATACCCTTCTGCGTAATCCGAGCTTCACCTGCATCGAGCATGACATCGTCGATGCACTGCCTTCGGATCTTCAGTGCGACGAGATCTACAATCTCGCCTGCCCCGCCTCTCCGCCGCACTACCAGGCAGACCCGATCCACACCTTCAAGACAAGCGTGCTTGGATCGCTGAACCTTCTGGAACTCGCGCGACAGAACAAGGCCAAGATATTCCAGGCCTCTACGTCCGAAGTCTATGGCGATCCCTTCGTGCATCCACAGCCCGAGAGCTACTTCGGCAACGTCAACACGCACGGACCGCGTTCCTGCTACGATGAAGGCAAGCGCTCGGCCGAAACCCTGTTCTTCGATTATTCGAGAACCTATGGCCTCGATATCCGTGTCGCCCGCATTTTCAACACCTACGGGCGCCGCATGCAGCCCGACGATGGGCGCGTGGTTTCGAACTTCATCGTCCAGGCGCTGCGCGGCGAGGACCTGACCGTCTATGGCAGCGGCCAGCAGACGCGCTCCTTCTGCTATGCCGACGACCTGATCGAGGGGTTTGTCCGGCTGATGAACGCGCCGAGCGCGCCCGCCCACCCGGTCAATCTCGGCAACCCTGCTGAATTCACCATCATGGAACTGGCAACGCTGGTCGTCGATTACACCAACGCCCGATCGAAGATCGTGCATCGGCCGTTGCCGGTCGACGATCCCAGGCAGCGCAAGCCGGACATCTCTTTTGCCAAGGCCAATCTCGGCTGGGAGCCGAAAATCAGCTTGAGCCAGGGGCTCGCGCGCACCGTCGAGTATTTTGACACCCTGCTCTACGGAAACCGCATTGCCAGAGGAGCTGCCGCCTCATGAGCCGGCCGGCAGTCCTGGTGACGGGTGGAGCCGGCTTCATCGGCAGCCACACCTGCAAGCAGTTGGCCTCCGCCGGCTACATGCCGGTGGTTTTCGACAATCTGAGCCGCGGCAACGAGAGGTCCGTCGGCTGGGGTCCGCTTGTCGTCGGCGATATCCGGGATCGGGATGCATTGAAGCGGGCGATGGAAACGCACCGGCCGACGGCTGTGATCCATTTTGCGGCGCTGGCCTATGTCGGAGAGTCCGTTCGCGAGCCGGCCGAATATTATTCAACCAATGTGACAGGCACCATCGCGGTGCTCGATGCCGCACGCGCTTGTTCGGTCGAAAACATCATCTTCTCCAGCAGCTGTGCGACGTACGGCGTGCCGGAAGCGTTACCCGTTCGCGAGACCTCCTCGCAAAATCCGATCAGCCCTTACGGGCGCTCCAAGCTGATGGGCGAACAGATCATCGGCGACTATGCATCCGCGTATGGAATGAAATTTGCTATCCTGCGCTACTTCAACGCTTGTGGCGCCGATCCCGACGGCGAGCTTGGTGAGTGGCATTCGCCGGAAACCCACCTGGTTCCCAGAGTGCTCATGGCCGCATCGGGCATCATCGACGCGATCGAGGTTTTCGGCACCGACTACGACACATCGGACGGCACTTGTGTAAGGGATTATATCCACGTCACCGATCTGGCCCGCGCCCACCTGAAAGCGCTCATGCATCTCGAGGGTGGCGGGCAAAGCCTGGCGGTCAATCTCGGCACGGGGCGGGGCGTCTCCATCAAGGAAATCGTCAAGGCGGTCGGCCGAATGACGTCAAGACCGGTCCCGGCAGTGTTCAGAAGCCGGCGCCCCGGAGATCCGGCGGAGCTCTACGCCGATCCGGGAGCCGCACGCGAACAGCTTGGCTTTGTGCCGGAACTTTCAGACGTCGATACGATTGTCAGGACAGCCGCTCCTTTTTTCGGACTGAAGACCAGGCCAATGAAACTGCCGCCAGCCAGGGCGGCAACGTCGGTCGCCGCTCGACGGGTCAGAGATAGCGGGGGCGACAGCTCGCGCGCTGGCCAAACCCGCTAGGGCTGCAGATATAAGGCGAGCCGCCGGAGAACGTGCCGCCATCGCCAGGATTGAACGAGATTTTCACCGGCGCCGGCGTGCTGGCTCTGATCCGTTGCGGTGGTGCAAAGGCGTAGCCATTTTCAGTTCCTGTTGTGCTTGTCATCTGGATCGGAAGGTCGGCCCGGAGCGAGCGCACGAGAAATCCGGCCTGCACGGGCTGGACCGCGGGCTGGCTGCGGATGGCGTGGACCACAGGCTTGACGAGGACCGAATTGGTTTCGTTCGCATCCATACTCTGACAGCCTGCAACCACAGAGATCACCGCCGCGGCCGCAACGATAGCCACGATATTTCTAATAGATACGATATTTTTGCTTGGGTTGACTGCACCCATCGCTGATTTTTTCATCATGTGTCCCTTGCTATCAAGTATAAGCCAAGGGCGCATCGCGACATACTATGCTTCGCCGCTCTCACGCCGCATGAGTGACCACTCGCACATCACACGTCAATATTAGACATCACTAATTATTAAATTTCATCAAAACCGTATGGTAGGGCCCATCGTCTCGTCGTTCTGTCAGATAAAGTTGGATGCCATCAACCAGCGACCGGCGCGCCGACGGGGCCAGCCGAACTGCTTGATGTCCTACCATAAGCGATTCGCCAGATCCCTGACAGGTGCCTTGCAATTGCAGTCCGCTTTCGAAAGCGGGATTGAATGATTTTGTTCAACTCGTCAGGATGGGTCGGCTGCGTACCTAATTTTTGGAATCGACCAGCTTGCGGGTCTCTTCGAACTGCGCGCCCTTCGGGTTGCCCACTTCGAATTTCCGGTATTCGTCGGAAGTATCCTCGGGAGATCGCTTGAAACTGTACCATTCCCCATCCGGATCCTCGCGTTTCTCGATGTTCCCGCCCTGAATCCGGTGGCTGTAGCAGGTGCGTTTTTGCTTGCCGGTGTAGCCCTTCGACCGCCAGGCGAGTTCCATGCACATCTTACCGTTGCTGGTGACCAGCCATCTGCCCGCCGCGAAAGATGCCGTGTCCGGCCCGGACGTCCAGGCCTCAAGGCGTCGATTGCCCTGTGCGAAATAGGCTGCTCCGTCTTTCCACACCCATGTGCGATCGGCGTAAAGAAGCGACATCTCGTAGGCAGTCGGAACGGTGGCGACAACCGCTTGCGCAGGTCCGCTGTCTTTGGCGGCAGCCGCATGCGCTGTTCCCGAAAGCGCCGTCTGGCCGCAGAGGGCCAGGAGAAACATAAGCTGCGTGCAACTTGCGAACCGACGGGGTCTGTGTTGCCGACGGTCGACGCAAAGCGGCGGCAATCTGGTCAGAGCTGTCGGTACAATTGGCGTGCGCATGCCTGTTTGGCCCAAGGTAGCACTATCAGCGCTCTGACAGCCTAGGAAACTAGTTAACAGTCGCGAGAACGGTGATGTCAACCTTCGCCAAGCGGATTAACAACAACTATTCGAGACACACGCAGCCGCAATCGTCAAAATTAAGAATTGCGTCGTATATTCCTCTACCTCCGACAATCGCGCTCAAAAGCAACATCCGTAGACGTCAGGGAGGACGCGGTTTCAAATGACGGACGACCCGGAGTTGAATCAGGCCGAAGGTCAGCAATACCTGCAGTCAAGCGACCGGGAGATGGCTGCTCGCAGCACCCTGAGCCCCAACATGGCGATATTGCTGGGCATCCTGTTCATTGCGGTCGTGTTCAGGTTCCACAACATCACCTTGCCACTCGTCGATGCCTTCAGCTGGCGCGAGGTAAGCACGGCAATGATGGCCGACAATTTCCAGCAGCGCAGCTGGAACATCTTCTTTCCGGAGGTCAGCTGGACCGGGCCCGGGCCAAGTTATCAGGGCCGCGAGTTCCAGATCGTCAGCTATCTGACCGCCCTGCTCTATCAACTCTTCGGCTGGCACGACTGGTTCGGCCGCATGGTAGCGGCCTTCTTCGGTCTTGTGACGGTGTTTTCGCTGCACAGGCTAACGGCCATATGCTGGGACGAGACCCACGCTCACGCCGCGGCACTTGCCTACGCGCTGATGCCGGCGGCGATCATGATCGACAGCTCGTTTCTTCCCGATCCCGCGATGCTGGCCCTGGTGACGCTCGGCGTCTGGCTGTTCGCGAAATACTGGGCCGGAGGCAGCGGCTGGCTCCTGCCGCTTGCCACGGCGAGCTTCTCGCTCGGCGTGCTGGCAAAGCCGCCGGGCCTCGCCGCCGGCGCCGTCATCTTCTACCTCATGGTTTCCTGGGTTCTTGAGAAGAAGCGAAAGCAGGCGGCCAAGGTCTTCCTGTTGGGGCTTTTGAGCTTGGCCATCATCGGCGCCTATTTCAGCTGGGCCATTTATCTCGGCCGCAGCTATCCGCCGTTTCATGTCGCGGGCAGCGGCTATATCTGGGATTCCGGTTTCTGGACATTCTTCAGGAACAGCTTCTACTTCAAATCCGTATGGAACACCTCGGTCTGGTGGTTCTATGGCTATCCGTTCATGGTGCTGATCGCGATCGGTTTCTGGCTGCCGCCCAGACCCGTCGAAGACCCCAAGCAACCCACTCTTTCGGCCATCCCTTATGTTTGGCTGGCTGCGGCCATGGTCGTCTATCTGGCGGCAGCGCGCGAGATCACCAGCAATCCCTGGAACTACCACATCTTCCATGTGCCATTCGCGATGTTCTGCGGCCGCGGCGCGTTTCTCCTGGCAACGCTTGCATCGGGACCCGTTCTGTCCCCGGCGGTCGTGCTGCGCGCGATCTGCATCGCGGCCGTCACGCTGGTCTGGTCGACTTTTCCCCTTGTCAGGACAATGAAGACGCCGATCGCCATGAATGGCAAGCTGCTTGGCGACGAACTGGCGCGGTTAGCGCAGCCGGGCGACCTCGTCGTCGCCATTGCGCCCGAGGTCGGCGATCCCGTCGCCGTCTACTACAGCAGAGCGCGTGGCTGGGTGTTCCCGCCTGGCGGCGGCGATGTCGAATGGTCGAAATTCGTAGCGGACGATGCCACCGCGATCGCGCAGCTCGAGGAATTGCGCGCGCAAGGCGCGGACCTGTTCGGCACGGCCAAGAACGCCGCCGACAAGCAGGACCGGCTGTTCCTCGAGCATCATGACGGGGTCATCGACTATCTCGACAAGACCGCAACCAAGCTTGTGGATTCGGACGATTTGCTGGTCTATAGGATCAGCCGTCCATAGAACCGCGACAGTCTGGGGCTGTGGGCCTTGGACAGGATATTGTCCCGACGGTTCGGCGGCCGCGTTCTCCTGCCGAAACTCGGCAAGCCGGTGGGCCAGGCGAACCGATCCCGGATGGCGGTAGGGATACTCGGGCGCCACGCGGTGCTGCCATTTGAACTCGGCGGTGGAAACCGGCGGAGAATTGGTTGAAAAGAGCAATCTCAATAATCGTGACCCTGGCCCTACTAGCGTGGGTCGCCAGCGACTCGCGCTGGAAGATGGTGGGCGATGCTTTCGCGAGCATCACGCCCGGCGCTTTCGCGGCCGTGGCGCTTGCGCTGTTCGTCACCTACGTGCTGCGCGCGCTGCGCGTCTGCGACGAGTTCCGCGAGGAGGTGCATGGCCGTTTCGGCGCCTGCCTGCGCGTCATTCTGATCCACAATGCGATGATCAACGTCGTGCCCTTCCGCGGCGGCGAGACGGCATTTCCCCTGCTCCTGCGCCAGGTCTTCGGCATACCGATCATGCGTGCCAGCGCCTCGCTGCTGTGGTTCAGGCTGCAGGACGCCTTCGTCGTCGGCGTGCTGGCCCTGGCTGTGTGGCCGGGCCTGCATCCGGCGATAAGAATCGCGGGCGTGGCCGCGGTAATCGCTGCCGCCTGGTGTCTGCCGCGCTGGGCGCGTGCGCCGCATGACTGGGCAGGCCGCGGCAAGATCGTGGCGAAACTCGGCAGGCTGCGCGATGTCTTCACCGAGGCGACCGGCCGATCGCGCTATGGCTGGTGGTGGACGATCGCCAATTGGTCGCTGAAGCTCACCGTACAGGGATGGTTGCTGGCAATGCTACTCGGGACATCCTTTTCGACCGCCTTTCCAGGCGTCGTCGGGGCGGAAGGCGCCGCCATACTACCGGTGCAAGGCGTCGCCGGCTTCGGCACCTACGAAGCGGGTGCAGCGGCGGCGCTGCTCACCTCCGGCATTGCCATGAAGAGCGGCCTTCAGGCAGCGCTGGCATTGCATCTGTTCATCTTCTGCTCGGCAATCGCCACGGGTGCGATCGCCTGGCTGTTTCCCTCGAAATCGACGCTGCCGGGGAACCCGGCCGTCGGCCCTGCAAGGAAGCCATCCCTATGAGCGTATTGCCCATCCCTGCTTCGGGACTGCCTGACGGCGCGGTGATGCCGGACCATACACTGTCCATCGTCGTGCCCATGTACAACGAGGCCGAAAACGTCGAACCGCTCCTGGTGCGGATTCACCAGGCGATGGAACGCTACGGCCAGCCGTGGGAGGTCGTGCTGGTCGATGACGGCAGCACCGACGCGACGGTGAGCGAGATCAGGCGCCTGGCGGCGCATTACGGCCCGCATGTGCATGCGGTCGAGCTGGTGCGCAACTACAAGCAAACCGCCGCGATGCAGGCCGGTATCGACGCAGCGCGCGGCGACGTCATCGCCACGATCGACGGCGACCTGCAAAATGATCCCTACGACATTCCGCGTATGGTCTACCGCCTGTTGAGCGAGGATCTCGACCTGGTGGTGGGCTGGCGCAAGGATCGCCAGGAAGGGTTTTTCATGCGCAGGCTGCCCTCGCGCATCGCCAACGCGCTGATCGCGCGCGTCACCGGGGTGCGCCTTAAGGACTATGGCTGCAGCCTCAAGGTCTATCGCGGCAACGTCATCCGCAGCGTCAAGCTCTATGGCGAGATGCACCGGTTCATCCCTGCATGGCTGGCCACGGTGACGACCCCCAGACGCATCGCGCAGGAAGTGGTGACGCATCACGCCCGCATCCATGGCCAATCCAAGTATGGCATTTCGCGCACCTTCAGAGTCGTGCTCGATCTGGTGTTCATGTACTTCTTCATGCGCTATCGCACACGGCCTGGGCACTTCTTCGGCGGCATCGGCATCGTGCTTGGCGCGCTGGGTTCGCTGATCCTTGCCTACCTGCTTTGCCTGAAGCTGCTTTTTGCCGAAGACATTGGAACGCGACCGATGCTGTTCACCGGCTTCTTCCTGCTCATCGCCGGGGTGCAGATGGTGACGTCGGGCGTGCTGGCTGAAATGCTGGCACGGGTCTATCACGAAGCGAATGGAGCATCGGCCTATGTCGCGCGGCCGCAGCCGGCGCCCAGTGACAATGACGGCTGGCTCCGCCCGAGCCGGCCATCATGATCGGGACGCCATCGAGGCTCTCCGTCCCCAGCGTTGACCGGGGCAGTGGCTTCATCGATAGCTTGCTGGGAGGGATTTTGGTTTCAGGCCGACGGCGGACTGGCAGGGTTCATTGATCCCAGGAATGGCGGCCTGAGGGCAAGAGGCAAGGCGCAACGTCTGCGCCAACCTCTCGCCCTCGACTCGCGCCCCCTGGCGAAGACAAGAGCGGCGGATCCTTCATTCAAATCGCGCCGCCACTTTTAGGTCTGATGGTCTAGTAGCGCGAACGGCAGCTGGCGCGCTGGCCGAAACCGCTCGGGCCACAAATCCAAGGCGAACGGCCCAGGAACGGGCCGCCATTGCCCAGACGATAGGAGACCTTCACCGGCGCCGGCCTGCCGACACGCTGCGGCCGCACGAAGGCCGCGTAGGCCTCCTCCCTCGTACGCGTCACCATGGTCGTCTGTGTGAGCGGCTTGCGGTTGAACAGATGCAGCCGCTTCTTCTTGACGTCGTGCACCTTCTTGCCGAGCGTATGCACCACGGACTTTGTGCCGATCGAGCTGGTCTTGGTCGCGTCCTTGCTCTGGCAACCTGAGAGTATCGAGATCAATGCAACGGCGGCAAATGCACAAGCATATTTCGCGCCGATCCTTGCCCTTCTTTCCCTAACTTTGTTCATCATTGTCCCCTACCACGAATATAATTCGTTGCAGCGCGGAGATCTATTTGCTTTATTGGCTTCCGCGCCACGCGAGCAGCCTATCGCCACTCACATCATGGATTGTATATTAGGGGAAACTTATTAAAGATCATGCAAACGACACGATGAACGCGGCCTTTCGGCAATCGATCGGATATAATTAAAGTTTGATCTTTTGGGCTCGCGCCTGCAGCCGTCCAGAGTGCCGGCCCGCTACGCGGACGCCTCCAGCATTCAGCGCCGCGTTTCCCAACCTGGATCGAAGTAGAAATTGCGGCCACCGATGTTGCCCTGGCCGGCGCCGGAAACCACATAGGCGATGCGCACGATGCGCAGGCCACCGGCGCCCTGCTGCAGTCCGTAGACGCCTTCCATGCCGCGATCGTAGAAGCCCGCGGCGGGCACGATCAGCGCCAGCACGGCAAGCGACCCCTGAAAGGCGACTTTCGCCGCATTGGCGCGCAACGGAATCCTGTTTTCGATGACGTGCCTTACGACAATCACAACAACCAGCAGCCCGTAGAGGAAGGCGTTGAAGGCGGCGAACCAGTAGAAGCCGGTGGCATCGAAGGGGTGCTCAACGAGCAGGACAGGCAGTGCCGCGCCGATGGCCAGCGCCACATAGGGAGTGAGGGCGCGAGCCGGCAGAAGGTGCTTGGGGCCGCTGCCCTTGGGCGTGACGCGGAAATCGACGAATGATTTGGTCAGATAGTCGCGGATCGACGACAGCGTGCCGGCCAGCACCCAAGGCCAACGCGCGAAGAAGAGGAACAGCGTGCCTTCCCAGCTGATCGTCTTGGCCGTCATCGGGCGCGAGAGGCCGAACGCCTTCAGCAGCATCACCAGGCCAACCAGCGCGACCGCGTTCGGCAGATAGTAGAACAAAAAGTCGAGATACATGACATTGGCGAAGTTGCGCCCGGTAGACAGCGCATAGACCGGCATGACGTACATCAGCAACGCAAAGACGGCGAACAGCGGATACCAGAGCTGGCAAAAGAGGAATTGGAATCTCAGCCGCGGCGACAGCTTTGGGAGATAGCTCGGCGAATATTCGAGCAGGATCGTCATCAGACTGCGCGACCACTGGAATTCCTGGGTGATGAGGTCGGCGAAGGTCTGCGGGCCATCGCCATGGGCGATGGCGTCGAGCGCATGCACGCCGTGCCATCCGGCCGCGTTGATCAACATGGAGGTGGAGTGATCTTCCGCCAGTTCAGGACCGAGACCGCCCGCCTGCTTCAGCGCCTTGGTCCGCACGGCATAATGCGAGCCGATGCAGAGCGGAGCTCCACCGCCCGTATGGCCGGACTGCAGCGGTCCGTGAAACATCCCTTCCGGAAACAGCCTGCCGCGCGCCGCCCAACTCTCGGCGGCGTTGTTGTCGCAGATGCTCGGCGCCGAGACATAGCCAACCGAGGGATCGGCGAAGGGAAACAGGATCTCCCTCAGATAGGTTGGCGTCGGTACATGGTCCGCATCCATCTGGGCGACGAAATCGTAACGCTCGTAGCCATAGTGGTCGTAGAAGAACGCCAAATTGCCTTCCTTGCAGCGCGTCCGGCGTGGCCATGTCGTGCGGTGATAGTCTTGCCTGCCGCGCCGCGTCGAAATCATCACGCCGTGAGCGTCGCACCAGCGAACTGTCTCTTCGGAGGGATCCTCGTCGGCCAGCCAGGTATCGTGCGGGTAATCCTGTGCCAGCATCGCTTCGAGCGTGCGCGCAACGACGGCAAACGGTTCGGAGGGGGCCTTGGTGACCACCATCGCGACCCGCGAACGCTTCGGGATCGTGTGAAGCTTGGACGGTTTTTTCGACGCATGCACGTTCAAGAGAAAGTACAACGGCATGAGCGTGAGCCATACCAGGATGAGTGTTGCGAACGTGTATGGCCCGAGATGTTCGACATGCTCCGGCTTCAGCCACCAGATCCAGAAAAACCCGAGTGTGCAGAACCAGAAAGCCAGCGCCAGTCTCAGGATCCATTGCTGAATGGCCGACAGCACGGGCACCAGAAAGGGTCCCTTCTGCGCAGTGACTGCCAGAGCCGCCTCAGATCGATGCGCCCGTCTGCTCTTATGGCCGACGACGCCATCATGCACGGAAGCACTCATACACTTACTCGCCCGCCACTTTGGGCTTCCGCCGACAAGGTGGCTGGAAGCTCCCAAAATCCCAGGATTAGAATTAGCTAATGCTTTCTTAGCGTCAACTAAATTAATTGTTTGTTGAACATGATTATTGAGATTTGGTTAACCTAACGCGTATCGGGGGAGGAATAGCCGCTACCGAGCAGTCAGTCTGGCGGCGAGCCGGTAAACTCTTCGGTGCTGGAAATTCACCGACGGGTCGAGGCAGTCGGAGGGGATCCGGCCAAAGCCGTTAACCATGTTGCCGTCGTCAAGGTTAAGCAACCGTTAATTGTGCTTGACTCTTGGCCCTGACCGGCTCTTAAATTAGCCAGGGATGATATATCGGGATTTTGACGCGAATTTGTGAGTATCGCGGCGAACTTTCTCTCGAACGCCCCCTGTATAGGGGCTTGAGAGGTAATTTTGGGTGGCTCTGTGCCAGGTTCGCACATCCGCCAATGGGGTCGCTCCGAAATCCCGCAGATTCTGCCAAATAGAGCCGATCGGTTTTTGGGTAGTCGTGTCGATCAGGCATCGATGCGCACGGGCAAGCCTTAACTTCCGAAAGAGGTTGGGGCCATGGGAGATCGACATGAAACACTCCACAGTAAAAGCACTCGCAATCGCGCTGGCATTGGGCGGAAGCGCCGCGTTCCCCACGGCAGGAGGCGCTGGCTCGGTAGCCGCGACGGACCCCGTCCAAACGAGCAGCGCCGCCTCGGCGTTCGGATCCTATGATCCCTACGGCGACTTCAGCGCCGACAAGAGTGCCAGCATCGAAGAGCTGTTCCTGCCTTGGGAAGACGTCGACCTGTCGACGCTGCCGCTTGCCGACGCCTATGCGCTGCAACGCGGACGTTCGCTGCTGATTACGGTTGAGCCGTGGACCTGGTCGAAGGACTGGCGCATCACCCCGCCCGAATTGCGCGACGGCATTTTGAGCGGCAAATATGACGCCAACATGCAGGCAATCTGCGGCCTGGTGGGACAGATGAAGAGCCCGGTGACCATTCGCTGGGCTCAGGAAATGGAAGACAAGAACGGCCGCTTCACTTGGGCCAACTGGGCTCCCAAGGACTGGATCTCCGCTTACAAGCGCGAGGTCGATATCTGCCGCAAGGCTGCCCCCGCCGCCAAGTATATGTGGTCGCCCAAGGGCGAAGAGGGTCTGGAAAAATACTACCCCGGCGACGACTATGTCGACGTCATCGGCCTGTCGGTGTTCGGTCTGCAGAAAAAGGACAATGACGAGGCCGGTCATGACCGTACCTTCGCTGAGCTGCTGAAGCCCGGCTATGACCGCGTTGCAGTGTTCAACAAGCCGATCGTCGTTGCGGAACTCGGCTATGTCGGACAGCAGGACTATGTCTCGAAATGGCAGGAAGATTCCCGCAAATCCTACGCGGAGTTCCCGGCGCTGACTTCGGTCGTCTACTTCAACCAGAAGGAAGTGTGGCCGTGGCTGGGTGGCTATGGTCTGCCCGACTGGAGGGTGACCCAGCACGTCCTGCCGTAGACGCATCGTGCTGATCGATCCCGACGCGATCGGGATCGATTTCCAATCTCCTTGTTCGATCATGATCCATCTCGAACCAGCGGTTCGGGATGAGGGTTGAGGCGTGGCGTAAATCAATCTGTGGAGAAGTTTCGTGAAACGGGTAGTGGGAAATTATCTCGGAGCGGCATTCGCCTGCTCCGTTCTTGTTCTTGCCTTTCAGGTTCCTGCGACGGCCAAGACGGCGACAAGGATCGCCGAGCAGGCGCAAAAAGCCACGGTCGTTCCTGACGAAGGCGTCTACCAGATTTATCAGAACCATTCGTGGCTGTGGGGCAAGAAGGGCGCCGGGTTCTTTGCCGTCAAGCAGAGGCAGTTCGATGCCTGGACTCACGACAAGGGCAAGTCGGGCTATGGCGACGGCATGTGGTTCATTCCCGGCGGCGGCAAGCTCTGCTACCGCGCGCAATGGCATGGCTCCTGGGGTGTGAAGGGCTCGATGACCTGCTTCGAGCATCGCCAAGTGGGCAAGGTTATCTACAAGCGTAAATCGCCTGATGGCGAATGGTACGTTTTCAAGAGCCCGCATCGAAACCGGTCGGACGAGTCAATGAAATTGAAATACGGCGACTACGTCACAACGAAAATGAACCGGATCAAGGCAAAGCAGTAGATAACCGGATCGAGGCAAAGCAGTAGATATTGTCGTGACACGCCACTGGTCAAGCATGTCGCCTGAACGTTCAGGCGACCTGCCTTAAGCCTTGCGCTCCCAGCGGCGATCTGGCGTCTGTTGCCAGTAGGTGACGGCGTGGCCAGCGCTCTTCATCACCTTCCAGTGCCCTCGCGCCGCCTCGAGCTGGGCGGCATCGTGGCCATCGAACAGGAACACCGCGCGCTCGTAGCCACCAAGGTCAGGCGGCACCGCACCGTCGACCAGGAACCTAATCTTGGCGTCGTTGGGATTGCCGTCGCCGGTGGTCAACAGAATCGGCTGTTCACCGGGATGAGCCTCACGATCGGTTGCGTGCGCCAGGAACGAATCGTCGCGGAAGGTCCACAGATGCTGGTCGAGCGCATCGCGGCGTTCCTCGGTGCCTGTCTGCACCACGGCGCGCCAGCCACGGTCGACGCTGCGCTCCAGGAGGCCTGGCAGCGCATCCTCCAGCGTCGATTCGGTCAGGTGGTAGAACAGGACGTCGGCCATCGCTTCAGCCTATAGTGATTGAACCCGTTCACTGCTCATAATTATCGCGCACCAGCCGGTCGAGCAGCCTGACGCCGAAACCGGAACCCCAGGACTGGTTGATCTCGTTCGACGGCGCCCCCATCGCCGTGCCGGCAATGTCGAGATGAGCCCATGGCGTATCCTTGACGAAGCGCTGCAGAAACTGCGCCGCAATGGTGGCGCCGCCAAAACGGCCGCCGATGTTCTTCATGTCGGCGTTCTTGGAATCGATGAGCTTGTCGTATTCGGCACCGAGCGGCATGCGCCACAGCCGTTCCTGCGTCGCCTGCCCCGCCGCCGACAACTTTTCGGCCAGCTCGTCATTGTTGGAAAACAGGCCGGCATAATGTTGGCCGAGCGCCACCATGATGGCGCCGGTCAGCGTCGCCAGATTGACCATGAATTTCGGCTGGAAGCGGTCGTTGCAGTACCACAACGCATCGGCCAGCACGAGGCGGCCCTCGGCATCGGTATTGAGCACCTCGATGGTCTGGCCCGACATCGAAGTGACGATATCACCGGGACGCTGGGCATGACCGTCGACGGCATTTTCGACCAGTCCGATGATACCGACGACATTGGCTTTCGCCTTGCGGGCCGCCAGCGCATGCATCAGGCCGGTGACGGCGGCGGCACCGCCCATGTCGCCCTTCATATCCTCCATGCCCGAGGCCGGCTTTATGGAATTGCCGCCGGTGTCGAAAGTGACGCCCTTGCCGACGAAGGCGATCGGGCTGTCCTTCGGCTTGCCGCCGTTCCACTGCATGATCGCCATGCGGGCGCCGCGCGGCGAGCCTTGCGCGACACCGAGCAGCGAACCCATGCCGAGCTTCTTCATTTCCTTCTCAGCCAATATCTCGACCTTGACGCCTAGCGCCTCGAGTTCCTTGGCGCGGGCAGCGAACTCGACCGGCCCAAGCACGTTTGCCGGTTCGTTGACGAGGTCGCGCGCCAGCAGGACGCCGTCTATCACCGCCTCGGCATCGGCGAAGGCCTTCTTCGCAGCGGCCGGATCGGCGGTGTGGATGGTCACCTTGACCGGCTTCTTCGGCTCTGCCTTGCTGTCGTCCTTGTCCTTCCTGGTCTTGTACTTATCGAAGGAATAGCTGCGCAGGAGAATGCCCGCGGCAAGGTTTGCCGCATCCTTCGCACTCGGCGAGGCGCCGGCCACATCGAGGACCACCGCCACTTCGGTCGCCTTGCGCAGCGACGCGGCAACGGTGCCGCCAAGCTTCAGCCACGCATATTCGTCCAGTCCCGACACCTTGCCGGTGCCTATCGCCACGAGTCTGTCGAGCGACGCTCCCTGCGGCGCCAGAACTTCCACCGTGCTGGCGAACTTGCCCATGAACTCAGCCACGGGAAAGGCGCGCTCCAATGTCTTGCCGGGATCGCCGGCCTTGGCGACGTCGCTCAGGCCGCCCTCATCCGCCGCGAACACGAAGACAGTGCCCTTCTTGTTTACCGCGCTCTGGGACCCGGAAAATTTGGCGAAGGCGATCGACGGTCTTTGATTCATCATGTCCTGCTTTCAGGGAATGCGCGACTTTTGGGGAAGCGGTTCGAAACGATGCGCGACATTTGGTCGTTTTCCGGCATTTGGCAAGACTTTGCCGAATTGGCATCCCATATGACCTATGGAATCGATGACGATTCGTCGCGGCACGGCCCCGCTTTTTGCCGCAACCTGTTGTTAACCATCGATGTTCGCCCTTTCTTATCCATTCCCGCCGACACTCCGCCCAGCCGGGGGGCGTAATGTGGGACAGAACCCGGATCGACCATCTGATGGAGCCAGTTGTGCAGGCGCTGCCGGACAGCTACCTTGTTCGGTGGCATGATGCCGTTCGAAAAAATCGAGAAAAGCCTTCATGAAGGTCGTTGAACGCTACATCATGCGCCGCGCTTTCGTGGTCTTCATGGCCGCTCTTGTGTGGACGCTGGCGATCGTGTGGACGACACAGGTGCTGGCAAAGATCGATCTGGTGACAGACAGCGGCCAGTCGGCGTTGACCTTCTTCGAAGTCGCCGCCCTCATCCTTCCGTCCATCATCCCGATCGTGGTGCCTTTTGCGCTGGTGGTGGCAGTCGCACAGACACTCAGTGTGATGAATTCGGATTCCGAACTCGCCGTCGTCAACGCCGCGGGGGCCTCGCGCTGGACGATCGTACGGCCGATCATGTTGCTGGCGCTCGCCGCCGCCGTTTTTTCCTTTGCCGTCGACAACGGCATCGACCCTTACGCACGGCAGAAGAACCGGGCACTGGTGGCCTCGTCGCGCGCGGATCTGTTGTCGCTGATCATCCAGGAAGGCACCTTCCGCAAGATTGACGACGGGCTGTTCCTGCAGATCGGTGAGCGCCTTCCCGACAACCGGCTGGGTGGCATTTTCGTCGCCGATTCGCGCGAAGAAGGCGTCAACCTCGTCTACTACGCCAAGACCGGCAGCATCGTCGAACGCGGCGGTGAAAAGGTGCTGATGATGAATGACGGCGTCATCCATCGCAAAACGCTGACCGGCGATCTCTCCGTCATCCGCTTTACCTCCTATGCCTTCGACATGTCGGCCTTCATGGCGGCGGCTTCGGCGGTGACGCTCCTGCCCAAGGACCAGACGACGCAGTACCTGCTCAACCCGGGCGCCAACGACAAGTACTATCAGCAGAACCCCTACGAATACCGGGCCGAGGTCAACCAACGGTTCTCGGAATGGACCTATTCCATGGTTTTCGCGCTGATCGCGCTTGCGGTCGCCGGGGATGCGCGCTCGCACCGCGAGGCGCGCGTCAATCCGCTGATCACGGCGATCACGATATCGCTGTTCGTGCGTTGGCTGGGCTTTTTTGCCGCCAGCAAGGCGGATGAGATCCCGCAATATGCGTATATGGTCTATGGCGTGCCGATCGTGGCTTCCGCGGTGGCGATCTGGTTCATCGTCTCCAACCGAACACTGGAACTGCCGGTGACCTGGGCGGACTGGATGACAAACTTCGCCACGCGCATCGCTGACAGCTGGAATGCTTTCAAATTGCGTTTGTCCAGGCGCGGCGCATCAGGGCAAGGGGTCGGCTGATGGGCTGGACACTGGGCCGCTACTTCTTCTTCCGCTATGTGACGATCACCATCTGGTTCTTCATCGGCCTCCTGGCATTGGTGTTCCTGATCGACTTCACCGAGCTGTCCGGCCGCACCACCGGCCTGCCCGGCTTCACCTACGGCACGGCGGTAGCCATTTCAGGCCTCCGTATGCCGATGATCATGCTGCAGACGGTGCCGTTCGTCGGTCTCTTCTCGGCGATGGCGACGCTGGTGTCGCTGAACCGGCGCTACGAGCTGGTCATCGCCCGTTCCGCCGGTGTTTCCGCCTGGCAGTTCCTCTTGCCCTGCTGTATCGGAGCCTTGCTGTTCGGCGTCCTGTCGGTTGGCGTCATCAATCCACTCGCCGCGCACGCATTCTCCTGGTCCGAGCAGATCGAAACCCAGCTGCGTTCCGGCAAATCGAATACGGTCTCGGCCGATGCCGCGCCCTGGATCCGGCAGAAAACCAGTTCGGGCGACACCATCATCGGTGCGCGGGCCATCCTGAACCAGGGCCTGGAAATGGCCGATGTCGTATTTTTCATTCTCGACCCGCAAGGCAACATCGTCGAGCGCAAGGACGCCGCCCGTGCCTTCCTGCGCGACGGCTATTGGGAATTGCAGGACGTCAAGACATTCCAGAACGGCACGATCCAGGCATCGGCAACCGATCGCGTACCAACCAATCTAAAGCCCGAATTCGTGCAAGAGCGGCTGGCGCGCCCCGAAACCATCCCCTTCTATGACCTGCCCGGAAAGGTCGAGGTTGCCCGCTCTTTCGGCCTCAAGGCAAATGCTTTTGCCATGCAGTTTGATTCGCTCGTGGCGTTGCCGTTCCTTCTCGTCGCCATGACACTGATCGCGGCAACGGTTTCAATGCGATTTGCTAGGATGGGACAGTCGGCGACGATGATTCTGGGTGGCATCATCGCTGGCTTTCTGCTTTATGTCGTTTCGGTGCTGGTGAAGGCATTCGGCGTGGCGGGATTCGTGCCGACTGTCGTAGCCGCCTGGGTACCGGTCATGGTGGCTATGTTCTTCGGGGTGACTTTCCTGCTATACAAGGAAGACGGCTAGTGAGGGAGGCGTTTTTGCCCAGCAACAGGCAGGCCGGTTTGGCGCGCCTCTATGCGGCGACCGCCTTGGCGTGCGTGCTTGCCTACGCCATTCCGGCACCGGCGCTTGCGCAGGACGTCGGCGACATGGCGACATCGGTTCCGGCCGGCTCGCAAATGCTGCTGGCGGCCGATACGCTGGTCTACAACAACGACAACCAGACCGTGACCGCCGTCGGCGGTGTGCAGATCGACTATGGTGGCAATCGCCTTGTCGCCCAGCGCGTCGAATACAACCGCAACACCAAGCGGATGGTCGCGAGCGGCAACGTCGAAGTTATCAACAGCGACGGCACCAAGATCAATTCGCAACATATCGACATCACCGATGACTTCGCCGACGGCTTCGTCAATGCGTTGCGGGTCGAAACCATCGACAAGGCCTATTTCGCCGCCGAAAGCGCAGAACGCATGGGCGGCGTGCTGACCACCTTCCACAATGGCGTCTACACCGCCTGCGAGCCGTGCGAGGATAAGCCGGATAAAGCGCCGACCTGGCGCGTCAAGGCCAAGAAGATCATCTGGAACGGCGAGAAGAAGACGGTTCGCTTCGAGAATGCGAATTTCGAGTTCTTCGGTTTTCCGCTTGCCTATCTGCCTGCATTCGAAATTGCCGACCCGACGGTGAAGCGCAAGAGCGGCTTCCTGATCCCGAGCATCATCTACAAGAGCGATCTCGGCGTCGGCGTGAAAGTCCCCTATTATCTCGCATTGGCGCCGACCTACGACCTGACCGTCACCGGTACCGGCTATACCAAGCAGGGCTTCCTCGGTGAGGCCGAGTGGCGTCAGCGCTTCGACAATGGCGAGTACAGCTTGAAGATCGCCGGGATACACCAGCAGAATCCCGACGCCTTCCTCGACACCACTGCCTTCCCATCCAGCTCTGGCCACAACGTCAATTCGGGCAGCGCCGGCGATCCCAACAAATTCCGCGGCATGATGGGTACCCAGGGGCAGTTCGCCATCAACTCACGCTGGAACTTCGGCTGGGACGTGCTGCTGCAGACCGACAAGAACTTCTCGAACACCTACGGCATCGACAAGTACAATAGCAGCGTCCACCAGTCGTCGGTCTACTTGACGGGTCTCAACGGCCGCAACTATTTCGACGTGCGCGCCATGCATTTCGATGTGCAGGAAGATACGCCTGACGACAACGCCTCTGCGCGAAGCGGACAACAGCCTTGGGTGCTTCCGTCGCTCGACTATGCCTATATTCCTGATGCCTCGGTGGCCGGCGGCCAGTTGTCGCTCAATGTCAACGCGCGTGTCATCCGCCGCGACGAGCTCGATGATACTTTCTCCACCCCCATACAGCGTGTCCCTGGTATCGAAGGCGAATCCGGCCGTCTCACCGCCGAGGCCGAGTGGAAGCGGAGCTTCGTCACCGATGGCGGGCTGGTGCTGACACCATTGCTCGCGCTGCAGGGCGACGTTGATTATCTCAACGCGTCGTCGGCTTCGCTAAACGCCGTCAACCAGATGGCAGCAAATTTGAGCGAGCAGGCCGATATGCGCTCGTCATTTGCTCGTTACATGGCAACCGCAGGCCTCGAGATGCGTTGGCCGGTGCTGTTTTCCATGGCCAGCGGGTCCAGCCACGTTATCGAGCCAATGGCGCAGGTCTTCATGCGCCCGAACGAGCAATATGTCGGCGGTCTCGCAGTACCCAATGAAGACGCCCAAAGCATGGTCTTCGACGCGACCACCTTGTTCGAACGCGACAAGTTCTCCGGTTACGACCGCGTAGAAGGCGGTTCGCGCGCCAATGTCGGCTTCCGCTATTCCGGCTCGTACAACAATGGCTGGGGCACCAATGCCATTTTCGGCCAATCCTATCAGATCGGCGGCGAGAACTCGTTCGCCGCGCCGGATCTGGTCAATGTCGGCGCCAACTCCGGCCTCGACACGGCCAAATCCGATTATGTCGGCCTGTTCGGCATCAACAGCCCCAACGGCTTCGCGGCCTCGGTCAGCGGCCGTTTCGACGAACAGAGCTTCGAGGTTCGCCGCGCCGAGGTGAAGGCCGCCTATTCCGGCCTGCCTGTGTCGCTGAGCGCCAAATACGCCTTCATCCAGGCCCAGCCACTGTACGGCTTCACCACCGACCGCCACGAAGTCACACTTGGTGCATCCACGCATCTGGCCGAAAACTGGCGCGTTTTCGGCACAGGAACCTACGACCTGCAGCAAAGCCTGCTGGTCAAGGACGGTGTCGGCTTCGCCTACAACGATTCCTGCTTCACTTATCTGATGACCTACTCGCAGTCGCGCGATCTGAACACCAGGGAGGTGTCGCAGACCATCGGCTTCAATCTGTCGTTCCGCACCCTCGGCGAATTCGGCTCGTCGACCAGTGCCATCGACACGATCCAGTAACAATCGGCGACATCGTTTCGCCGCATAGGGCTGGCACGGATTTCGCGCACCTGGAAAGATGAAATTGGGCGGGACCGGGATAGAATTGGGATACCAACGATGAGGAAATACCTCTTTTCAGCAGGTTTCGCGTTGCTCGTGGCGGCGACGTCCGTGTCGATCACTGCAATGACGCCGCCGGCTTTCGCCAGCGAGATCAAATACGTCGTCAACAACATTCCGGTCACCACCGGCGACATAGCCCATCGCGCCGCCTTCCTGAAGCTGCAGCGCAAGAAGGGCGATGCCGGCCAGGAAATGATCGACCAGACGCTGCGTATGGCCGAGGCCAAGCGGCTTGGCATCCGCATCAGCGACGCACAAGTCGAGGCGGCGTATCAGCGCTTTGCCTCGAGCAACAAGATGCAGCTCAGCCAGCTTGACGGCGTCATGGAGAAGTCAGGCGTCACCAAGAGCCACTTCAAGGAATTCATCCGCGCCCAGATGGCCTGGAACCAGGCTTTGAGCGCGCGCTACCGTTCTGGCGACGGCACCGGTGCCGTCAGCGAGCAGGATCTCGTGAGAAAGATGCTCGAAAAAGGCGGCGCCAAACCGAGCGCCACCGAATACATGCTGCAGCAGGTCATCTTCGTGGTTCCGGCGGCTGAACGCAGCGCCACGCTGGGCAAACGCAAGCGCGAGGCCGACGCCATGCGCACCCGCTTCAACGGCTGCAACACGACGCGCGAATTCGCCAAGGGCCTGATCGACGTCACCGTTCGGGATCTGGGCCGGGTGCTGGCGCCGCAGCTGCCGCCGGACTGGGCCGAGCAGATCAAGGCGACCAAAGTCGGCGGTGCCACCGCCACGCGCGAAACCGAACGCGGCGTCGAATTCATCGGCATCTGCTCGTCGCGCGAAGTGTCCGACGACAAGGTCGCCCAGATGGCGTTTCAGGCCGAAGGCTCCGGCGGCGACAAGGATGCCGACGCGCTCAGCAAGAAATATGTCGACGAGCTAAAGGCAAAAGCCCGCATCGTCAAGCGCTGACGTGAGCAACGCAGTGACTGCGCTCGCGTTGAGCGCCGGCGATCCGTCCGGCATTGGGCCGGAGATCGCCATCGCCGCCTTTATGGCGCGCGAAGCTGCCGCCCTGCCCCCCTTCTACCTGCTCGCCGATCCGGCGCTGATCGCCTCCCGGGCGCGCCTGCTCGGCATTTCGCTGCCGGTCGTCGAAACGACATCAGCGCAAGCGGCGCAGGTCTTTGCCCGCGCCTTGCCGATCGTTCCACTGACTGCCCGCTGCATCGACAGCCCCGGCCGGCCGGATCCGGCCAATGCGGCTGCCACCATCGAGGCCATCGACCGCGCCGTCGCCGATTGCCTTGCCGGCGAAGCCTCGGCCGTGGTCACCTGCCCCATCGCCAAGAAGCCGCTCTACGACGCCGGCTTTCGCTTCCCCGGCCACACCGAGTATCTGGCGCATCTGGCGGCCCGGCACAGCGGCGTCGAGGCGATGCCGGTAATGATGCTGGCAGGACCCGACCTGCGCACCGTTCCCGTCACCATCCACATCGCGCTGGCCGAGGTGCCGAAGGCACTGACCACCGAGCTGATCGTCGCCACCGCGCTCATCACCGCCGCCGACCTTACCGGCCGCTTCGGCATCGCCAAGCCACGGCTGGCGATTGCCGGGCTCAACCCGCATGCCGGCGAAGGCGGCGCCATGGGCCTCGAGGACGAGCGGATCGTGCGCCCGGCGGTCGACATCCTGCGTGCCGATGGCATCGACGCTTTCGGCCCTTTGCCGGCCGACACGTTGTTCCATGTCCGGGCGCGGGCGGGCTACGACGCGGCCCTTTGCATGTATCACGACCAGGCGCTGATCCCGGCCAAGGCGCTGGCTTTCGACGAGGCGGTCAATGTCACGCTCGGCCTGCCCTTCATCCGCACCTCGCCCGACCACGGCACGGCCTTCGACATCGCCGGCAAGGGTGTGGCGCGGCCCGACAGCCTGATAGCGGCGCTGAAGCTTGCCCGGCGGCTGGCCGACACGAACACGAAGGCGGTTGCGGTATGAGATCTCGGGCATGAGCATCGACGGGCTGCCGCCGCTGCGCGAGGTGATCGAGCGTCATGGGCTGCAGGCAAAGAAGGCGCTCGGCCAGAATTTCCTGCTCGACCTCAATCTCACCGGCAAGATCGCGCGCACCGCCGGCGACTTGTCCGATGCAACCGTGATCGAGGTCGGTCCCGGTCCCGGCGGGCTGACCCGCGCCCTGCTTTCCAACGGCGCGCGTCACGTCATCGCCATCGAGCGTGACGAACGTTGCCTGGCTGCTCTTGCCGAAGTGTCCGACCACTATCCCGGCCGGCTGGAGGTTGTTTCCGGCGATGCGCTGAAGACGGATTTCACAGGCCTTGCCAGTCGAGCGGCCGGCAATGGCGGCCCGGTCAAGATCGTGGCCAACCTGCCCTACAATATCGGCACGGAGCTGCTGGTGCGCTGGTTGGCGGTCAGCGACTGGCCGCCTTTCTACACCTCGATGACTTTGATGTTCCAGCGCGAGGTGGCCGAGCGCATCGTCGCGCCTGCCGGCAGCGACAGCTATGGCCGGCTGGGGGTTCTTGCCGGCTGGCGGACGGAGGCGAGGATCGCCTTCGACGTACCGCCACACGCATTCACGCCGCCGCCAAAGGTCACCTCCTCGGTGGTGCATCTGGTGCCGCGCCCGACGCCCCTGCCCGCCGAGGTGAAGAAACTCGGCCGCGTCACAGAAGCCGCTTTCGGCCAACGTCGCAAGATGCTGCGGCAGAGCGTGAAAAGCCTCGGCGGCGAGGCCCTGCTCGAACGCGCCGGCATCGATCCGACACGCCGCGCCGAGACGCTCAGCGTCGAGGAATTCGTGCGGCTGACCAATGCCGTGTAGCTCTCTTCTCCCCGTTTACGGGGAGAAGATGCCGGCAGGCAGATGAGGGGGCAGCACGAACCTTGAAATGCCAGCACCGCCCCTCATCCGGCCCTTCGGGCCACCTTCTCCCCGTGAACGGGGCGAAGGAAGAGGTCTCAGCCCGTCTTCTCGTCCAACAGTCCAGAGACGAAATCGAACAGGCCTGGCCGGCGGTCGCGTCTTAGCCGCTCGGCGACGACGATGCCGCGCACTTCGGCGAAGGCGCGGTCAAGGTCATCATTGACGATGACGAAATCATATTCCTTCCAGTGCTCGATCTCGTTGCGGGCGTTTTTCAGCCGCGTCTCGATCACCGCCTCCTGGTCTTCAGCGCGACGTTTCAGCCGCGCCTTCAACTCCTTCATCGATGGCGGCAGGATGAAGATCGAGACAATGTCGGCGCGCATCTTCTCCTTGAGCTGCTGGGCGCCTTGCCAGTCGATGTCGAACAGCATGTCGCGCCCCTCGGACAGCGCCAGTTCGGCCGGTTCGCGCGGCGTCGCATAGCAATTGCCATGCACCTCGGCCCACTCCAGCAGCGCGTCGGAATCACGAAGCCGCTCGAATTCGCGCATCGTCCGAAAATGATAGTGGACGCCTTCGATCTCGCTTCCACGGCGCGGCCTGGTGGTGACCGAGACCGACAGTTCGAGGCTGGAATCGCTTTCCAGAAGATTGCGCGCGATCGTCGACTTGCCGGCGCCGGACGGCGACGACAGGACGAGCATCAGGCCCCGGCGGCGTATGCGGGACCCCAAATCCTTGGCAACCATCGGCTACTCCAGATTCTGGATCTGTTCACGAAACTGGTCGACCACCGCCTTCAGGTCCAGGCCGATCGCGGTGATGGCTGCGGCATTCGATTTGGAACACAGCGTATTCGATTCGCGGTTAAATTCCTGTGCCAGAAAATCGAGCTTGCGACCGACCGCGCCGCCGCCCACCAGCAGTGCCCGGCCGGATGCGACATGCGTTTTCAGCCGGTCGATCTCTTCGCGAATATCGGCCTTGGTGGCCAGGAACGCCGCCTCCATATGCAGTCGGGTGGCATCCAGATTGGCGGAAGCGTCCATCAGCAGCCTGACCTGCTCGGCGATGCGTTCGCGGATCACCGCGGTCTCGCGGGATGGATCCACTTCTGCCCGCAGCGTCAGCGCCTCGATCGTGTCGATATGACCCGACAACAGCAAAGCCAGCGCGGCTCCTTCGCCCTGCCGTGCCTGTTCGAGCCCGTTCAAGGCCACTTCGAGCGCGGCCATGATCGCGGCATCGAGCGCGGCCCTCGCCTCCTCGGTTTCGACGGTTTCAGGAATGTCGAGCACGCCGCGCAGCGAAAGCAATCCATCCGACGTCGCCGCAGCAACGCCGAATTGCTCCTGCAGCCGTTTGGCGAGCCCAGCAAGGTCCTTCAGGAAGGCTTCGTTGACGACCGGCTGCGCCTGCGCGCCAACGGCACGGCCGATGGTCAGCGTCGCCTGGAAATTGCCGCGTGCAAAACGTTTCTGAAGTATTTGCCGGACAGCAGGTTCCAACCGCTCGAAGCCTTGCGGCAGCCGCAGCCGTACCTCGACGCTCTTGCCGTTTACGGACTTGACCTCCCAGGCGATCGAGGTGCCTTCGTGCTCGGCGACGGCACGTGCAAAACCGGTCATGCTCTGCAAATTCATATCGCCCACACGTCCCTTGCACATCGCCCTGAACCGGCTTTCCGGACAGAGCGAGTGCGGCTTGAAAAAGACTGCGCCGCAGGCGCGTCGAAACCGGACGCGCGGCGCTCTTCCAAATGTCAGGGCGTTGCCTGCCGGGCAACGCCTTTCTTCATTTACTGGGCAGCGCCCGCGTCACCGCCGCTGTCGTCGGCACCGTCAGCCGGCCCACTGCCAGCGGGTTCGACGGCATTGCTGTCGCCGGTGCCAGTCGTCTTGGCGGCTTTGGCGGCATCATCGGCCTGCTTCTTCAGCAACGCGCGATAGCGGGCGACGTTCTCGTTGTGCTCGTCCAGCGTCGCGGCAAAGACGTGCCCGCCGGTGCCGTCGGCAACGAAATAGAGGTCGGCGGTCTTCGACGGATTGGCCACCGCCTCCAGCGCTGCACGACCCGGATTGGCGATCGGCGTCGGCGGCAAGCCATTGATCACATAGGTGTTGTAGGGCGTCTGTTTCTGGATGTCCGACTGGTAGATCGGCCGATCCGCCGGCTTTCCCTTGCCGCCGAACAGCCCGTAGATGATGGTCGGATCGGATTGCAGGCGCATGCCCTTGGCAAGCCGGTTCAGGAAGACGGCGGCAACTCGCGAACGCTCGTCACCCTTGCCCGTCTCCTTCTCGACGATCGAGGCCAGCGTGACGAACTCCTCGACGTTGGCCAGCGGCAGGTCAGGCGCGCGCCGCTGCCAGACATCGTCGACCAGCTTCTTCTGATCCGCCAGCAGCTTGTCGACCATCTGCTGGCGTGTCGCTCCGCGCGTGAAGCGCAGCGTGTCGGTGGCGAGGCTGCCCTCCGGCGGCGTGGTTGCCGGCATGTCGCCGCTCAAGGCATTCTCCTCGGCGATGCGCTGCAATGCCTGGTCGACCGTCAGTCCTTCAGGAATGGTCAGCGAATACATCACCGACTTGCCGCTCTTCAGAAGCTCCATGATATCGCGCATGGATGCCCTGGGCTTGATCTCGTACTCGCCGGCTTTCAGCGCGGAATCATTGCCGAAGGCCCGCACGCCAAGGCGGAATACCCGGGCGTCGCTGATCAACCCGCGGCGTTCGAGCTGGTCGGCGATATCCTGGACGCCGGTGCTCGGCTTGACCAGGAAGGTGTCGCCATTGGCCGAAGGTCCGGGTTCGGTGAATTCCTGCTTGCCGAAATAGACCGCGACGCCGGCCGCCAGAACCACCAGCATCACCGAGGAGATGACGAAGTTCATGAACACGACGACCTGGCTGCGTGACGCCCGCGAGCGCTTCGGCGGCGGCGTGCCAGCCTCCGGCCGCAACGCTTCGCTGGCCGTTTTCGGCACGATCGGGCCGGATGTCGGCGGCCGTTGCCCGAATTCTCCGTTGCCTGCCGGATTTGTGTTCATTTCGCCCTACCGTTTGATCGCCCAACGAATCCCCAGCGGCAGAGTAGGGGCGAATATGGCAAAATTGACGGCACGCCGAAGCGCCGCCCGGCAGCCGGACGATCAGCCATTGTAGCGCTGGAAGACCAGCGACGCGTTGGTCCCGCCAAAGCCGAAGGAATTGGACAGCGCAACGTCGATCTGGCGGGCACGCGGCTTGTTCGGCACCAGGTCGATCGCGGTTTCGCGTTCCGGGTTGTCGAGGTTGATGGTCGGCGGCGCGACATTGTCCCTGATGGCAAGGATCGAGAAGATCGCTTCGGCGGCACCCGCCGCCCCAAGCAGATGGCCGATCGACGACTTGGTCGATGACATCGAAATCTTCGATGCGGCATTGCCGACAAGCCGCTCGACCGCGCCGAGCTCGATCGTGTCGGCCATGGTCGAGGTGCCGTGCGCGTTGATGTAGTCGACATCGGCCGGCGTCAACTTGGCCCGGTTCAGTGCCGCCGTCATGCAACGGAAGGCGCCATCGCCATCCTCGGCGGGCGCGGTGATGTGATGCGCGTCGCCGGTGAGACCGTAACCCGTCACCTCGGCATAGATCTTGGCGCCGCGCGCCCTGGCATGTTCGAGCTCCTCGAGCACGACAACGCCGGCGCCCTCGCCCATAACGAAGCCGTCGCGGTCGCGATCATAGGGTCGCGACGCCGTTTGCGGCGAATCATTGCGTTCCGTCGACAGTGCCCGGCATGCGGCAAAGCCGGCGATCGACAGCCGCGTCACCGGCGCTTCGGCGCCACCGGCGACCATCACGTCGGCATCGCCCCACATGATCAACCGGGCAGCATCGCCAATGGCGTGCGCGCCGGTCGAACAGGCCGTGACGACGGCATGGTTCGGGCCTTTCAGTCCGTGCCGGATCGAAACCTGCCCGGAGACGAGATTGATGATCTGGCCCGGGATGAAGAAAGGGCTGATGCGGCGCGGGCCGCGCTCCTTGAGGATCATCGCGTTCTCGGCGATGCCCTCGATGCCGCCGATGCCGGAGCCGATCAGGACGCCGGTGGCACACCGCTCTTCATGCGTCTTGGGTTCCCAGCCGGAATCCTTCAGCGCCTCGTCGGCGGCGGCAATCCCGTAAAGGATGAAGTCGCCGATCTTGCGCAGTTCCTTGGGCTCGAGCACGGCCTCGGGATTGAAGGTGGCATTGCTGCCGTCACCACGCGGAATGACGTGGGCGATCTTGCAGGCAAGATCCTCCACCTCGAACTCAGTGATGCGCTTGGCAGCGCTGCGGCCGGTCAGAAGTTCCTTCCAGCTGTGCTCGAAGCCCATGCCGAACGGCGACAGCAACCCAAGGCCCGTGACGACGACACGCCTCATCGCAGGTCCTCCCCGGTGATGACTGCGGAAAGCGTCAGGCCGAAGCCTTGTCGATGTACTTCACGGCATCGCCAACGGTCAGGATGGTCTCAGCCGCATCGTCGGGAATCTCGACGCCGAATTCTTCTTCGAACGCCATGACAAGTTCGACCGTGTCGAGGCTGTCGGCGCCCAGATCATCGATGAAGCTCGCCTGCTCCGTCACTTTGTCGGCATCGACGCCAAGGTGCTCGATGACGATCTTCTTGACGCGCTCTGCGGTGTCACTCATTTGGGCATCCTCGTCTTTTGTTTGTCTGTCTTCGTTAGCGGGCAGAATGCCGCTAATCAAGCTGAAAGATGGTCCTGCCGGAAACGCAACGACTACGGACCGGTTTTTGCCCGAACCGCCGGGTTGCGGGCCGCATTACACGAAAAATAGCTGAGGTCCAAGCCGAAATGGTCTCTTTTCACAACCCGCCGGCGTTGCTGCCGAACCTCGTCAAATCATAGCCATGCCGCCATTTACGTGGATGGTCTGGCCAGTGACGTAGGCGGCTTCGTTGGAGGCGAGATAAGCGACGGCGGACGCGACTTCAACGCTGGTGCCCATGCGCCGCGTCGGGATCGCCGCCATGATCGCCTCTTTCTGCTTGTCGTTGAGCTTGTCGGTCATCGCCGATTCGATGAAGCCCGGGGCGACGCAGTTGACGGTGATGTTGCGGGTGGCGATCTCCTGTGCCAGCGATTTGGAGAAGCCGATCATGCCGGCCTTTGAGGCGCAGTAATTGGTCTGGCCGGGATTGCCGGTGATGCCGACCACCGAGGTGATGTTGATGATGCGGCCATGGCGGCGGCGCATCATCGGGTGGGTGAGTTCGCGGGTCAGCCTGAACACGGCGGTCAGGTTGACCTCGAGCACGCTGTCCCAGTCGGCATCCGACATGCGCACGAACAGGCCGTCCTTGGTGATGCCGGCGTTGTTGACCAGGATGTCGACGCCTTCGAGATCGGCTTCGGCTTTCTGGCCGAGCGCCTTGACCTCCTCACGGTTGGACAAATTGGCCGGGAACAGCTTGACCCGGTCGCCAAGCTCGCTAGCCAGCGCTTCCAGTTTCTCGACGCGGGTGCCATGCAGGCCGACGATCGCGCCCTGCGCATGCAACATCCTGGCGATCGCCTCGCCGATGCCGCCGGATGCGCCGGTGACGAGCGCCTTGCGGCCAGTCAATTCGAACATTTTTGTCTCCTGATTGAGAAGAGAACACCCTTTACAGGGATGGGATCAAATGACGCTTTATGCAAGCGCCGCCATGGCCGCCTCGACGTCAGCCGCGGTGCCGACCGACGCGGTGGCGACATCGCGGTTGATGCGCCGCGCCAATCCTGAAAGCACCTTGCCGGCGCCGATCTCGTAAAGCGTGGTGACGCCGTTTGCGCCGAACCATTCCACCGTCTCGCGCCAACGCACGCGGCCGGTTATCTGTTCGACCAGGCGGCGGGCGATCTCGTCTGGATCGCTGGTCGGGCTGACCGTGACATTGGAGAGCACGGGAACCACCGGCGCGTTCTTTGCCACGCCGGCCAGGGCTTCGCGCATGACGTTCGCGGCCGGCGCCATCAGCGCGGAATGGAAGGGCGCGGACACCTGCAGCATCAGCGCGCGTTTGGCGCCTTTCTCGGTGCACAGTTTCGCGGCCAGTTCGACCGCGGCCTTGGCGCCGGAGATGACCAGTTGGCCACCGCCATTGTCGTTGGCGATCTGGCAGACAGAGCCTTTGGCGGCTTCCGCGCAAGCGGCTTCGACATCGGCCTGTTCCAATCCGATGATCGCCGCCATGGCGCCCTCGCCGGCCGGCACCGCCGCCTGCATGGCATTGCCGCGTATGCGCAGCAACCGGGCGGCATCGGCAACCGAAACGAAGCCGGCAGCGGCCAACGCCGAATATTCGCCCAGCGAATGACCGGCGACATAGGCGATCTTGCCTTTCAGCGAGAAGCCGCGCGATTCCAGCGCCCGGATCGCGGCCAGCGACACCGCCATCAGCGCCGGCTGCGCGTTGGCGGTCAGCGTCAACGTCTCTTCCGGCCCTTCCCAGATCAGCTTCGACAGATTTTCGCCGAGCGCATCGTCGACTTCCTGGAAGACCCTGCGCGCTTCGGGGAAGGCGTCGGCGAGATCCTTGCCCATGCCGACCGCCTGGCTGCCTTGTCCGGGAAAGGTGAATGCAACGGCCATGCGAGGGCTCCCAAGGGCTGGTTTTGCTTGCCTGAAGACGGGTTTTTCTTGCCTGTGACGCATGGCGGGGCGCCAAGTCAAGCCCGGTTCGACCCTGCCCGAGGGCAGCCTCGTCCGCCGAGTGCCTGTTGCGAAAGGGTTTTTGGCGATCACTCCTGATGAAAACCGCTCACGATTCGTTTGCTGGCTCTTCTTATTTCCGTTACAGGCGCTAGCTTTGCGTGACAATTCCATGACAATCGAGTGACGTGCTTGTCGCTGGGTGGGGAAGTTAAAGTGGCAAAGAGTTACAAACGCACCGGCAAGGCCGCGCCACAGTTCCTGGAAGACGACCCTTCCACCGGCTATCTGCCGGGCAGGAGATGGCCGGTCGTGCGCTATGGGCTGATCAGCCTGGCGATTGCCGCTATCCTGGTGTTTGCCATCGAACTGATCGTGCGCGGCGACTTTGCCGGAACCATCTCCTTCTTCCTTCAGCCGTTCAAGCCGGGCTGGACCACCATCGTCGTGTTTGCGCTGCTCCTGATCGGCTTCGATGCGGTGCTCGGCCGCAGCCACCAGAGCCTGATGATCGTCGCGCCGCTGACCTTGTCGCTTGCTTTCGTCGGTCACCAGAAGTCGCACTATCTCGGCGATCCGCTCTATCCGACCGATTTCCTCTATGCCCGCCAGATCTTCGCGCTGCTGCCGCTTTTGGTACGCGAACGGCCGATGACCGCGCTTGCCATGGTCGTCGGCATCGTCGCCGGCCTGTCGCTGCTCGTCTACGGCTGGCGGTTATGGCGCCGCAAGGTTCCCGCACTCAGCCGCAAGGGGCGCCTTGCGCGGCTGACGCTGGCAGTGCCGCTGCTCGCCTTCTTCGTTTCGATCATGGACTACGCCACCTTCTCCTGGACCAGGGATCGGCTGCAGATCATCCCGATCATGTGGGACCAGAAGGAAAACTATGCCTCCAACGGCTTTGCGCTGGCCTTTGCCCTCAACGTGCCGATGGCGCATGTCTCGGCGCCGCCGGGCTATTCCGACAAGGCGATCGCAGCGATAGCCAGGCCTGATGTGACCGCCTCGGTGCCGGCCGAGAAGCCGGACATCATCATCGTCATGAGCGAATCCTTCTGGGATCCGACCAAGTTGCCTGGCGTCACCATCACGCCAGATCCAATCCCCAATGTGCGGGCGCTGCGCTCGGGCTCGATGTTCTCGCCGGAGTTCGGCGGCATGACCGCCAATATCGAGTTCGAGGCGCTGACCGGCTTCTCCAACGCGTTCCTGCCGGCAGGCAGCATCCCCTATCAGCAATATGTGCGCACGCCGACCCCTTCGCTCGCGACCTTCCTGAAGAGCCAGGGTTACCGGGCGAGCGCCATCCATCCCGGCACCAACTGGTTCTGGAACCGTGGCGCGGTCTATGCCGATTTCGGCTTCAACGATTTCAAGTCGGAAGAGACGCTGCCGCCAATGCAAAAGCGCGGGCCACTGGCATCGGATGCGGCGATGACCGACGAGATCATCAGCGAGGCCGACGCCAGCGACGAGCCGGTGTTCTTCTTTGCGGTCAGCCTGCAAAACCACGGTCCCTACGAGCCGAACCGCTATTACAATCCCACGCATAGGGTGCAGGCGCCGATCAGCCAGTGGGCGCGCGAATCGCTACTCAGCTACGCCGAGGGCTCAGCCGATGCCGATCGCGGCCTCGAACGCCTCGTCGAATGGGCCAAGAAACGCTCCCGCCCCACCGTAATCGCCTTCTTCGGCGACCATCTGCCGCCGCTGGGGCCGGTCTATGTCGAAACCGGCTTCCTCAAGGATAATGTCGCGCCGCGCAAGGAAGCGTCGCCCGAGGCTGCTCTCGAGCATCACGAGACGCCGCTGGTCATCTGGTCGAACCGCACCGGGCCGGCTGAGCAGATGGGTGCCGTCAGCCCAGCCTTCCTGCCCTATCATATCCTGAAAACGGCCGGGATCAGCCATCCATACTACACCGGCTTCCTGGGCGAGATGAGCGAACGCTACCGTGTCGTCGACCGCAATCTTCTGCTGACGCCGGCTGGCGAAGCCACGCCCGATTGGGCGCGGCAGAAGGAGATCGATCCGGCGATCCGCGATTTCCGCCTGCTTCAGTATGATATGATGTTCGGCAAACGCCACGCGGCGCCCGACTTCTTCCCCGAAACGGTCGACAAGGACAAAGTTGTCGCCCATACGAGTTGAGCCCAACGATCCCTCAGGCTCGTCTGTGTCGGATCGCGCGTTCAGTTCGTCAATTGCAGCTTCGAGAACTTGTTGGCGATCTGCTGGAAAACGTCCGGCAATTTGGTCGGATCGTTGACTGCATAATAGCCGCTCGGATCAGAAGCGCAGGCGCTGTAAAGCGCGCGGTTGGCTGCGGTGTCGGATTGCAGCACCATGGTGTAGATTTGCACGCCCTCGTTCTTCAATTGCGTGCAAACGTTTTTGGTCCAGCCGTCGACATTGCGCGCAGCGGTCGTCTGGTTATCCGATCCGAAACGGCCGCCGGCCAGATAACCATACGATGTGTAGTCAGATTTCGGCCCCTGACCGACGATTTCGACAAGCTGCGCAAGGCTGCCAGTCAGATGACCGAGTGGAACGGTTCGGGCACCAACGTCTCCGAGGGCCTGTCATGGGGTATGCGGGTGCTGTCGCCCGCCGCGCCCTACACCGATGGGGCGCCGTGGAAGACGCCCGGTATCAGCAAGATCGTGCTGTTGCTCACCGACGGCGAGAACGTCGTCTATGGCGCCAGCCAACAGCCGACGGACCACCGGGGTCGGACACGCACGGTTCGGGCCGATAGTGATGGGAGAGCCGATCTCGGTGATGAATTCCTTGGCGGGCGCAACATATTTGGCAATCTTTTCCCTGGCAGCCCTGTCATCGGGCGACAGAAGTTCGATGAGATTGCCGAGCAGGTTGCTGAGATCGATGCCCAGGATGTTGATGCCCGACTGGGCAAGCCTGGTTTTGTCGCTGACATCGTTGAGATAGGAGTTGTTGTAGTATTTATCCGAATTGCCATAGGAGCCAGACGGCTTTTGGGCGTCTTCGGGATCATCCGGCGCAAAGTACGGCACGAACAGCGTGTCGGGCTTGGCCGTGTCGGGTGGCGTGTCGGAGATATTGTAAGCGCCTGGCCGTGCCTCGACACAACCCTTCCATCCGGTGCCATTCCATCCGGCATCGGTCCATCCGGTCTTCTTGAGCTGTTTGAAAAGCGCCATGTGGTTCGGCCGCTTGCCGTCGATGACGGGAAAATTGACGCCGTTGGTTGAGGACTTGCCGTCCATGTCGATTCAGGACGGGTCGAAGCCGTCGCCATTGACGTTGACGGCGGTTACGAATGGAACCAGCGAGGCGCGGATCTTGCGCGTCGGCGATTTCGCCCCTTCGAGCGTGTCGAGCAACGATTTTGTCGCCGTCCTCAGCGCCGTCATACGCGCTCCGGCCATCGAGCCGGTGTTGTCCAGCACCAGCACGACTTCGAGCTGGTTGTTCGATTCGACCGCCGAGGCATCGACCACGATGTGCTTGCTGTCGCCGAACAGGAAGGCGAAGTTGAGATTGACGTCCGCCGAGGCAACCGCCTTTGTCTTGACGAAGTTGACGCCCTTGTCGACAGTCAACGTCGCCTGCGCATTGCCGAGCTCGCCATGACCGACGATATTGGCCTGGAAATAGCGGTTGAAAGCGTCATTGCGGGTGATGTCGAGATCGCCAAGGTGCGAAGACGCAAGGTTTGCCGAATCGAGAGCGTTCTGCAGATTGCTCTTGGCCCGCATAAGGGTCGAGACATCGGTTGCGAAAGCGACTGCCGTCAGGATGACCGGCAAACCCAGTCCCAGCACAAGCGTGAAATTGCCGCTCTTCGAGCGCCAGAATTTGTTGAAAAGCATCCTTACCCCCGGAAATGCTTGCCGCTTTTGCGCGGTTGTCCGGGCTTTTGCGCCTTCCATGATGAATCGACCGTTGATGGCCAGGCTTCAACTCCACACAACCTGCTGGTGTGGTTAAGACGTGGTTGCCGGAAACCACAACTCCGGCCGTTGCTGCTCCCCGATCATCGGCTATGACACACGGGAATGCCGCTTGCCCTTGCTTTGCGGCCGGATTGCTGTATAGACGCCCGCAATCTGCCGGTCCTTGCTGGGGGCTGAACGGAGGGCCGGAGGTTTTTCAGAACCTTCGTGTGAAGCCGGAAGTGCTTCCGCCTCCCGTGTCTCCGCTCTCGACCGTCTCGTCATGCTCCTTTCTTCCCCCTGCCCCTTCGAGGGTTTGCGGGTCAGAGAAGTTGCAGAGGCTTTTGCCGCCGGGAACCGGGAGAGAAACGAAGAAAGGCATAGGACATAATGGCTCTTTACGAACATGTGTTTCTTGCCCGGCAGGACCTCTCGCAGCAGCAGGTCGATGCGCTTGTCGAACAGTACAAGGGTGTCATCTCCGCAAATGGCGGGTCCGTCGGCCGGGTCGAGAACTGGGGACTGAAGTCCCTCACCTACCGGGTCAACAAGAACCGGAAGGCTTACTACACGCTGATGGATTTGAATTGCCCGGCTGCCGCGCTCAACGAGATGGAGCGCCAGATGGGCCTGTCCGAAGACGTGCTGCGTTTCCTGACCATCAAGGTCGAGGCGCATGAGGAAGGCCCGTCGGCCATGATGCAGAAGCGCGAAGAGCGCTCGGAACGCGGCGGCTTCGGCGACCGTGACCGTGGCGATCGTGGTCCGCGTTCGTTCGGCGATCGTGATCGCGGCGACCGTGGCGATCGTCCGCCGCGCTCGTTCGGCGACGCTGGTGCCGATCGTGGTCCGCGCCGTCCGCGCGAAGGCTCTGAAGGGGGTGCAGAATAATGGTCGACATCAATCAGATCCCGACCCGGCGCCCGTTCCATCGCCGCCGCAAGACCTGCCCGTTCTCCGGCGCCAACGCGCCCAAGATCGACTACAAGGACGTGCGTCTGCTGCAGCGCTACATTTCTGAGCGCGGCAAGATCGTGCCGTCGCGCATCACCGCCGTCAGCCAGAAGAAGCAGCGCGAACTCGCCAAGGCGATCAAGCGCGCCCGCTTCCTCGGCCTGCTGCCCTACGTGGTTCGCTAATATCTCAAATGCGGGCGGTTCGCCGCCCGCTCTTTCCCACGGCGACGGGCGCCGCAGGGCCGAACATCAAATCCCGGGTTGAGGTCAAAACCTCTAACTGCCGCAACAGGCAGGACAGCGACACCAGCGCCAAAGGCGCTCAAGCTTCCTGACCTGTTCCCAAGACATTCGGCGTCGATCTCAACGATCGATTGGCGCCCAACCGAAGGAACAAAACCATGGACGTCATTCTTCTCGAACGCGTTTCCCGCCTCGGCCAGATGGGCGATACCGTCAAGGTCAAGGACGGCTTCGCCCGTAACTTCCTGCTGCCGCAGGGTAAGGCGCTGCGCGCCAACGAAGCCAACAAGAAGAAGTTCGAAGGTCAGCGCGCCCAGCTCGAAGCCCGCAACCTCGAGCGCAAATCGGAAGCGGCCCAGGTCGCCGAAAAGCTCGACGGCAAGAGCTTCATCGCCGTTCGCTCCGCCGGCGAAACCGGACAGCTTTACGGTTCCGTTTCGACCCGCGACATCGCCGATCTGCTGACGGCGGAAGGTTTCTCGATCAATCGCAACCAGATCCTGCTCAACCAGCCGATCAAGACCATCGGTGTCACCAATGTGGCGATCGCGCTGCATCCGGAAGTCGAGGTCACCGTCACGCTCAACATCGCCCGCACGGCCGACGAAGCCGAGCGCCAGGCCAAGGGCGAGACTCTGACCACCGCCGAAGCCATCTATGGCGACGACATCAACGACAACGCCCGGCCGGAGAACTTCTTCGATCCGAACACCGAGTTTGAAGGCGGCGAAGACAACGCCTGATCATCCATAGCAAAGAGGTTGAAGCTGCGCTCCGATCTCGATTGAAGCGTGCTTCGATCACTTTGCCGTCATCCAGCCATGCTGGACCAATGCCCGGGCCTCTCGCCCGGGCATTTTTGTGCCAAATGGAACTTTTCGAACCCCTATATATTGTTGCAGACTATGGCGTCGCGCGTCCTTTGGCCGCGCAAAGCAACGCTGTGCAACTTTGGTTCGGCGCAAGATCTTCGGCGAAATCGGAACCGATTTTCGCGGTCACGCGCCAAGGCAGCCTGTCTGGCCGAGAGGGGACATTTGGTCATGAATATCCTGTTGAAGCGCGTTCTCGACCGCCTGGTGCGTACCGGCAATCTCAAGGTGACCGGTCCCAAGGGCTCGACTGTGGTTTTCGGCGACGGCAGCGGCGAACCGGTGCACATGCACATCAAGACCGCGCATGCCGAGCGCGCCATCACCTTCGATCCGATGTTGGCGGTGCCTGAAGCCTACATGGACGGCGAACTCGACATTCTCGAGGGCGGCGTGCTGGGCGTGATGCGCATCGCCTTCCAGAACATGGGCAGCGGCGGCATCGACGCCACCTGGTCGAAGGCCATCGAAGGCTTGCGCCACGCCTTCCGCCGGCTGCAGCAGATCAACACCGCCTCGCGCTCGCGGCGCAACGTGCAGCGACACTACGATTTGTCGGGCGACCTCTACCGGCTCTTCCTCGACGAGGACATGCAATATTCCTGCGCCTATTTCGAGCAGCCGGACATGACGCTCGACGAAGCGCAGGCCGCCAAGAAACGCCACATCGCCGCCAAGCTCCGGCTGAAGGCCGGCCAGACCGTGCTCGACATCGGCTCCGGCTGGGGCGGGCTTGGCCTCTACCTCGCCAAGGCGTTCGAGGTCGACGTGCAGGGCGTGACGCTGTCGACCGAGCAGCATGGCGTAGCCACCGACCGGGCGCACGCGCAAGGGCTGGAAAGCCGTGTGCATTTCGAGCTGAAGGACTACCGCGAACTCAACGAGCGTTTCGACCGCATCGTCTCGGTCGGCATGTTCGAGCATGTCGGCGTCAACCACTACCGCACCTTCTTCGACAAGAGCGCGACGCTGCTCAAGCCCGATGGCGTGATGCTGTTGCACACGATCGGTCGTTCCGGCGTGCCGTGGGCGACCAGCGCCTTCATCCGCAAATACATCTTCCCGGGCGGCTATATCCCTTCGCTCTCGGAAGTCATGCCGGCGATCGAAAAGTCGGGCCTGGTCGTCACCGACGTCGAGATCCTGCGGCTCCACTATGCCGATACGCTGAAGCACTGGGGCGTGCGCTTCGCCGCCAATCGCGACAAGGCCAAGGCGATCTATGACGAGCGTTTCTGCCGCATGTGGGAATTCTACCTGGCGGCCTCGGAAGCCGCCTTCCGCTGGCAGGACCTGGTGATCTTCCAGATCCAGATCGCCAAGAAGAACGACACGCTGCCGATGACACGCGACTACATGGCCAAATGCGAAAAAGCGCTTGAGATGCGCGACATGGGGCATCGTGAAACGGCTCCCGTCAAAAAGAGCCCGGCCGCCAAGCCGGCTCGCCGCCGCAAGGTTGCCGACCAGGAATAGCATTGCCGCTTGCCATTGCCGGCGCCTGCACTGAAAAAGGTCCCGTGACTGTCGCGGGACCTTTTTTTCATGACCTACGTCCTCTATGCCGCCGCCGCTCTGGCCGAGATCGCCGGCTGCTTTTCGTTCTGGGCCTGGTGGCGGCTGGATAAGTCGCCGCTGTGGCTTCTTCCCGGCCTCGCCTCGCTTGCCCTGTTCGGCTTCCTGCTGGCGCTGGTGGACATGTCAGCCGCCGGTCGCGCCTACGCCGCCTATGGCGGCATCTACATCGCGGCCTCGCTTGGCTGGCTGTGGCTGGTGGAGGGCGTTCGCCCCGACCGCTGGGATCTTGCCGGTGCCGCGCTCTGCATTGCCGGCGCTTCGGTGATCCTTCTCGTTCCGCGGGGCGCGTGAGATGGAGTTGCCGGCCTCCCTTCGCCAAGGTGTCGAGCGCCTGCTCGAAAACGTTCCGCTGGCGGTAATCAAGCAAGCGGCAAAAACGCTGTCCGACCGTTACCGTGCCGAGTTGCGCGACGGCCGTTTGCACATGGCCGAGGATCTGGCCGTGAAAGCCTATTTGGCGACGCGGCTGCCGGCGACCTATGCCGCGATCCGCGCCAGCCTCGACGCGCTGAGCGACGCAAAGCCCGGCTTTCAACCCAGGAGCCTGCTCGATGTCGGCGCCGGCCCTGGCACGGTGCTTTGGGCCACGACCGACCAGTGGCCCGATCTCGAACAGGCAGTGTTGTTCGAAGCCAGTGCCGCGGTGCGCAAGGTCGGCGAGACGCTTGCCGGCGACACAATTGCCGCCCAGACCAGATGGCTGGCCGGTGATGCCACCATCGACCTTGCCGACATCGAGCCGGCCGATCTGGTCACGTGCGCCTATGTGCTCGACGAAATCGCTCCCGCATCACTGCCGAAGCTCATCGACCGCCTCTGGCAACTCACCGCCGACACGCTGCTTGTGGTCGAGCCGGGCACCCCCGCCGGCTGGCAGCGCATCCTTGCCGTGCGCCGGCAGTTGATCGAGGCGGGCGCGCATGTGCTCGCGCCTTGCCCGCATCAGGCGCCCTGCCCGCTCACCGCGCCCGACTGGTGCCACTTTTCCCGCCGCGTCGCCCGCTCGCGCCTGCACCGGCTGGCCAAGGACGCCGACGTGCCGTGGGAAGATGAGAAATTCATCTATGTCGCGGCTTCTCGCGACGGACTCACATCGCACCAGGCGCGGGTTCTTGCGCCGCCGAAATCCGGTTCCGGCAAGGTTCTGCTCAAACTTTGCCGGGACGACGGCACCGCCGCCGAGCGCTTGTTCACCAAGCGCGACGGCGCCGACTTCAAGCTGGCCCGGCGGCTGGACTGGGGCGACAGGCTGGCTTCCGAATAGACAGCAGCAGCGTTTGCGACCGCCTCGAAGAAAAATTTCGAAGCGATGTCGAATCCAGGCCGTGCCGTTCGACCATTGGCGTTCTCGGACCTTTCGAGACGCCAAGAGTGTCAAACGGCATTAGCCAATAGGAGAAACGCAATGAGCTATATCGCAGGATTTGTCGCCGCGGTGCCCGCCGCCAACAAGGAAGCTTACCGCAGGCATGTCGCCGAGGTGGCATCGGTGCTGAAGGAGTTCGGCACCACCCGCATGGTCGAAGGATGGGGCGACGACGTGCCCGGCGGCAAGATCACCGACTTCAAGGGAGCCGTGAAGGCAAAGCCGGATGAAGTCATCACCTTTTCATGGCACGAATACGCGGACAAGGCGGCGGCGGACGCGGCCTATCAGACGATGATGAGCGACCCGCGCATGGCGGAGATCGGCGCGTCCATGCCCTTTGACGGCAAGCGCATGATCATCGGTGGCTTCACGCCCTTCATCGACCTGAACACGACCGGCAAGACGGGCTATATCGATGGCTCGCTGGTGCCGGTGCCGGCCGCCAACAAGCAGGCCTACCTTGCCGTAGCGACGAAGCAGGCCGCGGTGATCAAGGAACACGGCGCAACCCGCGTTGTCGAAGCGTGGGGCGACGATGTTCCCGACGGCGAGGTCACCGACTACCGTGGCGCCGTGAAAGCGACGGGCGACGAGGTCGTCGTCTATGCCTGGGTCGAATGGCCGTCGAAGCAGGTGCGCGATGACGCCTGGAAAAAGGTGATTGCCGATCCGCGCATGTATGCCGACACCATGCCCTACGACCCAGCGCCGGGTCCATGGCGGCTTTGCGCCGATCCTCGACGCCTGATCCCAAGAACCCTAGTTTTCGACAATCCTGGAAAAGGAAACCCACCATGCGTTACGCCTGTCTCATCTATTACCACCCCAAAACATTGTTCGGCGGCAGCCCGGAGGCCAATGCCGTGCTGGCCGAGTGCTCCGGATATGACGAGGTGCTCAAAGCCAGCGGCCACTTCGTAACCGCCGAGGCCCTGGTGCTGCCCGAGGAGGCAATGACCGTGCAGGTCCGCGACGGCAAGATGTCGACCGTCGACGGCCCGTTCATGGAGACCAAGGAGATCCTGGGCGGCATCATCGTCATCGAGGCCCGCGATCTCAACGAGGCGGTGCGAGTGGCGAGCGGCCATCCACTGGCAACGATCGGCTTTGTCGAAGTTCGCCCGGTCGTCGACTTCAGCCAGCCGCCGCCGGTCCTGTGAGCACCACCAGCCCCCGCGATGCCCTGGAGGCGGCCTACCGCACCGAGGCGCGGCGCGTGCTGGCGACCTTGATCCGCCTGCTCGGCGGTTTCGACGCGGCGGAGGAGGCCTTGCATGAGGCCTTCACTGCTGCCGCCGAGCAATGGCCGCGCCAGGGTGTGCCGGCCAACCCCTATTCCTGGCTGGTCTCGGCCGGCCGCTTCAAGACCATCGACCGCTGGCGCCGGGAAGCGCGGCTGGCCGGGGCCCTTCCCGAGCTCACGGCTTTGGCCGAGCCGACGCCGGAACCAGCCATGCCGGAAGACATCCAGGACGATGAATTGCGGCTCATCTTCATCTGCTGCCATCCGGCGCTGGCGCCGGATGCACGCATCGCCCTGACCCTGCGCGAAGTGGGTGGTTTGACCACCGAAGAGATCGCCCGCGCCTATCTGACGCCTGCACCGACCATTGCGCAACGCATCGTGCGGGCCAAGGCGAAGATCCGGGACGAGGCGATCCCTTACGAGGTGCCCGACCGCGACGACCTGCCGGCGCGTCTCGAGAGTGCGCTGCAGGTGATCTACCTGATCTTCAACGAGGGTTACGCGGCAACCGAGGGGCCGAACCTGACGCGGGCCGATCTGTGCGCCGAGGCGATCCGGCTCGGCCGGCTGATGGTCGAACTGCTCGACCAGCCGGAGGCGCAAGGGCTGCTTGCCCTGATGCTGCTGCACGAGGCGCGGCGCGCGACGCGGGTCAATGCGAGCGGCGACCTTGTCCTGCTGGAGGATCAGGACCGCACGCTGTGGGACCGTTCGCTGATCGCCGAGGCCGACGGCCTGATCGGTCGGGCGATCGCCTCGCGCCGCATCGGACCGTATATCCTGCAGGCGGCCATTGCTTCCGTCCACGCCGAGGCGGCAGGCACGGCGGAGACCGACTGGGTACAGATCGTCGCGCTTTACGATGTGCTCGGCCGCGTCGACCCCTCACCGGTCGTGGCACTCAACCGCGCCGCGGCCATAGGCATGCGCGACGGCCCGCAGGCCGGACTGGCGGAAATCGAGGCGGGCATGGCACAAGGCGGGCTGGACGGCTACCATCTGGCGCACGCGGCGCGAGCAGACATGCAGCGCAGGCTTGGCTTGACCGAAGCGGCAAGGACCTCCTACCGGCTGGCGATCGAGTTGACCCGGCAACCGGCGGAACGCCGGTTCATCGAGGGGCGACTCGGTCAGCTTTGAGCGGGATGGCTGCACAGGGCACCATTCTTGTTTTCTCGTTTTGTTCTCCCTATAGATGCGCTACAATCGTTCTTTCGATTCGAGTCAATTGTGATTCTTTCCACCGAAAAAACTCGGCTGTGAATCGCGGGTATCAAAGCTGATTGGACAGGCACTGGTGCAGATAAGTCAGCATGGACTTGTCACGTTCTGATATCGAAAGGCCGGGATCGAAATCGGGGATATCATGGCAGAAGCAGCGCGAAAATTCGGCGTGGCGGAAACACCGCTTTATCGTGAAGCGCCCAACAACATCGAGGCCGAGCAAGCGCTGCTCGGCGCCATCCTCGTCAACAACGACGCCTTCTATCGCGTCTCGGACTTCCTCAAGGCCAGCCATTTCTACGAGCCGCTGCACCGCAAGATCTTCGAGGTGGCGTCCGAGTTCATCCGTATGGGCAAGGTCGCGACGCCGATCACGCTGAAAACCTTCCTGCCCGCCGACGAGAAGGTCGGCGACATGACGATGGCGCAATATGTCGTGCGGCTGGCGGTCGAGGCTGTGACCGTCGTCAACGCCACCGACTATGGCCGTGCCATCTACGATCTTGCGACGCGCCGCGCGCTGATCACGGTCGGCGAGGACATGGTCAACATCGCCTATGACGCGCCGGTCGACATGGCGCCCGGCGAACAGATCGAGGATGCCGAGCGGCGGCTGTTCGAGCTGGCCGAAAACGGCCGCTACGATGGCGGTTTCGAGAGCTTTTCCGATGCGTTGAAGAATGCCGTCGACATGGCCAGCGCGGCCTATATGCGCGATGGCCACCTGTCCGGCATTGCCACCGGCCTGCGCGATCTCGATCATCGTATGGGCGGGCTGCAGCCGTCGGATTTGATCATCATCGCCGGCCGCCCAGGCATGGGCAAGACGTCGCTGGCCACCAACATCGCCTACAACATCGCTGCCGCCTATGAGCCTGCCCAGCAGGCCGACGGTTCGGTCAAGGCGGCCAATGGCGGCGTCGTCGGTTTCTTCTCGCTCGAAATGTCGTCGGAGCAGCTGGCCACCCGCATCATCTCCGAGCAGACCGAGATCCCATCGTCGAAAATCCGGCGCGGCGATCTGACGGAGGCCGATTTCGGCAAGCTCGTTGCCTACACGCAGGAGAACCATAAACGGCCGCTCTATATCGACCAGACGGGCGGTATTTCCATTGCCCAGCTTGCGGCGCGCGCCCGCCGCCTCAAGCGTCAGCGCGGGCTTGACCTGATGGTCATCGACTATATCCAGCTGATGCAGGGTTCATCCGCCAAGGCGTCGCAGAACCGCGTCCAGGAAATCACCGAGATCACTACCGGATTGAAGGCACTCGGCAAGGAGCTCGGCGTGCCAATCATCGCCCTCTCACAGCTCTCGCGTCAGGTCGAAAGCCGCGACGACAAACATCCCCAGCTGTCCGACCTGCGCGAATCGGGTTCGATCGAGCAGGACGCCGACGTGGTGCTGTTCGTTTACCGCGAGGAATATTACATCAAGAACAAGGAGCCGGAGAAAGGCACGCCCGAGCATCTCGCCTGGGAGACAAAGATGGTCGAAGTCCAGGGCAAGGCCGAAGTGATCATCGCCAAGCAGCGCCACGGACCGACCGGCACCGTCAGCCTTGCCTTCCAGGGCGAGTTCACCCGCTTCTCCGACCTCGCCGAGGAGCATCATCTGCCGGAAAGGTTCGAGTAGCTTTTTGACCTACCCCAGCCAACCTCGCCCAGACCATTTTCAAGCAGCATCCCGCTGATGGCAAAGTCGCGCGTCCAATTCATCTGCCAGAGTTGCGGATCGGTGCATCAGCGCTGGGCCGGCAAATGCGATGCCTGCGGCGAGTGGAACACGCTGGTCGAGGAAGGCACCTCCGGCGGCATCGGCTCAGGACCAGCCAACACGCGCAACGCCCGCAAAGGCCGCGCGGTGGTGCTGACCACGCTGTCCGGCGATATCGAGGACGCGCCACGCATCATTTCGGGCATTGGCGAACTCGACCGCGCCACCGGCGGTGGTTTCGTGCGCGGTTCGGCGCTGCTGGTCGGTGGCGATCCCGGCATCGGGAAGTCGACGCTGCTTACCCAGGCGGCCGCGGCACTGGCGTCAAAGGGCCACCGCATCGTCTATGTCTCGGGCGAAGAGGCGGTCGCGCAGATCAGGCTGCGGGCGCAGCGACTTGGCGTCGCCTCTTCTCCGGTGGAACTTGCCGCCGAGACCAATGTCGAGGACATCCTGGCGACGATCGCCGACGGCAAGCGGCCTGATCTCGTCATCCTGGATTCGATCCAGACGCTATGGACCGACCTTGCCGATTCGGCACCGGGCACCGTCACACAGGTGCGCGCCGCCGCCCAAGCGATGATCCGCTATGCGAAATCCACGGGTGCTGCGATCGTGCTGGTCGGCCATGTCACCAAGGAAGGCCAGATCGCCGGGCCGCGCGTCGTCGAGCATATGGTCGACGCCGTGCTCTACTTCGAAGGCGAAGGCGGCCACCACTACCGCATCCTGCGTACGGTGAAGAACCGTTTTGGACCGACCGACGAGATCGGCGTCTTCGAAATGTCGGACAAGGGCCTGCGCGAGGTTGCCAATCCGTCCGAGCTTTTCCTTGGCGAGCGCCATGCAAAATCGCCCGGGGCCGCGGTTTTCGCCGGCATGGAGGGGACAAGGCCGGTGCTGGTCGAGATCCAGGCACTGGTCGCACCCTCCTCGCTCGGCACGCCGCGCCGCGCCGTCGTCGGCTGGGACGGCGCCCGGCTGTCTATGATCCTGGCAGTTCTCGAAGCCCATTGCGGGGTGCGCTTCGGCAGCCACGATGTCTATCTCAACGTCGCCGGAGGCTACCGGATTTCGGAGCCCGCGGCCGATCTGGCAGTGGCGGCCGCCCTGGTTTCCTCGCTCACCGGTCTTGCCCTTCCCGCCGATTGCGTCTATTTCGGCGAAATCAGCCTTTCGGGCGCCGTGAGGCCGGTTGCGCATGCGCAACAGCGCCTCAAGGAAGCCGAAAAGCTGGGTTTTGGAAGTGCGGTTCTGCCCTCGGGCAGCGGGGAACTGGCAGGGGGGATCGGGGCCGGTTCTTTCCAGCCGACCGAGCTTGCCGACCTCGTGGCACGCATAGCCGGCTCACGCCGAAGCCGCGTGGACGAAGAAGATTAGAGCATCGGACCCAGAGCCCGATGTTCCGCGCTATAATGCGGCTCATGGAGTGGGGCGAAAGACATGCCGATTACGCTGCTTGACGGAATTCTCGTCGGCTTCACTCTGGTCTCGGCGATGCTCGCCATGGTTCGCGGCTTTTCGCGTGAAGTCCTGTCCGTCGTCTCCTGGGCAGCGGCGGCAGCGGCGGCGTTCTTCTTCTACAAGCCGGTTGTGCCTTACCTCGCGCCCTACATCGAGAATGAAAAGATCGCCATGGCGGCCGCCGCCGGCGTCGTCTTCATCGTCGCGCTGATCGTCGTATCGGTCATCACCATGAAGCTCGCCGACTGGATCATCGATTCGCGGATCGGCGCGCTCGACCGTACGCTGGGTTTCCTCTACGGCGCCGCGCGCGGCATCCTGGTCGTCGCCGTGGCACTGCTGTTCTTCAACTGGCTGGCTGGCGCCAAGGCACCGGCCTGGGTCACGGAGGCCAAGTCGCGGCCGCTGCTGGAACAGATCGGCGCCAAGCTCGAAAGCCTGCTGCCCGAGGATCCGGAAAACGCGATTCTCAAGAAGCTCAATCCGAATCAGCCGGCCGCCGAGACGCCAGCTGCTCCGGACGCACCGGCGGCGGATGCTCCGGCGGGCGGCGACGATGCCAACACGCCGGCGCCTGACGACAATGACGCAACACCACCGGCCAACAACGCTCCGGCACCGGCGGCACCGGCCAACTGACGCCGAAAACGGCGTCAGGATCTGACGATGGTGTGAACGACCGCACGGCCCGCGTTGCTTTCGGCGCGAACCCGCATTATATGGCGATTTTAGCGGAGCTTAAGATGGCAGACGCAGACGACGTGCTTTCCGCCGAGGCCGACGACCATTTCCACGACGAATGCGGTGTGTTCGGCATTTTCGGCCGGCAGGACGCCGCGGCCATCGTCACATTGGGCCTGCATGCGCTGCAGCATCGTGGCCAGGAAGCGGCAGGCATCGTTTCTTACGACGGCAGCCAGTTCCATGTCGAACGCCATGTCGGCCTGATCGGCGACACCTTCACCAAGCAGCGCGTCATCGACAGCCTGCAAGGCAACCGCGCCATCGGCCATACCCGCTACGCCACGACTGGCGGCGCCGGCATGCGCAACATCCAGCCCTTTTTCGCCGAATTGGCCGATGGCGGCTTCGCCGTCGCCCACAACGGCAATCTGACCAACGCCATGACCGTGCAGCGCGCGCTGCAGAAGCAAGGCGCGATCTTCTCCTCCACCTCCGATACCGAGACGCTTTTGCACCTCGTCGCCACCAGCAAAGAGCGCGACCTCAACTCGCGTTTCATCGATGCGGTGCGGCAGGTCGAGGGCGCTTTCTCGCTGGTGGCGATGACGGCCAAGAAGATGATCGGTTGCCGCGATCCGCTCGGCATCCGGCCGCTGGTGCTCGGCGATCTCGACGGCGCCTGGATCCTGGCCTCCGAAACCTGCGCGCTCGACATCATCGGCGCGCGTTTCGTTCGCGACCTGAAGCCCGGCGAGATGGTCGTCGTCACCTCCAAGGGCATCGAGAGCCTGTTCCCCTTCGAGCCGCAGAAGACCCGCTTCTGCATCTTCGAATATGTCTATTTCGCGCGGCCGGATTCCTCGGTGGAAGGCCGTAACGTCTATGAGGTGCGCAAGCGCATCGGCGCCGAGCTGGCGGTTGAAAGCCCGGTCGAGGCGGACATCGTCGTGCCGGTGCCGGATTCGGGCACGCCGGCGGCGATCGGCTTCAGCCAGGCTGCAGGCATTCCCTTCGAACTCGGCATCATCCGCAATCATTATGTCGGCCGCACCTTCATTCAGCCGGGCGATTCGATCCGCCACATGGGCGTCAAACTGAAGCACAATGCCAACCGCCGCATGATCGAGGGCAAGCGCGTGGTGCTGGTCGACGACAGCATCGTGCGCGGCACCACCAGCCAGAAGATCGTGCAGATGGTGCGCGACGCCGGCGCCAAGGAGGTGCATATGCGCATCGCCTCACCGCCGACACGCGCCTCCTGTTTCTACGGTGTCGACACGCCGGAGAAATCGAAGCTCCTGGCATCGCGCATGTCGATCGAGGAGATGGCCGAGTTCATTCGCGTCGATTCGCTCGGCTTCCTCACCATTGACGGGCTCTACCGCGCGGTCGGCGAGGCCAGCCGCGATAACGACCAGCCGCAATTCTGCGATGCCTGCTTCACCGGCCAGTATCCAACCCGCCTGCTCGACTTCGAAGGCCACGACAATGTGCGCACGCTGTCGCTGCTGGCGACGAGCGGGACGTAGGCCGGACCGCCATCAGCGTTAGTCAAATTCCCGGAATCCATCGCATGACCCTCGACCTTTCCGACCGCGTTGCGGTCGTCACCGGCGCCTCGCGCGGTATCGGCTATTTCATTGCCAAGGAATTGGCTGCCGCCGGCGCGCATGTCATTGCGGTGGCGCGCACTGTCGGAGGACTGGAAGAGCTCGACGACCAGATCAAGGCGGCCGGCGGCCAGGCGACACTGGTGCCGCTCGACCTCGCCGACATGGCCGGTATCGACCGCCTGGGCGGCGCCATCCACGAACGCTGGGGCAAGCTCGACATTCTCGTCGCCAATGCCGGCGTGCTCGGCGTCATCTCGCCGATCGGTCATGTCGAAGCAAAAACCTTCGAGAAGGTGATGACCATCAACGTCACCTCGACCTGGCGGCTGATCCGCTCCGTCGACCCCCTGCTGCGGCTCTCCGATGCTGGACGAGCGATCATCCTGTCCTCCAACGCAGCGCACTCGGCGCGCGCCTTCTGGGCACCCTACGCGGCTTCCAAGGCCGCGGTGGAGACGATGATGCGCTCCTGGGCGCATGAAACGCAGAGCCTGCCGCTCCGGGTCAATGCCGCCGACCCTGGCGCCACCCGCACCGCCATGCGTGCCCAGGCAGTGCCGGGCGAAGATCCCGAGACGTTGCCGCATCCCTCCGAGATCGCCAAACGCATCGTGCCGCTGGCCAGCCCGGACCTGAAAGAGACCGGATTGATCTTCCAAGCCAAGCACAATCGGTTCGTCGCCTATCGCCAGCCGGAATAAAACTAGAGCCTTTTTGCCGCATGTCGGTTTCCCAAGAACCGCTGCATACTTTTAGGCGACATGCGTAGGGATTAAACAGGCCTCCGGCAACGTTTCTTCTGATGTAACCCGTCGAAGACCAACCGGAGGACCGACATGCGTAAACTGCTTCTCGCCACCGCCGCCACCCTGATCGCAGCCGCGGGCGCCGCTTACTCGCAAGATGCCAAGATGAGCTTCTTCGTCACCAGTGTCGGTTCCGGCAAGGGTGCCGACCTCGGCGGCCTCAAGGGCGCCGACGCGCATTGCGCGTCGTTGGCGGAAGCCGCCGGCGTCACCGGCAAAAGTTGGGCCGCCTATCTGTCGACCAGCGACACCGACGCCCGTGACCGCATCGGCAAGGGGCCGTGGGTGAACGCCAAGGGCGTCAAGATCGCCGACGATGTCGCCTCGTTGCACAGCGATGCCAACGGCATCACCAAACAGACAGCGCTCAACGAGAAAGGCGAAGCGGTCAACGGCCGCGGCGACACGCCCAACCGCCACGACGTGCTGACCGGCTCCAAGCCCGACGGCACCAAGATCGCCGACCAGACCTGCGGCAACTGGACGATGAGCGGGGCGGAAGGCGCCGCGATGATGGGCCATCATGACCGCGCCGGTCTCGACGATTCGGCAGCGGCCAAATCCTGGAATTCCTCGCACGCCTCGCGCGGCGGCTGCAGCCAGGAGGCGCTCAAGGGCACCGGGGGCGATGGCTTGTTCTATTGTTTTGCCACCAACTGAGCCGATTGCGCTTCGAAATCGGGCTGGAAACCCCCGTCACATCACGCGGCTGTGATGTGACGGCGGGAAGCTGTGCGGCGGTCAGGCTTTCGTCATTTCCATGGAGTTGGTAGGGTCACAGCGACTCCCACAACAGCGCCCAACTGGCAGAACAAGGAAATCCCCATGGCTACGACCGCAGCAGCGTTGGTCTGGTATCTGGTAATCGCCGGCCCGCAAGGCGGCATGGTCGTGCTGCCCAGCACCTTCGACAAACGCGAACAGTGCACCGCCGCCATCACCGAATATCAGAAGCAGCCGACACCGGCCGGCTGGTCGGTGCAATGCGTGCCGAGCGCCTCGCCCTTCACTGACGAGGGCGACGCCGAAGAACCGTCGGCGCAGTAAGCATCAGCGGCGTGCGCTCACCGTCAGCTCCGGCTTCTGGCTGATGGTCTGGAACACCACGCAATAACGCTCGGTCAGCTTCAGCAGCGAGTCTACCCGCTCCTGCGGCTCAGCGGTGTCGAGGTTGAAATTGAGCCGGATGGCGCGAAAGCCGACCGGTGCATCCTTGGCGACACCGAGCGTGCCGCGAAAATCGAGATCGCCTTCGGCCTCCACCGTGGCGGCGCCGAGCTTGAACTCGAGCGCCGTCGCCACCGCCTTGAGCGTCACCCCGGCGCAGGCGACCAACGCCTCCAGCAGCATGTCGCCCGAGCAGAGTTCAAGCCCTGAGCCGCCTGTTGCCGGATGCAAGCCGGCGATGGCGAGCGCCCTGCCCGTCTCCACCTTGCAGGCAACCGACTGGTCATCGATCGAGCCCTTGGCGCGAAGCGTGATCAGAGCCTGCGAAGCATCGTCACGGTAGGCCTGCTTCAGCGGCGCCTGCATGGCCTTCAGTTCGGTCGCATCCATCCGCTTTTCCCCTTTCGTCGACTGCTTGCGTCACCGGCATACGCCGTCCGGTCGAGATTTGCGCCGATCACCGTGGCAAGGCAATGCCGTTCCGCAACAGGAGACAGCGGTCAACACCGATATCCCAAATGGGACATTGACGGACAAGGTCCCAAAAACGTCTGATCCGGGCAAGTCATCACTCCATTTCCCGGCGGTCCCAAGATGCCCCGTACCCTCTCGACAAGGCCGAAACAGGATGGGTTTCGCGCGCCCGGCGAATTCGAACCAAAGTCAGGCTGCTGGCTGATCTGGCCGGAGCGGCCGGACACCTGGCGCCTCGGCGCCAAGCCCGCGCAAAAGCTGTTCGTGGATGTCGCCGCGGCGATCGCGCAAAGCGAGCCAGTGACGGTGGCGGCCTCCGCTCGCCAGTGGCAGAATGCCCGAGCGCGATTGCCCGGCCATGTGCGTGTCGTGGAGATGTCCACCAACGATTCTTGGCTGCGCGACAGCGGTCCCAATTTCGTCGTCAACGATCAAGGCGGCGTGCGTGGCGTCGATTGGATCTTCAACGCCTATGGCGGTTTTGACGGCGGCCTCTACGCGCCATGGGACCTCGATGATCTGGCAGCGCAAAAAGTGCTCGAAATCGAGAACATGGATCGCTACCGCGCACCGCTGATCGCCGAGGGCGGCGGGTTGCAATGCGACGGCCAGGGCACCCTCATCACGACGGAGCAATGCCTGCTCAACCGAAATCGCAACGCTCATCTCGGCAAGGCCGAGGTGGAACGCCAGCTTGGTGACTATCTCGGCGTCGACACCGTCATCTGGCTGCCGCGTGGCCTTGCCTTCGACGAAACCGACGGCCATGTCGATGACATCTGCTGCTTCGTGCGTCCCGGCGTGGTCGTGCTGAGCTGGACCGACAATCGGGAGGACCCGCAATACGAGATTGTGCGAGAAGCCGAAGAGGTGCTGCGTTCGGCCCGTGATGCGCGTGGCCGCGCACTGGAGATCCACCGGCTGCCGCATCCCCTGCCGATCGAGATGACGCCGGAAGAAAGCGAGAGCGTGGACCGGCTGGATTCGACCTGGGCGCGACCGGCCGGAAACCGGATCGCGGCGAGCTACATCAACTACTATCCGGGCAACAGCGTCGTGGTGGTACCGCAGTTCGGCTGCGATCTCGATGTGAAGGCCAAGCAGACGCTGGCCGAGCTGTTTCCCGACCACAAGATAGTCGGCATCGAAAACTCACGCGAGATCCTGCTGGGTGGCGGCAATGTCGCCTGCATCACCTTGCCGGTCTATGCCCCGCAGCGACGCTGAGGGACGACGCATGCCGAAAACAGATAGCGAAAACGGAGGACATTTATGCGCGCTCTGATCTTCTCAACCCTGCTTGCCTGCGGCGTCTGCGCAAATGCGGCTTCGGCTGACGAGGAAAAGATCGTCAACGTCTACAACTGGTCCGACTACATCGCGCCGGACACCGCCGAGAAATTCGAGAAGGAAACGGGCATCAAGGTTCGCTACGATGTCTATGACGGCAACGAAGTACTTGAAACCAAGCTGCTCACCGGCGGCTCGGGATATGACGTGGTCTACCCCTCAGCCTATCCGTTCCTGAAGAACCAGGTGAAGGCGGGGGCGTTCCTGGAACTCGACAAATCGAAGCTTGCCAACCATTCGAAGATCGATCCGCAGGCCCTGGCGCTGATCGCAGGCGCCGACCCGCAGAACCTTCATGCCGTGCCCTATATGGCTGTCACCGACGGCATTGGCTACAACGTCGCCGCGGTGAAGCAGAGGCTGCCGGACGCGCCGACGGATTCCTTCGCCATGGTCTTCGACGTGGACGTGGTCAAGAAGCTCTCCGATTGCGGCGTGGCCATGATCGATGCGCCGGCTGAAGTCATCCCGATGGCGATGAACTATCTTCACATCGACCCCAAATCGACCAGTCCCGACGACCTCGCCAAGGTCGAGGACCTGATGGGCAAGGTGCGGCCCTACATCCGCTATTTCCATTCGTCGAAATACATCAACGACCTCGCCAACGGCGACATCTGCGTGGTGTTGGGCTGGTCGGGCGACATACTTCAGGCAAGAACCCGTGCGGCGGAATCCGTGAAGAAGCTGGAGATCGCCTATTCCATCCCCAGAGAAGGCACGCTCATCAACTTCGATACGATGGTGGTGCCGAAAGATGCGCCGCATCCCGACAACGCCCAGGCCTGGATCAACTTCAATCTGCGGCCCGATATCGCCGCGGCCAATTCCAGCTATGTCTCCTATGCCAATGCGATACCGGAATCCCTGCCGCTGATGGACAAGGCGATAGCCAGCGATCCCGGCGTCTTTCCGCCTGATGCCGTGAAGGCCAAGCTGTTCGTGGTCGACAACAACGACCCAAAGCTGCTGCGATCACAAAACCGCATGTGGACGCGCATCGTGACGGGGCAATAGAGCTGGCGGAAGCCGTCAGGCTCAAGCGGCTTCGCGGAAGGCCGCCAGCAGCTCGACCTGGGAGTGCACGCCGAGCTTGCGGTAGATCTGCTTGATGTGGTTGCGGACGGTGCCGGGCGAGACGGCGAGGCTTCGCGAAATCGTCTTGGCGTTGCCACCCTCGACCAGATGCCGCGCAACCTCGGCCTCGCGCCTGCTCAGCCGCGAGCGTCCGTCACCGATTGCGGCGCCCTTGTCCCGGGAGCGGCACAGATGAAGCAATCTTTGCAGAATGAGCCTTGTCGCGCTGCTTGCCGCGCAAGCCATCTCCAGATCCTGATCGCCAAAGGCTGGTGCCCCGTTTCGCCGCAGGAAGGTGACATAGCCAGCGGTCAGCCCGTCGAGATTGAACACGCCGGTGATCTCGTCGAAACTGTCGGAAGGGCCGAAGAATTCGCGATAGTAGGGGGTACGCTGGAAGTCGCCATTGCGGAGTGCCGACAGCGGCAACAGGAAATCCTGTCTTGTGCTGGCGAACCTCTGGAAGAAGGGATCCTGGCGATACAGTCGTGCATCGTAGTCGCGGTTCCAGCGATCGGGGCCGGCATCGTCGATGGTCAGGGATGTGATGTCGCGACGGTAAAAGCCGACATAGGCGCGGTCGGAGCCAAGCAGTCCGCTCGCCGCCGCTGTGAAGCGAGCGGACAATTCTTCGGGCGTTGCAGCCATGGCCGCGGCGGCGACACCACCGCTCCAGTGTCCAAACCGATCGAGAGAGATGTTCGACTGCATTCCGGCTCACATTAGCGCAAGCCGTTGCAGGTTCAAGACAGCCATTTCCTTTGACTTCGATCCTCTCGGCCATACCTATGCGGGAGTCGTTGTCGCGGAGCCATCATGCCGGTCAAGCTGAAACTGATCTGTCTTATCCTGCCGATGCTCGCCGTCCTGGCGCAGCCCGTCCTGGCTGAAACGGCGGAGCGGCCGGCACCTGCGGGCGGTGTGCTGTCCCTGCTGCCGCCGCCGCAGACCACCAACCATTCGATCACACTGGCCGGGCGCAAGCTGGATTACCAGGCAAAGGCAGCGACCCTGTCGCTGCTGTCGGGCATCGGCGACGTCACGGCGGAGATCTTCTATGTCGCCTACACGCTGGAGCCGCCGGCGAGCGTGGCCAAAGACCCGCAGCGGCCGATCACTTTCGTGTTCAATGGCGGCCCTGGAGCAGCGTCCGCCTATCTGCATATCGGCGCACTCGGTCCACGGATAATCGCGACGGGAGCCGATGGCGAACTCCTGCCCTCACCGCAAAGACTGATCGACAATCCGGACAGCTGGCTCGACATGACGGATCTCGTCTTCGTCGATCCGGTGGGGACCGGCTACAGCCGCGAGGCACCGGGGCAGGACACGCGCGATTTCTGGGGCGTCAACCAGGATGCCAGCTCGATTGGCGCCTTCATCCGGCTCTATCTCGCGCAGAACGGCCGCACCGGGTCGCCGCTGTTCCTCGCCGGCGAAAGCTATGGCGGGTTCCGCGCGGCGCTGCTCGCCAGGACATTGCAGGAAGATATCGGCATCAGTCCGAGCGGCATCGTGCTGATCTCGCCGGCGCTGGAGTTCACGCTGGTGCAGCCCGACGAATTCGAGCCGCTGCATTGGGCGCTCGAACTGCCTTCCCTGGCGGCGGTGCGGCTACGCACCGAAGGCGTCAGCGGCGATGCATTGCGGGAGAAGTTGGCCGAAGTCGAACACTATGCGATGGGCGATTACCTCACGGCAATCACCAGCGGACTGGAGCAAGGCAGGCGGCTGGCGAGCCAGCGCGTCGCTGAGATCACCGGCCTGCCACTCGATTTGGTGCAACGGAACTCCGCTCGCATCCCCACCGGCCTGTTCGCAAGGGAGTTCACCCGTGCCAGCGGCAAGGTGCTCAGCCCCTATGACGCCACGATCGGCACAGCCGATATCGCGCCTGAGAGCGCCCGCATCGCCGGCCCGGATCCGGTGCTCGACCGCAGCGTGCCGGCGCTGACGTCGGCTTTCGTCGGCTACATCCGTGACGAATTGAATTTCCGCACCGATGTCAGCTATCGGCTGCTCAATGGCGAAATCAGCCACAAATGGGATTACGGGACCAGCGCCTCGCGGCAAGGCTATGCCGGAGTGATGGACGATCTGCAGCGCGCACGCTCACTGAACCCTTCGCTTGGTGTCGTGATCGTCAACGGCTACACCGACCTGGTCACGCCTTACCTCGCCTCGCGCTACCTGGTGAACCAGATCCCATCGCTCGCCGATGCCAAGCCTATCCGTCTCGATGTCGTCGAGGGCGGGCACATGATGTATTTCAGGCCCGACGGCCGACGCGCGCTGAAAGAAGCCGCTTCGGAGCTTTACCAGGCGACGCAGTAGGCTTGGCGACAGTGCAGCTCGGCATGGCCCCCTGCCCCAACATAACCACCGGGCTGGCGTAGCGCCGCAGCGATTTTCGCCCTTATAGCTTGGTGCCGAGGGAACTGAATTCACAGCTCCTCGTGTCGCTCCTCACAGCATTCTGCCGCTCCGGAAATTTGGTCCCACGCGCCTTATGGCCGATATCGCCATTCTCGAAACACGCGAGCGGGTGCTTGCAGGCATCCTGCTGACCGGTGCGGCCTATTTGCTGTTTTCGACACAGGATGCCTCGATCAAGCTGTTGGTCGTCGGCATGAGCGTCTGGCAGATCATGTTCTTCCGCAGCATTGCCATTCTGGGCGCGTGCGCGGCGATCGGCGGACGACAGTTGTTTGCCGACACGATGCGCTCGCCGATCGTGCGGCCGATGCTGGTGCGCAGTGCCTTCACGCTTGCTGCGTGGCTGTGTTACTACAACGCCGCGCGCAGCCTGCAGCTCGCCGAGCTGACCACCGTCTATTATGCGGCCCCGATCATCGTCACAGTGCTTTCAGTGTTCCTGCTCGGCGAAAAGGTGCCGATGCTGCGCTGGCTGGCGGTGCTGATCGGCTTTGCCGGCGTGTTCGTCGCTTGCGATCCGACCCATCTGGGCCTGTCCGTGCCGGTGCTGCTGGTGCTGGCGGCGGCCTTCTTGTGGGGCATCGCCATCGTGCTCTTGCGCAAGACCGCCCTTGCCGAGCGCTCGATGATCCAGCTCCTGCTCAACAATTTCTATTTCCTGCTGTTTTCGGCGGTGCCGGCATTGCTCTGGTGGCAGACACCCGATTGGACCCAGTTGCTGCTGCTTGCCAGCGTCGGCGCACTCGGCGGCCTGGCACAATATCTTCTGTTCGAAGGCATGAAGCGCACACCGGCTTCGGTCATCGCGCCGCTGGAATACACCTCGCTGTTGTGGGCATTCGCACTCGGCTTTGCGATCTGGGGCGACGTGCCGCGCCGCGAGGTGTTCCTGGGCGCTGCGCTGATCGTCGCCGCCGGCCTGTTGATCGTCGGCACCGAGCATTTTCGCAAACGCCTATGATGTGGATCACCATCATTGCTGACACTACGATGTCAGGACCAAGCGGCGTAGGCTGGTTGCATGACTGACATTGCAGCCGCCACCGACACCGCCGCAGAGCGCACACTCGGCATCATCCTGGTGTCGTCCTCAGCTGCCGTTTTCGGCCTGACCGGTGTTCTGACAAAGTCGATCCATGCCGACCCGTTGACCATCATCTGCTGGCGCGGCTTTGTCGGCGCCATCCTGATCAGCTTCTATGTGCTGTGGCGGCGTCACCGTTCCGGTAACCGCGAAACGCTGCGGCTTGGCTGGCGCGGCTGGCTGCTGGCGGTAGAGGGAGCTCTGGCCAGCATCGCCTTCATCTCGGCGTTCAAGTTCACCTTCGTCGCCAATGTCGCGGTCATCTATGCCACAGCACCTTTCGTCACCGCGCTGCTGGCTTGGGTTCTGACGCGCGAACCCTTCCGGTTGCAGACGATGGTCGCCGCCGCCGTGTCGCTGTGCGGCGTGGCGATCATGGTCTGGTCCGGCTTCGGCAGTGGCAATCTGTTCGGCGACGGACTGGCACTGCTGATGACTATCGGCAGCGGCCTCTACATGATCATGGTGCGCGCGTTCCGCGACACGCCGGTGGTGTGGGCCGGCGCGGTTTCGGCGTTCCTGCTGTTCCTGCTCGGCTGGTTCGTCACCGATCCGCTGGCGGTTTCGCCAAGGGATGCCGTTCTGCTCGCCACGTTCGGCGCGTCCTTTGCGTTATCCTCGATCCTGTGGACGGAGGGCGCGCGGCTCATCCCGCCGGCCGAATCCGGGCTGCTCGGCTCGGCCGAAGTGCCGTTCGCGATCCTGTTTGCCTTCCTGTTCCTGGGCGAGATTGCACCAGCCGCCAGCATGATCGGCGGCATCATCGTGTTGTGCGCGGTGTTCGCCCATGCGGGGCGGGATTGGCTGAGGGCCCGCTCGCAACGCATGGCCGGCCCGCAACGCGTGGCGTCAAATATTTCTTAAAAAAGTGACACAGTCACGGAACCATCATCCGGGTCAGGCATTATGGGTGCGACGGGCCATCCCCAAGTCCCCCCAAACCCCTCGGCCCGTCCTACTCCAAGCCGACCGTAAGGTCGGCTTTTTCTTTGGGCATTCAGCCCGACAAGGCAAGGTTGCCGCCGAGCAGAGCCGCCAGATCGCCCGCCGGACCATCGGAGCCAGCGCGCAACCGGATGGCGAACTCAGCCATTGGAACCTGCGGCAGGCCAAGCTCGCGCGGCGCCTCGACAATGCCGGAATGGGCAAAGCGAGCCGTTCGCAGCGTCAGCGCGACACCGGCGTTCACCGCCGTGCGCAGGCCGGCCAGACTGGCGCTGCCGGCAGCGATGCGGTAGCGGCGGCCGGCAGCATCGAGTGCGGCAAGTGCTGCCTCGCGAAAACCGCAATACGGATCGAGCAGCGCCAGCGGCAATTCCTCCTGCCGCGAAGCCAGCCCTTTTTGCGAACACAGCCATATCATCGGCTCGCGCAGCACGCCGACCTCGTCCAACGCCGCTGCCTGGCGCATAACGATCGCCAGATCGAGGCCGCCAGACTGCAGCGCCTGCGCCAGTTCGGCGGAGCGGCCGACCCGCAATTCGATCCTGACGCGTGGATGGCTGCCGGCGAAGGCACGCAGCAGGTCCGGCAGGCCGCTGTCGGCGAAATCCTGTGTCGTGCCGATGGCGACGCGTCCGGCAGCGCGCGCCCCCTTGAGCGCCAGCCAGGCCTCGCGATGGGTGGCAAGGATTCGCCTGGCATGGCCGACGAGGTCTTCGCCTGCAGGGGTCAAGCCGCGCCCTCGCCCTTGCGGCGCCAGCAGCGGCTCGCCGAGGATTTCCTCCAGCCGCTGCATCTGGGTGGTCACCGCCGAGGGCGAACGGCCGATGCTTGCAGCCGCCTGGGCCAGTGAGCCGCTGTCGACGAAAGCGAGGAAGGTTCGGAGGAGATCGGGATCGAGCGTTTCCATACTTCTATGTTATCGAATCTTCAATTAAAAACAATTCGATTTTTTTGATCTAAAGTTGGTGGCATGGCTGTTTCAACGGCAATCGGACGCCGCTCAAGCCAAGGAGAAGAAAAATGCCCATCATCAACATCAGCGTCACCGGCAAGCCCGACGCGGCTCTTTCAGCCAGCATCGCAAAGGAGGCCACCGAAATCACCGCGACGCAGCTGCGCAAGGACCCGACGATCACGGCAGTTGCCGTGTCCTATGTCGATCCGCAGCACTGGTTCGCCGGCGGCAAGTCGCTGGCCGAGCACGGCACCAGCACGTTCTGGCTTGATATCAAGGTGGTCGACGGCACCAACACCAAGCTTGAGCTGGAGGCCTATCTGAAGGCGATCTTCGCGGCCTTCGGCCGTCTGCTGGGCGGCGTGCACGAGGAGAGCTACGCCTTCGTACATGAAGTGCCGGCAGCCGCTTACGGCTATGGCGGCAAGACGCAGGAATTTCGTTTCATCAGTGGACGGCTGCAGGCGGCATGACAAGCAGCTTCCCGCACCAAGGGAAGCAAAAGCTCCGCATTGACCTTGCTCCCACATCGTCTAGGTTCTGGCCGAAGCGGCCGCAAAAGAGCCGAGATGCTAAGAATGTTGGGAGAGACGCGGCATGGTCCTGACACTGGCGCTGCTTGCGGGTCTTGTTCTGGCCTGGCTGCTGATCGGCGTGGTGGAAAAATTCCGCCTCGGCCTGCGCTTTACCCAGGCGCTGCTCTATGTGCCGTTCAAGCTCGCCTACCGGATCGCCGACAGCCGTATCAGGATCGCCCGCAAGGCGCAGACTCCAGTCATCTACGTCATCTCGCATCAATCGCGCTTCGAACCGGCGCTGATGCTGTCGCTGCTGCCGGAAGACACACTGCACATACTCGACGAGGCCTCGGCGCGCTCGCCGTGGCTTGAACCTTGGCGCGAGCTTGGCCGTACCATCGCTTTCAACGCCGAACATCTCTTCGTCAGCCGCCGGCTGGTGCGGGTGCTGAGGGGCAAGGGCCGGCTCGCCGTCTATCTGCCGGATGCGGTCGAGCCTGACGTCAAGACGTTTCGGTTGTTTCGTGCCGTCACCCGCATCGCCATGCAGGCCGATGCCAAGATCGTGCCGATCTTCGTCGGCGGCGCGCGCGGCCTGCCGGTGTCGCTGACACCCGCGGACAAGGCGCCACGACACTGGTTTCCGCAGCTGTCGATCAGCGTGCTGGAGCCGATGACCATCGCCGAACTGGTGGCGCGGAACCCCGATCAGGCCTCGAACACCAACGCGCTGTTCGACCGTGTCGCCGAGGCGCGGCTCTTCGGCACCAACCTCGATCGTGGCCTGTTCCTGGCCATGCGCGATGCCGCCGACCGCGTCGGCGCTTCGCATACCATCATCGACGACGTGATCTCCGGGGCGCTGAGCTACCGCAAGCTGTTCATCGGCGCCCGCGTCCTGGGCAGGCGCTTTGAGGCGGTGACGGCTCCGGGCGAGGCGGTCGGCGTGATGCTGCCCAATGCCAACGGCGTCGTGCTGTCGCTCACCGGCCTTCTGTCGGCCGGCCGGGTGGCGGCGATGATCAACTATACGGCCGGACCGGCGAGCGTCACCGCGGCCGTGCGCACGGCGGTGATAAGGACCGTGATTTCCTCCCGCGCCTTCGTCGAGAAGGCCGATCTGGCCGATATCGTCGCGGCGGTCGAAAAAGGCGGCGCCAAGCTGCTGTGGCTGGAGGATGTGCGGGAGAGCGTTACCGCGCTGGACAAGCTTGCCGCCGCTCTGCTGTGGCGCTGGCCGCTGCAGCGGCAGGATGCGGCGAAGCCGGCCGTGATTCTGTTTACCTCGGGCTCGGAAGGCACGCCGAAGGCGGTCGTGCTGTCGCACAAGAACCTGTACGCTAACGCCATGCAGGCCGAGGCGCGGATCACCATCTCGCCGGCCGACATCCTGCTCAACGTGCTGCCGGTGTTCCACTCCTTCGGCCTGACGGGCGGCACCATCCTGCCGCTGGTCACCGGGGTAAAGCTGTTCCTCTACCCCTCGCCGCTGCACTACAAGATCATCCCCGAGGTTGCGCGCAAGGTGAAACCGACCATCATGTTCGGCACCGACACGTTCCTCGCCAACTACGCGCGCACCGCCAAGGACGGCGATTTTTCCAGCCTTCGCTTCGTCGTCGCCGGCGCCGAGGCGGTGAAGCCGGAAACCCGCCGCGTCTATCGCGAACGCTTCCAGGCCGAGATCATCGAAGGGTTCGGACTGACAGAGGCGGCACCGGTGGTTGCCGTCAACACGGCAATCCATGGCCGCGACGGCACGGTCGGGCGGCTGCTGCCGGCCATGCGCATGAAGCTGGAGCCGGTCGAGGGCATCTCCGACGCCGGCCAATTGTGGCTCGACGGACCGAACCTGATGATGGGCTACATGACGTCGGACCGCCCAGGTGAGTTGCAGCCGCTGACCGGCTGGCACGATACCGGCGACATCGTCGCCGTCGACCGCGAGGGCTTCATCACCATTCGCGGCCGCGCCAAGCGCTTCGCCAAGATCGCCGGCGAGATGGTGTCGCTGGGGGCGGTCGAGATGCTGGTGCAGTCGCTGTGGCCGGAGGAGCGCCACGCGGCTGTGGCGGTGCCGGACAAGAGACGCGGCGAGCGCATCGTGCTGGTCACTACCGCCGACGATGCCAATCCCGACGAGCTGCGCAAATTCGGCAAACAGGCGGGCGCAGCCGAACTGATGGTGCCGAACGACATCGTCAAGGTGGAGGAAATCCCGGTGCTGGGTTCCGGCAAGACCGACTATGTGTCGACGAGGAAATTGGCGATCGACAGGCTGGGGCTCGGCGTCGCGGCCTGAGTCAGATCAAGCACTTCTGCGAATTTTCTAACCTATATCGGAGGGCGGCACTTTCTCGCCCTCGCGCTTGGCGCGCTTCGAATAGGCGCGCACGCTGAATGGCAGGAAGATCAGGTAGCCGGCGACCGAGGCGGTCAGCGTGTACCAAGGATAGGTCATCAGCAGGAGCACGTAGAGTACGACACCGAGGATGATCGGCAACACCCTGTCGCCCGGGATCCTTAGGCTTTTGCCGGAATAGACCGGCAGCCGGCTGACCAGCAGGAAGGCGACCAGGATGGTGAAGCCGGTGGCGACGAAGGCGGCGGGGCGACTGGGCTCCAGCCCTGTGCGCAGGAAATAGAGATAGAGCGGCAGCATCACCAGCACGGCGCCCGCCGGCGCCGGCACGCCGACGAAATATTCGGACTGCCATATGGGGCGATCGCCCTTCTCGTCGTCGAGCACGTTGAAACGGGCGAGGCGCAACCCGCAGGCGATGGCGAACAGCAGTGCCGCGATCCAGCCCGGCGAGCCGGCGCGGTCGAGCAGGAAGGCATAGAGCACCAGAGCCGGGGCAACGCCGAAATTAACGATGTCGGCCAGCGAATCCATCTGAGCGCCGAATTTGGAGGTCGCCTTCAACATCCGCGCCAGGCGGCCGTCGATGCCGTCGAGGAAGGCGGCAAGCAGCACCATCACCACCGCCGGCTCGAAGCGGCCTTCGAAGCCGAAGCGGATGCCGGACAGGCCGGCGCAGATGGCGAGCACGGTGACCAGATTGGGCAGCACCATTCGCATCGGGATTTCGCGGATGCGCGGACCGCCGCTGGCATGGGCCTCGAACTTTTTGTATTGCGTGCCCACCGGTCAGGAAACCCGAACAAGAGGCGTGCCGGCAACACCGCCGAATTCAGCCAGCACGGTTTCGCCGCCAACCGCCGTCTGGCCGACGGCAACGCGCGGCGTGGCGGTCAGGGGCAGGAACACATCGACACGCGAGCCGAAGCGGATCAGGCCAAAACGCTCGCCAGTGCCGATTGAGCCGCCGGCCTCGGCCCAGCAGACGATGCGGCGCGCCACCAGGCCGGCGATCTGGACGGCCGCGACCGTGCCGTTGGGGCTCTCGATGACCAGGCCGTTGCGCTCGTTCTCGGTGCTGGCCTTGTCGAGTTCGGCATTGAGGAATTTGCCCGGCCGGTGCTCGATTTTCGCAATACGGCCGCGCACCGGGGCGCGGTTCACGTGGCAGGAGAAGACGTTCATGAACACGGAGATCCGGGTCATCTCTGCATTGCCGAGGCCGAGCTCGCGCGGCGGCACGGCGGGTCCTACCGCCGAGATGATGCCGTCAGCGGGGCTGACCACCAGGCGGTCATCGACCGGCGTGACGCGCTCGGGATCGCGGAAGAAATAAACGCACCAGGCCGTCAGGATCAGACCGATCCAGAACAGGATCGAGGAGAAATAGCCGAGGAAAAGCGTCGCCGCGCCAAAGGCCGCGATGAAGGGATAGCCTTCGCGATGGATCGGTACGAATGCGTTCTTGACCGTATCGACAAGGCTCATCTGCTAAAAACAGGCTCCGTTTCCAAGTCCGGCCTCAATAGCCGAAAGCCCCCTTCGCCGCAACGCAACAATAGGGAAGGCCGTATTGGGTGCGCCGGCAGGGGTCGCGATCCGCTTGCCCGGTCAGTGTCGTTGTCGGCAGAATTCGGGACACCGACGGTTCAAGGCGCGGGAAAAGGTTGCCCGTCCATGATCCCAAATCCCAAGACGTTCTGAAGCCCGTACCGGCCAGGTGCTCAAAATCGAAGCGCCGGCACCTGGCATCGGTTGGCCGTAACGGCTTTTCTACAGCCCCGGAATCCGCTGATAGTTGGCAATGTCGGCCCGCACCCCAAGCCGAGCGATCGTCTCCTGCGGGTTGAAAGCGATGCGCTCGTGCGCTGCCTTGACGATCGGCACGACATTGTCGACGGCCGCCTGGCTTTCCCATTCGACGATGGTGACGAGGTTGAATTCGCCCGGCCCCGAGAATTGCTCGAGCAGGAAATCCTGCACGAAGCCCTGTTGCAGGCGCAGCAATTCATGCGTTGTCCTGACCTTGGCGAGTATCTCCTCGCGGGCGGCGGCCGGCACGACGAACTTGTCCACCCTGAACACGCTGCCGCCGTCAACGTCCTGATTTGTCTTGCTCATTTCGATTGCTCCGTTCCTGGATCCTGGTGTTTTGGGCCCCAGGAACGGCCTACAATCTCAACTTAAGTTGAGGTCAAGCGCAAAAATCAACTCACACGCCGAACCTTCAATTCACCTCCGACGTGCGCCGGCGAACGACAACGCCAAGCTCGTCGCCCTCGCGGGCGATGCGTAGGCGCTCCTCGGCCTCGGTCGCCTCGCGCTGGCGGTCCCACATCGAGGCATAGAGGCCATGCTTGCGCATCAGCTCGGCATGGGTGCCGCGCTCGGCGATCTGGCCGTCCTGCAGCACGATGATCTCATCGGCCGTGATGACCGTCGACAGGCGGTGGGCGATGACGATGGTGGTGCGGCCACGGCTGACCAGATCGAGCGCGGTCTGGATCTCCTGCTCGGTGTGACTGTCGAGCGCCGAGGTCGCTTCGTCGAGCATCAGGATCGGCGGCGCCTTCAGGATGGTGCGGGCGATCGCCACGCGCTGCTTTTCGCCGCCCGAAAGCTTCAGCCCGCGTTCGCCGACCATCGACTTGTAGCCGTCAGGCAATCGCTCGATGAACGGACCGATCTGGGCTAGTTCAGCGGCTTTCTGCATATCCTCCTCGCTGGCTCCGATGCGGCCGTAGCGGATGTTGTAGGCGATGGTGTCGTTGAACAGCACGGTGTCCTGCGGCACCATGCCGATCGCGCCACGCAGGCTCTCCTGCGTCACGTCCCTGATATCCTGGCCGTCGATCAGCACCTGGCCCGACTGAACGTCGTAAAAGCGGAACAGAAGCCGCGAGATGGTCGATTTGCCGGCACCCGAAGGCCCGACAATGGCGACGGTCTTGCCGGCCGGCACCTCGAAGCTGATGCCCTTCAGGATCTTGCGGTTCGGGTCATAGGAAAAATGCACGTCGCGGAACTCGACCTTGCCGACGCTCACGGCGAGCGGCCTGGCATCCGGCTTGTCGACGATCTCCTGCGGCACATCCAGAAGGTCGAACATCTGCTCGATGTCGGTCAGCCCCTGGCGGATTTCGCGGTAGATGAAGCCGATGAAATTGAGCGGCACCGACAGCTGCATCAGCATGGCGTTGATGAAGACGAAGTCACCGACCGTTTGCGTACCGGCCTGTACTTCCAGCGCCGACATACACATGACGATGACGGTGCCGAGGCCGAAGATGATGCCCTGGCCGAAATTCAGCCAGCCGAGCGAGGTCCAGATGCGCGTCGCGGCGACCTCATAACGTGCCATGGAGCGGTCGAAGCGCTCGGCCTCCATGCCTTCGTTGTTGAAATATTTGACCGTCTCGTAATTGAGCAGCGAGTCGATCGCCTTGGTGTTGGCGTCGGTGTCGCTGTCGTTCATGTCGCGGCGGATCGAGATGCGCCAGTCGCTGGCGCGCACAGTGAACCAGACATAGACCCAGACGGTGACCGCGACGACGACCACATATTTCCAGCCATAGGTGTAGGCGAAGATGCCCGTGGTCAGCGCGAATTCGAGGATGGTCGGCGCCGTGTTGAGCATGATGAAGCGCACGATCGTCTCGATGCCCTTGGTGCCGCGCTCGATGATGCGCGACAGGCCGCCGGTGCGACGCTCCAAGTGGAAGCGCAGCGATAATTGGTGCATGTGAACGAAGGTGCGGAAGGCGAGCTGGCGCACCGCGTATTGACCGACGCGTGCAAACAGCGCGTCGCGCAATTGATTGAAGCCAAGCTGCACCAGGCGCACGACATTGTAGGCGACGACCAGCATGACCGGCGCCAGCAGAAATGTCGGCAGCGGTGGTACCGATTTGGAGTCGCCGGCCAGCGCGTCCGTTGCCCATTTGAAGAAATAAGGACCGGCGACCAGCGTCAGCTTGGCGACGACGAGCAACAGCGTCGCCCAGGTGACCCGGGCTCTCAGATCGGCGCGGTCCGCCGGCCACATATAGGGCCACAGATTGAGCAGCGTCTTGAAGGTCGAGGAGTCGGAGACGGTTTTTTCGGCCATTTTTGGCGCCTCTTATGTCTTTTTGACTAGCGGCCGGAGCAGCAGGAATTGACGAGCGCGGCCAGCGACGCCGAGATTTCGGTGAGCGCGACGTGGTCGACCGCATAGCGCGAGCGCTGGCGATCAGGCTCGAACCGGACCAGCCCGGCATCGACCAGTATCTTCAAATGTTGTGACACGGTGGATTGCGCCAGATCGAAACGATCGACGACTTCGCGGCAGCAGCAGAAGTTGCTGGTCGACAGGTGCTTCAGGATTTCGATCCGCGCCGGGTGCGAGAGCGCTGCCAGCCGAGCGGCTACGGTGCGACTGTCGGGGGCCTCCGACGTGGGGCGGAGTCTATCGGTTTCGTAGGAGCTGTCACTCATCGTCCATCGGCGATAAACGATGGTCGCCGCTGCCGCAAGCTACTCTTCTGGGCAGAGCAGATAGCGGCTAACGCTGTGAACTGGACTTCTCGACCCCCGGGATATCGGCTATCCGTTCGGCCAGGAAGTCGATCAACAGGCGAACCCTTGCAACGCCCGCGCGCTCCGGCACAATCAGCATGTTCAAAGGGGCGGATGGCAGCGAATAATCATCCAGTATCGTCTCGAGCAGGCCCGCCGCCAAAAGATCGTCGACAAGCCATCGGTGAGCCGGTGCGATCCCTCGACCCGCGACCAAGGCCTCGCGCGCAGCAAGCCCATGGTCGACACGCAGTCGCCCCGCGAAAGGCACCATTTGGCGCTCGCCTCCGGCGCTCTGCAAAGCAAGCGTTTCACTGCCCACCACGTTCGACATCCGGATGCCCTCATGTCCAGATAGGTCCGACGGGACAGCCGGTCTCCCTCGCATCGCCAGATAATCCGGCGATGCCACGAGCAGGCGCCGCGATAGGCCGAGGGCCCGCAACCTCAATGAGCTGTCGGTGAGCGGCCCCAACCGAAGCGCGATGTCGACACCTTCCCTGACGAGATCGACACGCTCATCGGTGAGGCTGAGGTCCACGCCGATGTCGGGATATCGGTCCTGAAAATCGAAGATGAGCCGACTGGTGTGCAAGACCCCGAAAGCGGCAGTACAGGATATCCGAACGGTGCCGGCCGGCGCGCCACGTGCGCCCCGCGCTTCGTCACCGGCCTGCTCGACAAGGCGCAGGATCTGGACGCTGTTGGCATAGTACCGGCTGCCCTCGTCTGTCAGCGTGACCCGCCGGGTGGTCCTGCTGAGCAAAGGCGCACCGACTGCCTCTTCGAGTTCCTGCAGATGCCGCGTGACCGTCGATTGTCCGATACCCAGTTCACCGGCAACCAACGACAGATTGCCCCGTTCCGCGACGCGAACGAAGGTGCGCATACGTTCGAGGGTGATATCCGATTTATCCATTATCCGGCACAATCTTATGCATTATGAACGCGTAGCGGATTACGCCGATATTGCCTAGCTAAGGGATCAGTTTTTCAATCCTCGGAGTCCCCGCATGAAAATCCTACTTGTCTTCGCACATCCCGAATCGCGCTCGCTCAACGGCGCGCTCCGCGACGTCGCCATCAGAGAACTCGAGGCACAAGGCCACGAAGTGCGGGTGACGGACCTGTACGCCCAGGGTTGGAAATCAGCGGTTGATCGGGCCGACTTTCCGGTTTTGGCGCCGGACGCGCGGCTGATGCCTGCCGCAGCATCAAAGAAGTCTTTCGAGGCCGAGGCGCTGACAGAGGACGTCAAGGCCGAGATCGCAAAGCTGCTATGGGCGGATACCCTGATTCTCCAGTTTCCGCTCTGGTGGTTTGCCATGCCGGCGATCCTCAAAGGCTGGGTCGACAGGGTCTTCGCCTACGGCTTCGCTTACGGTGTGGGTGAGCATAGCGACAAACGATGGGGCGACCGCTACGGCGAAGGAACCTTGATAGGCAAGCGCGCAATGCTGGTCGTGACCGCCGGCGGCTGGGAGGAGCACTATGCCCCTCGTGGCGTCAACGGACCAATTGATGATCTGCTGTTCCCGATCAACCACGGGATCCTCTACTACCCGGGCTACGACGTCCTTCCGCCATTCGTCGCCTACAGCGTCGACCGCTTCGGTGAAGCCGACTTCGAACCCACAGCCGAGCGCCTGCGCGAGAGGATGAGGACGCTCGCGACCACGCAACCCATCCCCTATCGCCGGCAGAATGGCGGCGACTACTTGATTCCAAGCATGAACCTACGCCCCGACCTGGGCGATCCGAACATGATCGGATTCAAACTGCACCTGAGCGGCTCAACGAACTAGCTGACGTCGGCCTTTGGATGGCCTGGACTAGTTGGTCTTGGCCGGCGCTGTCGTTGCCTGCTCGCCCATCGCCTTGAGGTCGGCGGCTTCGCCTTCCTTCGACTTTTCCGGGACCTTGAACACCTGCCCCGGCCAGATGCGGTCGGGATCGCTGATCTGGTCCTGGTTGGCGAGGTATATGGTCGAGAATCGTACGCCGTGGCCATAGACGCGCCGCGAGATCCGCCACAGCGTGTCGTTGCGGCGGATGATGACGGCGCCGTCGGCATGTTCAAGCTTGGGCGCCACGGTCTCGGGCACATCGCTCGGCGGCGTCGCCTCCGCTACAACGGCCGGAGCCTCGGCGGCGGGAGCAGGCGTCGTGGCCGGGGCCGTTTCGGCCGCGGCCGGCGCCTCGGCGGCGGCAGGTGCGGCCGGCTTGGGCTGAACGGGCTTCGGCGCCGAGGGTGCCACGGCGGCGACCGCTTCGCCCGGCTCGCGCTCGAACGGCACGGCTGCGCGGGCCACAACTGTCACACCGTCGGTATCGAGGCCGTCGACACGTATTGTGTAGCTGCCGACCGGAATGTCGCGCGTCGCCTCGACCAGGAAATGACCATCCGTCGACGTTTGCGCATCACCGAGCAGGATGTCGTTGGCATAGGCGCGCACCTTGCGGCCGGCATCGGCGAGACCGGCGACAAAGATCTTGCTGCCGTCGATCTCGACCGCCTCGACGACGATCTTGGGCTCGGTCACGCCTGCAACGGGCGGCGTCGCCGGCGCAGGAGCCGGTGCTGCTTCCACCACGGCAGGTGCTGGGGCGGCTGGTGCCGGAGCAGTTGCGGGCGCTTCGGCTGCGGGAGCAGCCGGCGCGGTGGCCGGAGCAGCCGGCTTTGTCTCGGGCGTGGGGACGGTCAGCAATTCGGCCGGCTTGCCCGGCTCCTCGACCATGGCCAGCACCTGGCCGGCCGCATCCTTGGGAACCGAAACCACGGCGGTCTGCACCGAGGGCGTTACGACATCGCCCGTGGTCGCGCGCAGCGCGATCGTATAATCACCGGGCTTCAGCGGATCGTCGAGAATGATAACGAAGGCGCCATCGGGACCAGCGACCGTCGAGCCAAGCACCGTCGAGCCGTTGAGGATCTCGACCTTGGCGTTGGGCGCCGCATTGCCGGCGACGACAATCGAGCCATTGCTTTCGACGCGCACGACATCGAAGGACGGTGCGACCGGACCGGCCGCAGCCGGCGCCGCCGCGTCCGCGGCCGGTGCGGCCGGTGCCGTTGCCTGGGGCACCGCGGCGGGAGCCGCAGGGACCTCCGCGGCGGGCAGCCGCGCTTCGGTGCCGGGATCGGCCGATTTTGGCGCTGCGGGCGGCGTCTGCGCCGCCACTTGCGCCGGCGGCATGGGATTGAGATACGGGTCGAGTGCGCCCGATACATAGGCGGTTCCCGCGGCCGCAACGGTCCCACCCGCCGCGAACAGGAACGCCTTCAGTGGATTAATTGCCATACTTCCCTACCCCTTAGCCACCTAACGCCGGTCTAGCCTGTTTTACCAATACCGACAAGAAAAAGCCCGGACTTGTTAACTCTTGGGGCTTGACCCGGCTTTCAGACCCAATCACCAATCATCGGCATGAACACGATTCGATCCGTCTGCGTCTATTGCGGCTCGTCTCCGGGCCGCGATGAAACCTATATCAAGGCCGGACACCTGCTCGGACGCTCAATTGCCAAAGCGGGACTGCGGCTGGTCTATGGCGGCGGCACCAAGGGCATTATGGGTGCTGTCGCCGAAGGCGCGCTCAAGGCCGGCGGCAAGGTAACGGGCATCATTCCGCGCTTCCTGATCAACAAGGAAGCGAGCGAAACCGCGCTTGACCGGCTCGATGAACTCTTGATCACCGACAACATGCACGAGCGCAAGCACAGGATGTTCGAGAAATCCGACGCCTTTGTGGCGCTGCCGGGCGGGATCGGCACGGTCGAGGAGATCGTCGAGATCATGACCTGGGGGCAGCTTGGCCATCATCGCAAGCCGATCGTCTTCGCCAATGTCAAAGGATTTTGGGATCCGATGCTGGCGTTGCTCGATCACATGGCCGCCGAAGGCTTCATCCACACCGCACAGCGGGTCAAGCCGCTGGTCGTCGACGACCCTGAAGCGATCGTCGCCGCCATCATGGTGGCAGGATCGTCCGTCGATGCTCCGACCGAGGGCGTGCAGTCGGTGATCGACAAAATGTAGGGGAGTAAGGGAATAGGGCAGTAAGGCAGTATGTGAATTGCCTGGAGTGTCCTGCCCTACTGCCCTACTGCCCTACTGCCCTACTGCCCTACTGCCCTACTGCCCTACTGCCCTACTGCCCTACTGCCCTACTCCCCTACTCCCCTCTTCCTCCGCAGCCTGCCGCAAATCGGCAATCACCGCGCGGCGGTCATGACGCCGCCAGGCGAGATGGATGGAAACCGTGCGGTCGAACCACGGCAGGTCGCGAAACACGATCCGCGGCGGCGCAGCGGCGCGCAGGCTGGCTTGCACCGTCGCCAGGCCGAGACCTGCGCTGACAAGGCCGAGCGAGGTCAGCGGATCCGCCGTTTCATAGGCGATGTCGGGCAGAAAGCCGGCTTTGGCGCAGGCGGCAAGGAACTGGCCGCGATTGGTGTCGTCCGGCTGGCGCACGACGGTGATCCAGGTGCGACCGTCAAGGTGATACGGCCCAACCTCTGGTAATTGAACAAGCGGATCATCTTCGGGGATCGCCAGCACCAGCGGCTCATGCCGCAGCGCCATGGCGGCGACATCCGGGTCATCATCGGCTGGCGGCGAGTAGACAAAGCCCAGATCCAGCGACCGCTGCCGAAGCCCTTCCAACTGCGCCGCAGAACGCAGGCTTCTCAGCTGCAGGTGGAAATCCGGCCGGTCGCGACGGAACTGGCGCAGCATCCCGGCGACAAGCCCGGCATGAACGGCGCCTTCGACATAGCCGATGGCGAGCCGGCCGACGGCGCCGCTGGCCAGGTTGCGGCCGAACTCCTCCAAACGTCGCGCATCGGATAGCAGCGCGCGGGCCTCGGTGAGGAAGGCGCGCCCCTCGGCGTTGAGATGGACCCGCTGCTTCGACCTTTCAAAGAGGGAAACACCCAACTGCTCCTCGAACTGGATGATCTGCCGGCTGAGTGGCGACTGAGAAATATGCAGCATTTCGGCGGCGCGCCCGACATTGCCGGTTTCGGCGACGGTGACGAAATACCTGATCTGGCGCAGGTCGAACATTTTTTCTCCAGGCTCCAGTCCCCCGAGGTCTCAACTTTAGCCTAACCAGTCTTGGACTGACCAGCGGGAGCGATAGTTCGGCCATCCAACCACAGGAGACCGCCATGCAGTTCTTTGCCCTTCTCACCCGCAACACCGAAAAATTTGCCGATGCCGATTTCGCTCCGCTTCTGCCCGGCGAAGCCGAACAGCGGCGCACGCTCTATGCCGAAGGCACGGTACGCCAGGTGTGGAACCGAGGCGACATCCCGGGCAGCGGCATGATGCTCGAAGCCGCCGATGATGCAGAGGTTCGCGGCCATCTCGCCACCTTGCCGCTGGTCAAGGCCGGCATGATGGACATTGCCGCAATCGTGCCCCTCAAGCCCTACCCCGGCTTCGGCCCGAAGCACTGACCGGGGCACAATCCGGGGGTGGCGAAGGCGTCACCACCGGATTGACGTGGGTGATCGACAGACCGTGATCGGCTGTCAAGAAACCGTCACACGGAACCGGGTTCGCTCGTGCTAGAAATCAAGGCCAGGCAGGCGCCGTGCGGTGCCATTTCGGAACATGCATCTGGCACCGCCCCATGGATATCACTCTCGCCCCGGAAGGCACCGACCTGTCGCCTTACCTGCCCGACGAGCACGGATTGTTCTTCATCTATCATTTCACCGCTGAGGGCATACGAACCAGGGACGCCGCCGCCGCGCACTGGACATGGCGCAGCTACCAGCTTTCCGACATGCGGGCCCGCCATGAGATCGGCGCCGATCAGGCTTTGCCGGCACCGGTGCGCGAAGCTTTCCTGTCCGCCAGCCATGGCTGCCACATCGACCTCGAGGACGACTGGCTCTATGGCGATCTGCCGGACCTGCGCCATGACTATTCGGCGGAAGCGGGCGGGCTTGGCCATTTCCGCTTCGCGCTCAACGACACGATGCTGGTCGGCGCCCGCAAGCAACCGCTGCAGTCGGTCGACAACATCCGCAAGGCGATCGAGAATGGATCGCGCAAGTTCCGCTCGCCGGCCGAGTTGATCGAGGCGGTTGTCGGCCAGTCTTTTGACGGCATGGTGGCTGAACTCGCGGCACTCGGCGACAGCCTCGACGGGATCGAGGATCGCATCGTCTGCGACGCATGGCACAATGAACGGCAATCCCTCGTCGACGCGCGCCGGCATCTGGTGGTGATCCACAGGCAGATGGCGACGTTGACCAATCTGTTTCGCCATCTCGACCACTCGCACCGTAACGACCTGCCCGACAGCATCAACGACATGGCCGCGCGTCTTTCACACAGGGCGCAGACGCTGCACTATGATGGCGAACAATTGCAGGCACGCGCCCGGCTGTTGCAGGACGAGCTTATGGCCAAGCTGACGACGCAGTCGAACCGGCTGCTGTACGTACTGTCGGTGATGACGGCGGTGCTGTTGCCGATGACCATCATCTCGGGCCTGTTCGGCATGAATGTCGGCGGCCTGCCGCTGGTCGACACGCCAATGGGCTTCTGGGTGGTGACGGCGGTAGCGATGGTGATCGCGGGCGCGACCTATCTCTTTGTCAGGCGGCTCGGACAGATGTAACGCCCGCCCGGCGACTTTCACGCCGAGGCGCGAAGATCCTCGATGACGGTGCCGGCGGCGGCGGCTTCCGCTTCGTGGTCGGGCTCGCGCCAGGTCTCGGCCAAGCCAGCCGCATACCATTCGCGCATCGCCGGCAGGGCAAGCAACCGCGCTGGATAGGCTGCAGCCGCACCCTCGAAGGAGAGCCCATAGGACTGGGCGCGGAACGCCACCGGGGCAAAGAAAGCGTCGACGGCGGTAAAATGAGCGCCGGCCAGAAACGGCCCGCCGAAACGGGCAAGGCCATCGTTCCAGAGATCGCCGAGGCGAAAGATGTCCTGCTTCAGCGCATCGGACATCGGGAATGGCTTTACGCGCACGCCGCAACTCATCGGGCATGCCCCGCGCAATGCGGTGAAGCTCGAATGCATCTCGGCGGCGGCCGAGCGTGCCCAGGCGCGCGCCTTGGCCTCGACAGGCCACACGCCATGGTGGCGTTCGGCCAGATATTCGACGATGGCCAGCGAATCCCAGACCGCCCAGCCATCGTCGATCAGGCACGGCACGCGGCCGCTCGGCGAGAAGGGCCGGTACAGATCCCAACTCGATGCGGTCGGGAATGGCGTCAGCCGTTCCTCGAACGGGATGTTCAGCTCTCGCATCAACACCCAAGGCCGCAGCGACCATGAGGAATAATTCTTGTTGGCGATATGCAGCAGGTACATAGGGGATCCTTACCTTGCAGCCGGCACCGCCGGCCGGATCTCGCGGCCACGGAACATCGACCAGGAATACATCGCGAGCGCTGTCCAGATCAGGCCAAAGGCAATCGCCTGGGTGGTGCCGAAAGGCTCGTCGAAGATCAGCACGGCGATCAGAAACACAATGGTCGGCGCGATGTACTGCATGATGCCGATGGTGGACAGCCGCAGCAGCCTCGCGCCGAACGCAAACAGCAGCAGCGGGATCGATGTGACCGGACCGCAGCCGATCAGCAATGCCGTATCGGTGCCACTGCTGGATAAGATGTGGTCCTGTTCGGTCGCGATGAGATAGACGATGTAGCCAAGCGCCGGTACCGACAGCAGAAGGACTTCGAGCAAAAATCCCTGGCTCGGTCCGATCGGCAGCGTCTTGCGGAAGAAGGCGTAGGCGGCGAAGGAAAACGCCAGCGCCAGCGACACCCAGGGCAGCTTGCCGCCCTCGACGGTCAGCACGGCGACTGCGACGGCCGCCAGCACCACCGCCGCGATCTGCAGCCGGTCGAGCCGCTCGCCAAGCAGCAGCGCGCCGACGACGACGTTGACCAGTGGATTGATGTAGTAGCCGAGCGCGGTTTCGACGGTGCGGTCGACAGCGATCGCCCAGACATAGATGCCCCAGTTGACCGAGATCAGCGCCGCCGTCAGCGCGGCCATGGCGATGGTGCGCGGCGAGCGCAGTGCCGCCTTGAAATCCGCCATGCGGCCGGCCCAGATCAGAACGGCGGCGGCGATCGGCACGGACCAGACGATGCGATGGGCAATGACTTCGGCGAGCGGCAGATGAGCGACCGCCTTCATGTAAAAGGGCAGCAATCCCCACAGCAGATAGGCGCCGAGCGCCAGCAGAAAGCCGCGCCGGGCCTTGGAATCCGCGTCCAGGGTAATTGCTTCAGTGGCCATGGGCCAACGCTATGGCCCAGTCACCTTGGCAAGACCATCGCAAAGTTCTGATGGATCAATGGACTTTCGCTGATGGTTCAACCCTATTCGGCGGCCACCAGTCCGGCCATCTCGCGGTTCTTCATCAGCTTGTAGACGATGGAATCCATCAGCGCCTGGAACGAGGCGTCGATGATGTTTTCGGAAACGCCGACCGTCCACCAGCGCGCGCCGGTGCCGTCATGCGATTCGATCAGAACGCGGGTGATCGCCTCGGTGCCGCCATTGAGGATACGCACCTTGAAGTCGGCCAACTCCATGTCGGCGATCTCGCCCTGGAATTTCCCAAGGTCTTTGCGCAGCGCGATGTCGAGTGCGTTGACCGGCCCATGCCCCTCGGCCACCGACATCTTCTCCTCGCCGTCGACCACCACCTTGACGATCGCTTCGGAGACCGTCTTCAGCTGGCCGTTGGCGTCGAAGCGGCGCTCGACCATGCAGCGGAACGAGGTGACGTTGAAGAACTCCGGCAGGCCGTGCAGCATCTTGCGTGCCAGGAGCTCGAAGCTGGCATCGGCGCCCTCATAGGCGTAGCCCTCGGCCTCGCGCTCCTTGACCACTGATATCAGCGCGTCGAGCCGGTGATCGTCCTTCGGCACCTCGATGCCGCGCCGCCTCAGCTCGGCGAGGAAATTGGCCTTGCCGCCCTGGTCCGAAACCATGACGCGGCGGCGGTTACCGACCGTTTCCGGGGGTACATGCTCATAGGTCGCCGGCTCCTTGGCCAGCGCGGAGGCATGGATGCCTGCCTTGGTGGCGAAAGCAGAGGCCCCGACATAGGGCGCCTGTGCCTCTGGCGCTCGGTTCAGGAGTTCGTCGAAGGCGCGGGACAGGCGCGAAATGCCGGTCAGCGCCTCAGCCGAAATACCGGTGTCGAAACGATCGGCGAAGGCCGGTTTTAACGCCAGCGTCGGTACGATCGAGATCAAATTGGCGTTGCCGCAGCGCTCGCCGATGCCATTGAGTGTGCCCTGGATCTGGCGCACGCCGGCCTCGACAGCGGCGAGGGAAATGGCCACGGCCTGGCCGGTGTCGTCATGGGCATGGATGCCGAGATGATCGCCTGAAATACCTGATAAAATAACCTTCTCGACGATGGCGCGGACTTCCGAGGGCTGCGTGCCGCCATTGGTGTCACACAGCACCACCCAGCGCGCGCCGGCATCATAGGCGGTCCTGGCGCAGGCCAGCGCATAATCGGGATTGGCCTTGAAGCCGTCGAAAAAATGCTCGCAGTCGACCAACGCCTCCTTGCCGGCGGCGATCGCCGCCTCGACGGAGGCCTTGATGGCGTCGAGGTTCTCCTCATTGGTGCAGCCGAGCGCGACACGGACATGGTAGTCCCAACTCTTGGCGACGAAGCAGATGGCATCCGACTTGGATTGCACGAGCGACGCAAGGCCGGGATCGTTGGAAGCCGACACCCCAGCCCGTTTGGTCATGCCGAAGGCGACGAATTTGGCGCGCGACGTACGTTTCTCCTGGAAGAAGGCGGTGTCGGTCGGATTGGCGCCGGGATAGCCACCTTCGACATAGTCGAGGCCAAAAGCATCGAGCAGTTTCGCGATGGCGATCTTGTCCTCGACGGAAAAGTCGATGCCAGGGGTCTGCTGGCCATCGCGCAATGTGGTGTCGAAGAGATAGAGGCGCTCGCGGGTCATGGTCATTTGCCTGCAAACTTGTCCGTCGCGCGGATCAGCCGATCCAAAATCCCCGGCTCCGAATAAGCATGACCGGCGCCCTCGATCAGGTGGAAATCCGCCTTTGGCCAGGCCTTGTGCAGCGCCCAGGCATAATGCGCCGGGCACGGCATGTCGTAGCGGCCATGGACGATGGTGCCGGGAATGTCAGCCAGCTTGTGCGCGTCGCGCAGCAACTGCCCTTCCTCCAGCCAGCCGGCATGGACGAAATAGTGGTTCTCGATGCGGGCAAAGGCGATGGCATAGTCGTCCTGCCCAAATGGTCCGCTGGTCTCCGGCTCGGGCAAAAGCGTGATCGTTTCGCCTTCCCACAGGCTCCAGGCGCGGGCCGCCTCGATCTGCGCCTTGCGATCCGTGCCGACCAGCCGCTTGCGGTAGGCAGCCATCATGTCGCCGCGCTCGGCCTCCGGGATCGGCGCCAGGAAGCGCTCCCATTTGTCCGGGAACATTTCCGAGACGCCGAATTGATAGTACCATTCGAGTTCGGCTCGCGTCAGCGTGTAGATGCCGCGCACCACCAACTCGCTGACGCGATCGGAATGCGTCTCGGCATAGGCGAGCGCCAGCGTCGACCCCCAGGAGCCGCCGAACACCAGCCATTTGTCGAAGCCGGCCATTTCGCGCAGGCGTTCGATGTCGGCGACCAGGTGCCAGGTCGTATTGGTTTCGAGCGAGGCGTTGGGCGTCGATTTTCCGCAGCCGCGCTGGTCGAACAGGATGACATCGTAGAGCTTCGGGTCGAACAGCCGCCGGTGTTTTGGGGAAATGGTGCCGCCCGGCCCGCCATGCAGGAACACCGCCGGCTTGGCGCCCCTCGTGCCCGAGCGCTCCCAGTAGACCTGATGGCCGTCGCCGACATCCAGCATGCCGGAATCGAACGCCTCGATCTCGGGATAAAGCGTACGCAATTGACTGCTCATAGCTGCAAACCTTTGGTCGGCCAGTCCGCTGTTTCATGGTCTGGGTGCTGGAAGGAGATGATGGATTCCTGCCTGTTGTAATAATCAGGATCCTGGTGGACGGGCTGATCGAAGATCATCTCCACCCAGGGCAGCCGCGCGGCGTAGTTGACCTGGATCTGCGGGGCAAGATCGGAGCGGTCGTCGAAGGCACCAATAGCGATCTCAAGTCCACCGGGCTGCCGGTAGGTCAGCGGCGTGCCGCAGCGGGCGCAGAAACCACGATCGATGTTGACCGACGACTGGAAATAGCTCGGCTCTTCATGGGTCCATTCGACGCCGTCCCTGGGCACCGTGACCAGTGCACCGAAGAACGAGCCGAACTGCTTCTGGCACATCCGGCAATGGCAGATCGATGGACGGCCGAGCGCTCCATGAATGCGGAAACGCACGGCGCCACACTGGCAGCCGCCGGTTCTTACCTGATCGGTCATGATCTTTCCTTTGGCGACCATTGTTCGGTGTCGTGGTCCGGATGCTGATAGGAGACGAGATCCGCCAGATAAGAGGCCGACGACACGTCGGCCATCGTCTCCTCGCCCGGCAATTGCGGGATCGTATCGACGTAAGGCAGCTTTGCCTCGGTGCCCCATTGGATCAGCGGCACGATCTCCGCCGGATTGTCGAACGCGCCGATGGCGAGGCCAACGCCGTCCGGCGCGGTGAAGGTCAGCGGCGTGCCGCAATCCGCGCAAAAACCGCGATCGACATGGTTGGAGGAGCGGAAGTATTTCGGCTCGCCGCGCGTCCAGTCGAGCCGGGCGCCACGCACCGAAACCAGCGGCGCATAGAACGAGCCGAACGCCTTCTGGCACATGCGGCAATGGCAGACCGAAGCGTCGCCGAGCGCGCCTTCAACGCGAAAGCGCACCGCGCCGCACTGGCAGCCGCCGGTGTAGACCGGCCGGTTGTCGAGGCTCATCACCGCTCACTCCGGGACATGGCAGACGGCCTCGACATTGTTGCCATCGGGATCGAAGACGAAGGCGCCATAGTAGCTCGGGTGATAATGCGGCCGCAGGCCTGGCCCGCCATTGTCCTTGCCACCGGCGGCAAGGGCTGCGGCATGGAAGGCATCGACCTCGGCGCGGCTGCGCGCGGTGAAGGCGACGTGCTGGTGATCCCTGGGCTTGTCCTTGCCGGTACTCAGCCAGAACACCGGCCGGTCACGGCCATAGCCGCCGACCTTGGCACCCCCGGTATATTCCAGCGGCACCATGTAAAGCAGCGCCGCACCAAGCGGGGCCATCGCCTTGTCATAGAAAGCCTTCGAAGCGTCGAAATCGGCAACGGTGATGCCGAGATGGTCGATCATCTTTTTACCTCCCAGGTGGTGATGCGCTCGCCAGTGACCGGATCCTTACCGTCCTTCAACTGTACACCTTGAGCCAGCAGTTCGTCGCGGATGCGGTCGGCCTCGGCCCAGTTCTTGGCGGCGATGAATGCGAGACGCTTGGCGATTGCCTTGGCGACGTGGTCTTCATCAACCGTCGCCGACGCGACATCGAAGCCGAGGAACAGCAGCGACGCCTTCAGCGCAGCCGCCGCATCGTTGCCGTCCGCTGCCTCGCCAGCCAATTGCGTCAAGACCTGGAAGGCGGCATAGGTTGCGAGATCGTCCGACAAGGCATCGATGACCTGCACGGGCAGCAGTCCTGCGGCGGCCGGCGCAAGGTCGGCGGCCCGCTTCCATTTGCGCAGCGTGTTCTCGGCCTCTTCCAGCTTGCGCACGGAAAAGTCGATCGGTTCGCGATAGTGCGTCATTAGCATCGCCAGCCGCAGGACCTCGCCCGGCCATTTGCGGCCGCCAAACGTCTCGGTCTCGAGCAGTTCGTTGATCGAATAGAAATTGCCGACGCTTTTCGACATTTTCTGACCTTCGACCTGGAGGAAGCCGTTGTGCATCCAGATATTGGCCATCACATCCGTGCCATGGGCGCAGCGCGACTGGGCGATCTCGTTCTCATGGTGCGGGAAGATCAGGTCGAGGCCGCCGCCATGGATGTCGAACACCTCGCCGAGATAGGCGGCCGACATTGCCGAGCATTCGATGTGCCAGCCCGGCCGGCCCCTGCCCCATGGCGAGTTCCAGCCAGGCTCCTCCGGCGACGACAACTTCCACAGGACAAAATCGCCGGGATTTTTCTTGTGCGCGTCGACGGCGACGCGAGCTCCAGCCTGCTGCTCGTCGAGATTGCGCTTCGACAGTTGGCCGTAGTCCGGCATCGACGCCGTATCGAACAGGACTTCGCCCGCGGCAACATAGGCATGGCCGCGTTCGATCAGGCTTTGAATCAAGGTGATCATGTCGACTTTGCCGTCGGCGCGGGGCTCGACGAATTCGGTGGCGCGCGGCTCGACCGTCGGCTCCAGGCAGCCGAGAACCGCCACGTCCCGATGGAACTGATCGGCGGTCTTTTCGGTGACCCGCCTGATCGCCTCGTTGAGCGAAAGTGTTCCGGAAGCGATCTCGCCGCCGAAGTCGCGCAGAGCGCGCGCGTTGATCTTGTCGTCGACGTCGGTGATGTTGCGCACATAGGTGACGTGCGCCTGCCCATAGACGTGACGCAGCAAGCGGAAAAGCACGTCAAAGACGATCACCGGCCTGGCATTGCCGATATGGGCAAAGTCGTAGACGGTCGGGCCGCAGACATACATGCGCACATTGTCTGGATCGATCGGGACGAAATCCTCTTTCGTCCGCGTCAGCGTGTTGTAGAGGCGCAGGCCCTGCGATGCGTCGGACATTCGTGCCTTCCCGGTTCAGAACTCAATTTGACGAAGCCAGCCCTGCGCGAAACGCAAATCAGGCTCCAGCCTGCTGGCCGGGGCGTTTGTCCAATCTGGGGAAAGATGAGGCGAAAACGTCCGGACCAGCGCGAGGCTAGCCAATAATGCAAATGCCACAAATGGCGAAAGACGTTTTCATGGGCGGCTTTATCGCCTTGGCATGTGTTGCCGTCAAGTCGCAAGTTTCGGCAAAAACGTCGCTGGATCACAGGTAATGATGCACTGAAACATTTTATTAAACATGTCGGCACAGTCATGAAACATTCGCCGGCTAGATCAGCAGGCGTCACGATTTGGTCAGAATCGGCCATCAAACGCAGACACGAAAATGTTACCTGGGAAGAGAGACATGCCCCGAACCAAGCAGGAAGCCAACCGAGCCAAGCAGCCGGCACTGGCCAACCACTACCGCGCGATCGGCCCGGCCGCGATCGTCGCCGCCCTCCTTCACACCGCGAAGAAGAAAAAGCCGGTACAGAAGATCGTGTCGCCCCGCGCCGCCTGAAGTGGTGTGCGGCCCGGCGCCAAGGGCGCCTGGCAAATGGCGCAGACATACGTCGCTGAAGAACAGTTCAGCTAGAACAACGTCATCTGATTGTCGTCCGCGCCGGGCTTCTGGCGCTTGACCTTTTCGGGCTCCGGCCCGATCTCGCCCCGCTCCTGAACCTCCGGTCCGGTGTTGGCGACCTTGTTGACCAGGTCGGAGACGGGAATGGCCTCGAAGAAATCGAGTTGAGCCGGCCGCAACAGATCGGCGACATCACGCGGTTCGAGCGTGCGGCAATCCAGCCAACGGGCGAAATCCCTGGGGTCGATCACCACAGGCATGCGGTCGTGGATATGCGCGATATCAGCATTGGCGTTGATGGTCAGAATGGCGCCGGTATCCATTTCCGAACCGCCCGGCTCGGCATAGGTCTCGACCAGGCCGGCAAAGGCGACCAACCCGCCATGCCTAGGCCGGATCCAGTAAGGCTGGCCTTTCTTGCCGCCGGTTTGCCGCCATTCATAAAAGCCGGAGGCCGGCACCAAGGCGCGGCGATGGCGCATGGCGGCCTTGAACGACGCCTTTTCGGCAGCCCCTTCGGAGCGCGCGTTGAACAGCAGCGGAAACTCCCTGGTATCCTTGACCCAGGTCGGGATCAGCCCCCAGCGCACCAGCATTGGCTGCCGGTCGGGCAAATTGGAGCCCGGCGCCCGCGGAGGGCCGGCGACCGCCATCAGGATCGGCTGGGTTGGTGCGATGTTGTAGCGCGCCGGGAAATCCTCCAGTTCCGCCAAGCCTAGCAAGGCGGCAGTCTGGTCCGGCGTCGCGGTCAAGGCAAAACGTCCGCACATGGTCGATTGGCGCCCTTTGAAAGGTTCGGTTTCTGAAAGTGCCGGTGCAACCGGCATTGCGCAACCGCTAAAGCTTGCCCATGCTGGGTGGTCTACAACAGACCTGCCTACACGCCTGATCGGGAACCCATGAACGAAGCGCGCAAGACACTTCCGGCAGTCTCGGTCGCCGTCGTGCGTGCAGACACCGTGCTTCTGGTCAAGCGAGCCCGGCAACCCTCGCAAGGGCTCTATGCCTTTCCGGGCGGCAAGGTCGAACCCGGCGAGACGCTGGAGGCAGCGGCAGAGCGCGAACTTCTGGAAGAAACCGGTTTGCGCGCCACAAATTATTGCCCGCTGCGGGAAATCCACATTGACGGCAGGGATGACAGCCACCCGGTCGATTACCTCCTCACGGTCTTCGGCGCGGCCTATGCCGGCGGCGAGGCGGTAGCCAGCGACGACGCAGAGACGGCGGCCTTCTATACACTCAGCGAGATGGCGGCATTGCCGCTCGCCGGCTCGGTGTTCGCCGTGGCCGAGGAGTTGTTGGACCCCCGCGGAGACGACGGGCCGAAGCCCTGAAAACAGCCTTGCAGGCGACAAATTGTTTCGCCACAAAGACTTATCCTGTTTGGCAGAGCCACGCCGTTGGGTAGAGAAGGCTTATGAACCGTCCGTCCATGCTCCTCGCCGCGTGTCTTGCGGTCGTCGCGACCGTTTCGATACGGCCCGCGCTCAGCGCCGAATCGCCGTTCGAGCCTGGGTTGATGCGGCTGGCGGAGGTTCTGGGCTCGCTGCATTTCCTGCGCAATCTGTGCGGCGAGAAAGGCGACCAGTGGCGTGTCGAAATGACAAAACTGCTCGATTCGGAAAATCCGGACGCCGAGCGGCGCGCCCGCTTCATTGCCAGCTTCAATCGCGGCTACCGCTCCTTCGGCGGCACCTATACGAGGTGTACGCCCTCGGCGACCGAAGCCATCAGCCGCTACATGAAGGAAGGCGAGACGCTGTCTCGCGATATCGCCTCGCGTTACGGCAACTAGGCACTCGCTCATCAACAACTATCCGGATCATTGCCGGGCACAAGCCGATATATCGGCTTGTGCCAGGCGATCTCTTGGTGCAATCGTCATGTTGCACTTCGGCAACAGTATTAACGAAACCTTACCGCGCGAAAGCGGAATTAACTCAAACTGAAGGTTTTCGCCCCGCAGGCCGCCCCAATCGGCTAAGTTTGACTCGGACTGAACGCAGCTTCGCACAAGGCAATCGGGCTTTGTAAAAGACGATCAAAAAAATGTCGTATTTACAAATACTTAATTGTCCCTGCGTGTGAAACACATCGACGGATCGCAGCTTGAAAGGGTGGACATTCGCTTATGGAACATGGTGTCAACGACATCGACGCGCTGGTCAGGGAAGAAAAACGCCTGACCGCCGTGGAAAGCCACAGCGAGGCCTGGGCGGAAGGTCTCTCCGCCGGGATAGAGCCCGAGATCATTGCCGAAGCAGCGCTCGAAACAGCCTTCGGCGAGATGTTGCGTGCCAATGGCGAGACCTCGGCCCTTGCCCTGCTCGACCGTATGCGTGAAAAGGTGATTGCTGGCGCCTTCGAACCTGAACGGCTGCGGCACTGAACCGACGTCCGGTTCTTTGACGGCAACATGCCGCTCGGGCGTCATGCCCGGAAGCAGGGAGAAACGGGCAGTGAGTTTTTCGATGTCAGGCAAGCCGTGTGGCTTGGTCCTTCGCATCTCCTTCGCCGCTTGCTGTGCCGCGATTCCCCTGCTTGTGTGTCTCGCGAGCAGCCCCGTGTATGCGCTGAGCGAAATCAAGCGCGAAGAGCTCCCCCCGACAGTCACGCCGCCGGCCGACGACGACATGTCGCCCTCCGGAAGCGCCGTGCCAATGCCCAATCCGGTCGGAACACCGCCGCCGGCCAGCCAGCCGACTGCTCCTGCCGAAGCCGAGCCGGACAGTCCGGCGGATGGCGGCGTGACCAGACCGCGTGTCGATCCGGAAACGCCGGTGCCTGAGGTCGTCTACGATCTCGGCAAGCTGCCGGAACCGGTGCGGCGCATGCACGATCTGATCGTCGAAGCCTGCAAGGGCGGCGATATCGAAAAGCTGCGGCCGTTGATCGGCACGGGCGAGAGCATGACACAGATATCGCTGACCGACATAGACGGCGACGCCATCGCCTTCCTCAAGGGCCTCTCCGGCGACCCAGACGGTCAGGAGATTCTGGCCATCCTGGAGGAGGTGCTTAATGCCGGCTACGTCCACCTCGATGCCGGCACGCCACAAGAACTCTATGTGTGGCCGTATTTCTTCGCCCTGCCGCTGGACAAGCTGGACGCCAAGCAGCGGGTCGAGCTGTTCAAGATCGTCACCGCTGGCGATTTCAACGACATGAAGCAGTTCGGCGCTTATATTTTCTACCGTGTCGGCATCACGCCTGCCGGACAGTGGTCGTTCTTCGTCGCCGGGGATTGAGCTTTCTGCCTCTGCCCTTGCAGAGATCCGGGAGCCTAGACGGGCAATGCCTCGGAAAACTCCACCGCTTTGCCCTGGCCTGGCGTGACGATTTCCCCCTCCCACATGACACGTCGGCCTCGAATGACGGTGCCGATCGGCCAACCCGTCACTTCCCTGCCATCATAAGGCGTCCAGCCGGCTTTCGAGCCGGCCTGCGCATTGGTGATCATCTCGCGCCGCATCATGTCGACGATGGTGAAGTCGGCGTCATAGCCGGCGGCGATGCGGCCTTTCCTGGCCATGCCGAAGATCCGCTGCGGGCCATGACTGGACAGGTCGACGAAGCGCTGCAAGGTTAGCCGGCCGGCATTGACGTGGTCGAGCATGATCGGCACCAGCGTCTGCACGCCGGTCATTCCCGACGGAGAGGCCGGATACGGCTTGGCCTTCTCGGCCAGCGTGTGCGGCGCATGGTCGGAGCCGAGCACGTCGACAATGCCTTGCGCAATGCCGTGCCAGACGCCGTCGCGATGGCGGGCGGCGCGCACCGGCGGGTTCATCTGGATCAGCGTGCCGAGCCGCGCATAGTCGTCGGCGCTGAGCGTCAAATGATGCGGCGTCGCCTCGCAGGTCGCGACATCCTTGTGCTGTTCGAGGAGCAAAATCTCCTCGGCGGTCGAGATGTGCAGGACATGAATGCGGGCGCGAACGCTGCGCGCGATGCGTACAAGCCGTTCGGTACAGCGCAAGGCGGCGATCTCGTCACGCCAGACAGGGTGCGATGCCGGGTCGCCCTCGATGCGCTCGCCAAGACGCTCGCGCAGCCGGAATTCGTCTTCCGAATGAAAGGCGGCACGGCGGCGCGTGTTTCTCAGGATCGAGGCGACACCTTCGTCGTCCTCGACCAGCAGGTCGCCGGTGGACGAGCCCATGAAAACCTTGATCCCGGCCGCGCCCGGCAACCGCTCAAGCTCGCCGACATCCCCAGCGTTTTCGCGGGTGCCGCCGACCCAGAAGGCAAAATCGCAATGCATGCGATCCGTGCCGCGCCGAACCTTGTCGGCAAGCGCTGCCTCGCTGGTGGTCAAAGGATTGGTGTTGGGCATCTCGAACACGGCGGTGACGCCGCCAAGCACGGCCGCGCGCGAACCCGTTTCCAAATCTTCCTTGTGCTCCGATCCCGGCTCACGAAAGTGCACCTGGCTGTCGATGACGCCCGGCAGGATATGCAGGCCGCGGCAATCGATCGTCTCGCCCGCCGAGGCCTGGCGGAGATCGCCGATGGCGGCGATGCGCGCGCCCTTCACGCCGATGTCGCGTCTCCCTTCGCCGTCGTGGTTGACCACGGTGCCGCCTGTCAGGATGAGGTCGTAGATCATGGCCATGCTCTCTTGCGGGGGGAGTGCCAGCGGCTTACGTAAAGGCCGACCGTTTTGCAAGATCAGGTTGCTTTTCCGCCCATGCCCTTTGCCCAGCTCAAAGACCGCGCCCTCGTTTCCGTATCAGGTCCGGATGCCGAGCATTTTTTGCAGAACATCCTGACCACCGATCTCGACATCCTAGCTCCCGGCGAAGCCAAGCCCGGTGCGCTGCTGACGCCGCAAGGCAAGATCCTGTTCGATTTCCTGATCTCGCGCACCGGCGAGAATGCATTCCGGCTCGAATGCCGAGCCGACATATCGGACGATTTCATACGCCGGCTGACGCTCTACAAACTGCGCGCCAAGGTCGAGATTGCCAAATCCGATCAGGCATTTGTCACCGTTGCATGGGGACATGAATCAACACCCTCGCAATCCGATTCAACGGCGGCCGCCGACACGCGCTTTCCGAAGGGTGCCGTCACGCGTTCCTATGGCGAAACAGATGAGCGCAGCGATCTTGCCGCGTGGCAAGCCTTCCGCATTGCCGGCGGCATTGCCGAAAGCGGCAGCGACTACCAACTCGGAGACGCCTTTCCCCACGACGTGCTGCTGGACGAAACCGGTGGCGTCGGCTTCAAGAAGGGCTGCTATGTCGGCCAGGAGGTCGTCTCGCGCATGCAGCATCGCGGCACCGCCAGGCGACGCGTTCTGATCGTGTCAGCCGACCGGCCCCTGCCCGCGCCCGGCTCCGAACTGACCGTCGAAGGCAGGCCGGTTGGCACGCTCGGCTCGACCGCCGGCACGATCGGTCTGGCGATTGCGCGCATCGACCGGATCAAGGCGGCGCTCGACGCCGACCTGCCGATCATGGCGGCGAACATTCCGGTTACACTAGCCATTCCCCGCTGGGCAAAATTCGCCTTCCCGCAGGAAGCCGTCAGCGCGGAGGAGGCCTGATGGCGGCCGACCGCGTCGGCGCGCCGGCACGCGCCTGGCAGCGCATGCTGTCGGGCCGCCGGCTCGACCTGCTCGACCCCTCGCCGCTCGACATCGAAATTTCAGACATTGCGCACGGGCTCGCCCGCGTTGCCCGCTGGAACGGCCAGACCAGTGGCGAGCATGCTTTTTCGGTTGCCCAGCACTCGCTGCTGGTCGAAGCGCTGTTCCGCGACCTGGTACCCGAGGCTTCGGCCGACGCCCGGCTGGCGGCTCTTCTGCACGACGCCCCCGAATATGTCATCGGCGACATGATCTCACCGTTCAAATCGGTGATGGGCGGCAGCTACAAGGATTGTGAGTTGCGGCTGCAGCGCGCCATCCATCTGCGCTTCTCGCTGCCGCAGGAGCCAAGTGCTGCGCTGCGCAAGGAGATCAAGCGCGCCGACCAGATCGCCGCCTATTTCGAGGCAACGCTGCTCGCCGGCTTTTCGACCGCCGAGGCGACCGAGTTCTTCGGCCGTCCGCGCGGCTTCAATGCCGACCGCTTCGATTTCACGCCACGCTCGGTGACCTGGGCGCAGAACGCGTTTCTGAAACGGTTTTCGGCGATCGAGATGTCGCGGCATCAGGTTTCGGCGACCGCAATCGTCTAAAGCGCGTCGCGCTGAAACGGATTCATGCGACGCGCTTTAGGTCTTTGTTTTTATGCATGTCGTTCCCCCAAAACCGAGGTCACTTTTGGGCGACAGGCATTAAAACGCTAAATTAACCGGCGGCGGCCACAATAGCGCGTTCGATCACGGTCCGCAGGCGCGCTCATGCCCGTCGCTGATGCCAAGGATGGTTCGACCATCCCGAAACGGGAGGCCGAAGGCATGGACCGCTCCCGCCACATGGAAGACGAACTGCGCGAGCAGAACCAACGCTTTTCGGCTGCGGTCGAGAACATGTCGCACGGCCTGTGCATGTTCGACGCCGACGAGCGGATGATCATCTGCAACGGCAACTACCTGAACATCTTTTGCCTCGAAGCCAGCGTCATAAGGCCCGGCATCCGGTTCCTCGACATTCTGCGCCACAGCGTCGATATCGGCATCGCCTCGCAAACCGCCGACGAACTCTACGCCATCCGCAAGCCCTATATCGATCAGGCAAAGCCCTCGACCTACGAAGAAACACTGTCGGACGGCCGCATCGTCAGCATCTCGCACCGCCCTCTGGCTCTGGGCGGCTGGGTCTCGATCTACGAGGACATCACCGAGCAGCGCCGCGCGCAAGAGGATCTGAAGGAGCAGCACCGCCGCTTCGACGCAGCGCTTGCCAACATGTCGCAAGGCCTGCTGATGTACGGCGCCGACGGCAAGATGATCGTGCGCAACCGGCGTTTTCTTGAACTCTACAATGTCACCGCGGCAGACTTCCCGCTTGGAACGACGCACCGCGAGGCGCTCGAACGATTGCTGGAACTCGGCATCTATACGGAGATCGACGTCGACAGCGAAGTCGCCAAGACCGAAGCCTGCCTGACGGCGGCAAAAATGCATTCGGCCTACCGGCATCTTACCGACGGCAGGACGGTTCTGGTCACACGCCGGCCGATGAACGGCGGCGGCTGGGTAGTGACCTTCGACGACGTCACAGAACGTCGCCGCACCGAAGAGCGCATGACCCATCTTGCGCATCACGATACGCTGACGGGATTGCCCAACCGCTCGATGTTTCGCGAACGGCTCGACCTGGCGCTGGAAGCCACGGCGGTCACGCCGCTGGCAATCTTTTCGCTCGATCTCGATCGCTTCAAGGCGGTCAACGACACCTGGGGACATCCGGCCGGCGACTGGCTGTTGAAGAGTGTGGCCGAGAGGCTGCAGCGCTGCCTGCACAACGAAACCGACGTCGTCGCCCGTTTCGGCGGCGACGAATTCGTCATCATCCAGTTCAACTTCAAGGGCATTGCCAATGCAGAAAAACTCGCGAAGCGCATCGTCGAGACAATCGGAAAACCGTTCCGCGACAAGAGCCGCGAGATGCATGTCGGCATCAGCCTGGGCATCGCGGTTTTCCCCGACGACGGTGGAGATGCCGACACGCTGCTGAGGAACGCCGATACGGCGCTTTACCGGGCGAAGAGCGAAGGGCGCAATCAGTATCGGTTCTTCGAACCCGGAATGGACGCTATGGTACAGGCACGGCGTGCGCTGGAGGTCGACCTTGAGACCGCGCTGCCGCGCCAGGAGTTCGACCTCGACTTCCAGCCCATCATGAACATCGCATCCGGGGAGATCGTCGGCGCCGAAGCCTTGATGCGCTGGCATTCGCCGACACGCGGCACGGTGGCGCCGGACAGCTTCATTCCGGTCGCCGAAGACACCGGATTGATCGTGCCGCTTGGCGAATGGGCGCTGAGGAAAGCCTGCACGGCGGCGGCACACTGGCCCGCCGGCCTGCGCGTCGCGGTCAATGTCTCGGCCGTGCAACTTAAAAGCGGCAGCTTCGCCCGCAGCGTCATCTCGGCGCTGGCCTTCTCCGGCGTGCCAGCCGATCGGTTGGAGCTTGAAATCACCGAAACCGTGCTGATGGACGAAAGCGAGGCGGTGCTGAGGACGCTGCGGCAGTTGCGCGAACTCGGCATCCGCATCGCGCTGGACGATTTCGGCATCGGCTATTCCTCGCTCGGCTATCTCAGGCGTTTTCCTGTCGACAAGATCAAGATCGATCGTTCGTTCATCCACGACCTGGGCAATCGTGACGCCGCGGCGATCGTTCGCACCGTCATCGGGCTGGGCGCCGAGCTTGGCATCACTGTCACCGCCGAGGGGGTCGAGACCGAGGTGCAACTCGACATCCTGCGCGGCAATGGCTGTACAGAGGCGCAGGGCTATCTGATCGGCGTGCCGTCAACGGCCGCCGAGATCCAGCGTCTATTGAAATCCCGAGCGCTGCACAGCCAGACCGGCTGAGGCCGGCCATCGTCAACGCAGCGTGTCGATGTACTTTTCGTGGAAGCTGACATAGCCGGGCTCGACCACCTTGAGATGCCGCTCGATCAGCGCATGAAACCGCGGCAGTTGATGAAACGGCACGCCGGGATAGGCATGATGCTCGGCATGGAACGGCATGGAATGGCATGTTCCACGCCAGCTTGCGGACCAGCCAGTTGGTCAACGTGGTCCTGGTGTTCTCCAGCATGTTGGCGACGAACGGACAGCGACCATGCTCGGCCAGCAGATAGAGGCGCAGAAACGGCTGCCCCAACAGAGCGGGCAAGATCCAGACATAGACAAGCACCGAGAGCCGGAAATAAACGGCCAGCAGAAGGACCACGGCGTAAAAGGCAATCATGGCGCGGGCCTCGATGCGCACCTTGTCATAGCCCTTCGGCGGAACGTAGCTTTCGCGACCACGGTCTGCCGCGTTGGCATAGAGCGTCTTGAGGTGGCCCCACCATAAGGGGATGCCGGATATGTGGACGAGGTATTGCCGCCATGTCTCCGGTTTCGGGAAGGCCAGTTCAGGGTCGTTCTCCGGGTCTTGCGTGTATCGATGGTGGGCAAAGTGGAAGTAGCGGAACCAGTCCGCCGGCAGTGCGATCGCCAGACTGCACACCCGCGCCACGACATCGTTCAGCCGCTGTGCCTCAAAAGCCGTGCGATGAACCGTCTCGTGCAGCAGCGTGAACAGGAAGACGATGAGGATACCTTGCGGAAGCATCAGCAGTGGCCAGAACGGCACCTTGGCAGCGATCAGCGATCCGACGACCACGATCGCGCCCCAATGAGCAGCAAGCTGAACGAGGCCCGCAACATCAGACTTGGCGGTCAGCCGGTTGCGCTCCTCCTGCGTCAACGATGAAATTACGTCACGATGATCCACGTGCTTCGATCCAGACTGGAGTTTGATGAACCCATTGTAGCCAATGAACAACCTTTCCAAAAACGACGATTTCTGCAATCTAGATAAGCTGAACTTATCTATTCGGTGATTATGGCCGTACCTCCCTCTCTCAAAGGACTTCAAGCTTTCGAGGCTGCGGCCCGTACAGGCAGCTTTGCCGCGGCAGCGGAAGAGCTTTCGGTGTCGGCCGCTGCCGTCAGCCAGCTCATCCGCACGGTCGAGGAGCAGATGGGCCGCAAGCTGTTCCACCGCGTCAACCGGCGCGTCGTCCTCACCGAGGCCGGCGTCGAGATGCTGCCCAGGCTGACCATGGCCTTCCAGGAGATCGGCAGCGTCGCGCGCCAGCTCGACATCAGGCTCTCCTATGGGCCGCATTATCGCGAGCACCCGACCGAGGACATCGTCCAGGACGCAGTCTATCCCGTGTGTGCGCCCGGGCTGGCGGACACGATCAAACCCGAAGGCCTGGCCAGCCTGCCGCTTATCCACACGGGCTGGGGACCGACTGGTGCGTCCTTTCCGTCTTGGCACAACTGGTTCGAGGCGGCCGGCATCGAGCCCGGCCGGGCAGCGCAGCGCGGCCTCTCGGCCAACTCATCGCGCGCAGCGCTCGACCTTGCGATTTCGGGATTGGGCGTGGCGCTGGCGCAAGGAATCTACTGTGCCGAGGCGCTGGAAGACGGCCGGCTTGTCAGGCCCCTCGCCCAGGCACTGGAGCTGCGCCAGCCCTATTGCCTGACGATCCCCGAGCGCAGCGCCAGGCGCGACGTCGTGGCGGCGTTTCGCCAGTGGCTGATCGACGAATGCCGGCGCGCAGTGAACTCGCCGGCACTGCGTTGACGTAGCGTGCGGCGATGATCAGAGGTGCCCGCTCAAGGCCTCAGCCATGTCCTTGTTTGTCGCCACAGGGATGATCTCGAACTCCACCAGATCCGCCCATTCGATGACCCAACGCTGCAGCAGCGTGACGTCATCGGTCTCCACCAGCAGGAAGCAGCGGCTCATGTCCGCCGCGATCCAGCTGTGGTGCACGAGAAGCTCGTCCGGTTTCAGGCGGCCGCGGTCGCGAAAGCGGCGATAGATCTCCTTGCGATCGCAGCCGGTGAAATCCTCGATCACGATAAACTGCATGTTCTACCCCCGATCAAATTACCGCCCCGGCCGGTCCAGCCGCTCCAGGAACCACTGCGTCAGCCGCACCCAGACCTCGTCCTTCTCGCCGGAATCCTCCCAGCCATGGTCGAGGTTGGGATTGTCGTTGACCTCGATGACGAAGACGCCGTCCTTGGTCTCCTTGAGGTCGACGCCGTAGAGCCCGTCGCCGATGCAGCGCGCCGCCTTTACAGCCGTCTCGACGACATGCGCCGGCGTCTCCTTCAGCGTGAAGGTCTTGATGCCGCCCTGGTCGGGCTTGCCGTTGGCCTTGTGGTTGACGATCTGCCAGTGCTTCTTGGCCATCAGATAATGCACGGCAAACAGCGGCTGGCCGCCGAGCACACCAACGCGCCAGTCATACTCGGTCGGAATGAATTTCTGCGCGATCAGAAGGTCGGAATCCTCCAGCCATTCGGTAGCAAGCGTCTTCAGTTCCTCGAAATTGGCGCATTTCTTGACGCCGCGCGAGAACGACGAATCCGGGATTTTCAGCACCAGCGGAAAGCCCAGCGTCTGCGCTGCCAGTTCGAGATCCGAGGTGCCGGCGATCATCACCGTCGGCGGCACCGGCACCTTGTTGTAGGCCATCAGCTCGTTGAGATAGACCTTGTTGGTGCAGCGGATCATCGACAGTGGATCGTCGATAACCGGCATGCCTTCCTGCTGGGCGCGGCGGGCGAAACGATAGGTGTGGTTGGAGATCGAGGTGGTCTCGCGAATGAACAGCGCGTCGTAATTGGCGAGCTTGGCGAGGTCCCGCTTGGTGATCGGCTCGATTTCGACACCCATCTTCTCGGCGATCTTGGCCCAATAGCGCAGCGACGATATCTCCGATGGCGGCAATTCCTCATGCGGGTCGACCAGCGTGGCGAAGGTGTAGCGCGCCGGCGTGCGGCCCTTGGTGTCGCGCCATTCGCGGTTGGTGTAGGTCTCCAGGCACTGGATGAAGCTTTTTTCCTCGTCCTCGGTCATCCGCGCCAGCGGATGGAAACCGATCTTGCGGATCGAGGCCCATTCGGCGCTGTCCTTGATGTGGACTTCGAGCGCCGGCGCGCGGAACCAGTCGAATAGAAGTTTGGCGAAGCGGTCCCAGATTTTCGACGGGCCGATGCCGAAGAAGATGCAGACCTTTTGCGGAAAAACGCCGCCGAGATCCTTGCGGCATTTGTTGAGCGCCAGCTCCAGTTCCGGCAGCGCGTGTTCATAGAGCTTGCGCTCCGAAAGGTCGATCATCGTTTCGACCGTCGGGATCACCTTGTGGCCGCGCGAGCTTGCCAGCAGCGACGCATAGTAGCCGCGGCTCTGGTAGCCGTAATTGTTCGACAGGTTGATGACCTTCGGCCGCTGGCCGCGAAACAGTGACGGGTGCGCGAGATAGTCGCGATTGGTGATGATCTTGTGCGGTGTCGCCACCTGGTCGAGATCGCTCTGCCTGCCGGTAAGGATGACCCAGGTCATTATCTGTCACGCTTTCCCAGAGTGATGGCGGCACGCAATCCATCGCGACCGAACTGCGCCATGTTCATGAAGATGCCGTAAGGCACGGGAATGTTGGCTGCATCAAGGATGGTCTCCTGCCTTTCGTCCTCGACCCAAGGGTCGTGGATCAGGATATGGTCGCCGTCATCGCCGATCGCCAGCACCCAGTGCGGCACCTTCTTGCCAAACATCAGGAAGCCGCTGATCAGCACCAGCACCAGCTTTCCCCCAGCGATCGCAGCGCGGATATCGTCGATTGTGAACGCACGGTAATTCACCGGTATGCCGTAAAGTTCCGCGCGTCGGCGAAAGTCGACCTGGGCCAGTTCCATCACCCTGCGCTTGTCCTCACTGCGTACCGATTGCAGGAACAACGCGCCATAGAAGGAAACGTAGATCTCCACCGCGAGCCCGCTTTCGTAGCCCGAGACAGCGAGGCCAAATGGCTCGCAACCACCGGGACCCGACATCATGAAGACGGTCGTCGCTTCACGCCACAGGCGGATTTCCATGACCGGATCCGGCACGAAGCCGCGATCGAAATTGGCCATCGCCATCATCAGGCAGCAAGGGCCGCAGGTGAATTCGCAGGTCTGCGGGTAGAACGGCACCTTGGTGGCGATCGGAATGTCACCACGCAAGGTCTTTTCGTAGCGAAGTGCCGTTTCGCCATCCTCATAGTAGCCGGGCTCGCGGCCGATCTTGCGATACCCGGCCTGTTCGTAGATGCGGATCGCGCGGCTGTTGTCCTCGCGAACTTCGAGACGCAGCATCATGCGGTCGTGCTCGAAGGCGGCATCTTCGGCGGATCCGAGCAGCATGCGGCCGACACCCAGCCCGCCGAAAAACGGACTGGTCGCAATCGAGTAGAGGCGCGCCACGCCGCTGCCCTTGCGAAACAGCACGATCGCGTAGCCGGCCAGGCGGCCATCGACCTCGGCGACCAGCGTCTCGGCGGTTTCACGCTCGATGAACAGGCGAAAGGAGCGGCGGGAAATACGGTCGCTTGAGAAAACAGCTTTCTCAATGGCGGCGAGATCATCGACGTCAGACGCGCGGGCCGTGCGGATCTCGGCAGGCATGCGGCTTCAGAAAACCTCGATTGGTGGTGGAAATGGCCCTACTCGAACACGTCCTTGACGCCGACCAGGGCGTTGGGAAAACCGGCGTCCACCTGGGCGCACGAAGTCCGCTCCACCACCTTGAATCTTCGCCTCGTGTTTCCAAAAACCGCTTCCGATTTCCGGGGCGATGCGACGGCATTCATCAAGCGCTATCGCACCTCGATTAGGGCCGAATTGTGACAAATCCGACGCGGCCCGACGGGTGTGAAAGGTCCTTCGGCCGGATCGGCATTCGCGGATCGACGGCACCGGCAAAAGCAATGCCGTTTCAGCTTGCCAGCCCGTTCACAAGTTGCGTGTAGGCGCTCCTGGCGACCTCGGCCAGCCGCTCGCGCGGCAAGGAGCCGACCACGGCGCAGCCATAGCCCTTGTCCAGCCAGTAGACGGCCTCGGGTCCATCTTGCGCGGCGGCGTAGGTGCCCTTGGCATTCTCCGTCGATTCCGTGGTGACGAACAGCGATATACGCTGCCCATTGCCGTCCTCGTAAAGCAGCATGGCGGCCTTGCTCTCGCCTGCCGGCAACAGCCGGCCGCCGACCAGCTGGAATCCGTCGGCGGTCAGGTCCGGCGCCACCAGATTCAGCCCTATCCGGTTGGACAGCCATGTCTGCAGATGGTCCTTGTCGCTGGCCGGCACCTCGACGGCATGCCGCTTTTCGGCGGCATAGATGACATGAGCCGCGATTGCCTGCTCGGCCAGCCGATCTTCGGCCGGATCCTCCTGGCCGATGCCATCGATGCCGGCAAAATAGCCACCAAGTCCGCCTACGGCCAGAAGCACGGCGGCAGCAGCGGCAAGCCACCAGCGTGAGCGTGGCACAGCTGCCTTGACCGGCACCTCGCCAAGCACGACCTTGTGCAAGTGCCCAGGCACGGCTTCGTCCAGCACGTCGGCGAAGGCGGCACGCAGCGCCGCCCGGTCGGCGGTGAAACGGGCGCTCCTGGCCTTCATCTCGGGATTGGCGTCGAGCCAGGCATCGTAGGCCGCGCGCTCATCGCCGGGCAGCTCGCCATCGAGCGCCATATGGATGTCACGTTCGGAAAAGTCGCGGCGGATCATTTCTCGACGATCCTTATCGCGCGGCGGCGCGCCGTGTCGTCCAGCAACCCGCGCAATTCCTCACGCCCGCGCGCAATGCGCGACATCAGCGTGCCCGCAGGCACGCCCAGAATGTTGGCGGCTTCGGCATAGGAAAAACCTTCGATGGCAACCATGACAAGGGCTGCGCGACGGTCGGGGCTGATCGCCTGCAATGCGTCGACGATCTCGCGCGAGGCAATGCTCTCCACCTGCTCGGCCGGCTGGGCAACGGCCTCGCCCGCCTCCAGCGGCAGCATCGCCGCCTCGCCGCGGCGGTTCACCTTGCGCATCTGGTCGATGAACAAATGATGCATGATCGTAAACAGCCACCTCCGGGGGCTTTCTCCCGTCTGCCAGTTGTCGAGCCGCACAAGCGCCCGCTCGAGGCAATCCTGGACAAGGTCGTCGGCAGCGTCGCGGTCGCGCAAAAGCGAGCGTGCGTAGCGGCGCAGGCGCGGTATTTCGCCAAGGATTGCTGCCTTCTTTTCGTCCATGACCGCTGGTTTTCGAGGTCGCCCTTATTGATCCCAATTGAACGCGCCTTCCGGGCGCGGCGCAAGCGGCCAGCGCGAAGCGGTCTCCCGCCCCGGTCACCCAAGCCATGAGATAACGCGGGTGAGTGCCGATTTATTCCCGGTCGGGGTGAAATCTTATTGTTCTTGCTTGCCTTTATCCGTTTTCCCGCGCCGCCCGCGTCAAAAGCCGCTGATAAAACAGGCCGATGCCGATCAGCACGGCGCCAAGGCCGATGAATGACAGCGCCCTCAGCACGCCTTCCAACTCCGACATGTCGAAGATGAAGACCTTCAGCACGGCGATCGCGATCAGCGCGGCCGAGGCGACGCGCAGCACCTGCGATTTCAGCCAGACACCGGCTGTGAGCAGCGCAACGCCTATCACCAGCCAAAGCGCCGAATATGTATAGGTTTCCAGTTGGCCGAGACCGCTCCACAAGCCGATGAACTCGCCCTTGAACAGGCGCCTCACCGACAGCGTGGCATAGGCGAAGGCAAGCACGGCAGCCACCACAGCCAACATCTGCGCATACCATTTCGGCCGCTTGTCCCTGGTGTAGAGCGCCAGTCCCCCGGCGGCGATCGCCGGCAGGAGATAGGCGAGGAACAACAGGTTGAACACCGGGATGCGGCCTGTCGATTCGTCTGTCAACAGCGGATTCAGCACGACGAAGTGCCTGACAACGATGAAGGCGACCGAGGCCACACCGGCGGCCATCGAACCATAGCGCAGCACCGAGCTTGGCGAGCGCATGTCGATGGCGACCAGGATGGCGCCGGCACCGATGGCGATCAGGGTGTAGATCGACTGTTCGGCGAGCGTCATGGCACCCGTGTCGATGACGCCGCCGTGCATGGCGTGGCGCACCAGCATAGCGAGCGTGAGCAGCGCAAACAGCGCCGCAGCCGCCTCCATGGCAAGGCGCGGCCGGCCATTCGTGGTGCGCGCAAGCTGCCAGGCGGCAAAGCCGAAGGCCAGCGCCGGCACGCCGTAGCCGGGCAACAGCCAGTTGAAGACCGGTGTCCTCGACAGGAACGCGGCGCCGACAATGGTCGGGTCGAAAGCGACGCGGCCAAGCACCGCGATCACAGCGCCGACCGAAATCCAGCCGAGCACCGGATAGGCGCGCCAGCGCGTGGCCAGCGCTGGCACGATGGCCGTCGCACCGAGCAGGATGGTGGTCCAGCCGGAATCGAAAGCCATATGCATGAGCAGGAGCCCGGCGATGGCCGCGCCACCCAGGGCAAACGACACCGCGACACCGCCCTTGAGCGGCGGCTCCTCGGCCCGCGCGATCCACTCGCCGCCGGCGGTGAAAATGACGACCAGCAGTGCCGTTGCGGCGGCGTAGACAAGGTCACGGTCGAGATTGCCGAAGGTGAACCAGAGCGCCAGCAGGATGACCAGCGGGACGATGACGCCCCACGCTGCCCATGAGGCCGCGCGGATCTGCGTGCCGGCGGCGAACCGGCGCGCGGCCCAGAAGCCGGCGCCGATGAAGACCAGGCCGAGCACGATGCCGATGCGCAAGGTCAGCACGTTGGACGTGGCCACCGGCAGTCCGTCGACGCCCAAGGCGCCGCTGGAAAAATCGGAAGCGATGGAGGTTGGCGGGATGATGCCGAGATAGATCAGCACCGTGACCAGTCCCGCGGCATAGAGGAGCGGCAGCGCCAGCGGACGATAAAGCGCGACCCCCACCATCGCGGCGATCACCACAGCGCCCGGCAAGGCGTAGCCGGCGGCAGCGAAGGCCGGGTCGACCGACAGGCCCAGCGCCGAGAATGCGACGAACAGGCCAGGCACGATGGACGGCCAGTCGAAAGCCCTGGCTGGTCCAGGTTCGTCGTCACGGCGAGCGAGCCAGACAAGGACGAGCACGGCCAGCGTGACGGCGTCGATGAACAGGATGGCAGAGAGGTTCGCCCCCGGCGCATCGGTCATATAGAGGATAGTCCAGACACCGGTGCCGAAAAAGGCGGCCGCCATCAGTAATTTCCAGTCCCGCATGCGGGCGATGACGCCGGTGGCGGCGAGCACGATCGCGAGGTAGCCGAACAGCGCCCAGGGATTGGGTGCCTGCGAGGCGACCAGCACCGGCGTCACCATGGCGCCTACCAAGCCGATGCCGGCCAGCGCCTGACCATGGACCAGGGCTGCCGCGATCGTTGCCACGCCGATGACGCCGAGCAGCGTGAAGGCGAGTGCCGGGCCGATGAAGCCGTAAATGCCATGCGCGGCATAGACGGTGCCGAACAGGATGAAGGCACCGGCAGCAGTCAGGATCGCTGGAATATAAGCGCCGGCGGCCCCTTGCACCGGCACCTTGAAGCCGGTGCGCCGGATGAACTCGCCGCCGGCGACCAGCACCAGGCCGAGCACGCCGGCCATGGCCAGCCGCACGCCGGGACCGAAAATGCCGGCCTCGATGGTGTAGCGGATCAGGAACAGGCCGCCCAGCGCCAGTGCGATGCCGCCAACCCAGACCGCCCAGCGGGTTCCGAGCGCGGTTTCGACGTCAGATTGGCGGGCGGCTTTCGCGGCTGCGGGAAGCTCCGCGGGATCCACCGCCTTCGGGGCCGGTTCTGCAGCGGTCCACGGCCCGGAGACGATCTCGCCGGTCGAGTCTTCCGTGTCCGTGGCTGGCGCCGGGACGGTGACCGCTGCGCTTACCTCCGGCGGAACGATATCGGCCGCGGCCGCTACGGCCGGAGCCATATCGGCGGGCACGTTGTCGGCCACCGCCTGTTCGGACGGCCTGGCCGCAGGCGGCACGGCTCCCGAGAGCACAAGGCTGCGCAGTGCGCCAAGCTCGCGCTCGACAAGGCCGATGCGGCTCTGCTGGCGCGAAATGATGACGAACAAGGCGATGATGGCGACAAGGCCGATCAGGCTTTCAAACATGGCGGTTCCCCCAAACCAGGCCAGTTTTCACTGACATTCGTCTTACTGACATTCAAATGCGGCGGCCAAACGGCCAGAAAATCCAAGCTCGGAAAACTCAATGCGCCGCCAGTCAACGCGCCGCCAGATTGGCGGCCGGAAAGATCGAGCATGTTTCGGTGCCGAAAGCCAGCAGCTTGCCGCCGGCATCCTTCAGCGTCGCTTCCGACACCGCCAACGTGCGGCCCTTGTGAACAACCCTGCCCTCGCACACCACCTCGCCGGTCTTCGGCGTGATGGGACGCGTCAAATTCACCTTGAACTCCGCCGTGGTATAGGCCTCGCCCTTTTCGAGCAGCGTCTGCACGGCACAGGCCAGTGCCGAATCGAGCAGCGTCGCCGCCCAGCCGCCATGCACGCTGCCCAGCGGATTGAGATGGCGCTCGCTCGGCATGCCCCGAAAGACAGCGCGCCCTTCCGAGACTTCGGTGAGAGTGAAATTCAGCTGGAAGGAAATCGGCGGCGCCGGATACTTGCCGTCGACGATGCGCTGCAGCAATTCCAAACCGGTGTATTTCAGGATGTCGGCGTGCGGAATGGTGCCGAGGCCGAGCGGTGAGACCCGGCCAGGATAAAGTTCGACCTCGCTCATGTGATGATTTCTCTGGCTGCGTCTTCGCCAGCTATGGCCTTGCCGCGCGCGTGATGTTTGCGCAAGGCGGCGAGGAAGCCGGTACGAGCGTCCGGCGGCTCGATGCCGCGCGGCTCATAGACGTGACGGTTGAAGAAGAAGCCGGTGAGCCGGAAGGCGTCGTCGACATCAGCCGCATCGGCGCGCAGGCCGGAGCCGCGCTGCAGGAAGGCCGGCAGAGCCAGCATCTTGTCGCGCCACGGCAAACCGGCTTCGCGCGATACCGCACGTCCCGACTTCGGTGAGACATAGGCCAGGTCCTGTCGCGTGCCGGTGGCGGCGCATTGGCTGAGATCGAGGCCGAAGCCGAGTTCGTCCAGCACCAGAAGCTCGAAGCGCGCCACCAGTTCGCCGGCAACGTCGGCGTCGTCGAGATGGACGATCATCACGGCAAGCGTTTCGTAGAGACCTTCATGCGCGTCGCGCTCGGGCAACAGGCGCAGATGCGCGGCCATGGTCTGCAAGCCATAGACCGCGACGGCGCTATCCATTAGCCGGGCCGCGTTCATCTCGATCGCCTCGGCCTGGAACGTACCGAGATGCTCGTCAAGGCGCGCCCGCCACAACAGGTCGACGCGATTGCCGGGCTGGAGCACAGGCTGCTGCTTGCGCGAACGGCCGCCACGAACAAGGCCAAGATGACGGCCATGCGCGCGCGTCATCACCTCGAGAATGGCGCTGGTTTCGCCATGCTTGCGGGTGCCGAGAATGATTCCCTCGTCGCGCCATTCCATCCCCAAAGCTTTTCACCGGTTGGATGGCGAAATCAAGGGTTGGGTTTGGCGCCCGGCGGGGCCACGAACTCGGGTTAACCGGTTCCTTCGGAGCCTTCGCCGGCGCGTTGGCTGACGGAGCACAAACGAAAAACCCGCCTGTGCGGCGGGTCACTGGCGCAAATCAGCACCATGGACGAACATGTACCATAGCTGAGGTCACGGAATCAAGAAAAAATTCCTATCTTGAAAAACTACCACAAAAGCTGCCAACACCGCCGAACTGGCTGCCGCGAGGCCTTTTTTAACCTGAGTTCGGAGCCCTGGTGCCGGCAGGCCGTCACCTAGCATCAGCATACAAAAAGCCGCCCGCAGCAATGTGCTGCGGGCGGTCTGGTAAGGTCAGTCGATCCGTTAGAACGAGCGCTGGAAGCGAATGATGCCGCCGACGCCATCCTTGAACTTGTCGTCGAAATTCTTGAAGTAATCGACTTCGGCCGTGATCGTGTAGCCGGGCACGATGGTGTAGGCGACGTTCGCGGCAACCGCGAAGTCTTCGAAGTCGGTGTAGGAGACCTGGGCGTTGAGCTGGACCTTCTTGTTGACGGTGTAGGTGCCACCGCCCCAGACGGCGAAGTTGCCGGTCCATGGCTTGTAGAAGTTGGTCGCCTTGTTGTCGTCGGTGCCGTAGCCCAGCATGGCGAACAGGGTCAGGTCCGAGGTCGCCTTGATGTCGAGGCGAGCCTTGCCGGCCCATTCTTCCCAGTTGCTGTTGTAGGCGCCGACCGCGGTGATCGCACCCCAGTCGCCCTTGTACTTCACACCGCCCACGACATGCGGAACATAGCTGTCGATGGTCTCGGCGCCCGAACCTTCTTCAAGCGAAGCCACCGCGGAGAAGCCGTTGCCGGCATCGAAGTAGTAGCTGATCAGGTTGGTGTCCTTGAGGCCGTAAGGAATGATCGTGTCCTGGACGACGTTGCCGGCATAGCCGATGAAGGAATCATAGGCCGTTTCGTCCTTGCCGACGCGCAGCCCGCCAAGCTGGATCCAGGCGAAATGCAGATCGGTGGCCTTGTTGCCGGCCTCGCTGTCGATCGCAAAGCCATCGGCGCCCTTGGCCGTGGTTACGCTGCCGAAGTTGAAGCGCGTCTCGGTGTAGGTCTTCAACGTGCCGAGTTCGGTTTCCTGGCCGGTCCATGTCTTCAGCGTGAAGCGCGCGTTCTTGCTCCAGGTGTCGTTGATGCCGCCATCCTGGGAATCGATGGCCTTGGTGCCATCGAGCACGCGATTGCCGTCGCCGAAGCTGGCGTCATAGCGAATGTAGCCGCCGATGCGCAGGCAGGTCTCGGTGCCCGGGATGTAGAAGTAGCCGGCGCCGTAGACGTCGCAGATCTTGACGTATTCGGCCGGTTCCGGTTCGGCGACGACGACAGCGTCCGCAGCGCGCGCGCCGCTGACCGCGATCAGGGCCGCGGCTGAGCCGAGAAGGAGGCTCTTGATGTTCATTTTCTGACCTCTCCAGTCATAGTTTAAAAATGGCTTCGGGGCTGGCGGCAATGTTTTCCCGCCTCACCCCCCCAACGAAAAAGGCTCGCACCGCTCGCCCTTTTCAGCGGCGAACATACCCATCGATCATCTGCCTTCAATGACGATTTCCGGAATAATGACAATTCCCCAAACAGATTAATGCCGTGTTGCACAAATAACACTTGATAATCCGACGAGCGGCACAAATGGCACAATGTCATTTATTAAATATATATACGGATACTTTCGCGGCTAACTATACTGATAACGTGTTATATTTCCAATATTTCCGCATAATACGCAAAGTATACCTCAATTCCGTCGAAATTTATCCGATTATTGCCGCCTCCCCTTCTGTTGCCAGATAACGCCCATCTGCAAATCCCGCTCTGATACCGAGGCGAAAAGCGGGATGACGCTTCCAAGGGTGTCTGCCCCCTCCAAGGCGGTCGAAACTTCCTGGAGTGCCGTCGTGTCGCCGATTGTGACAGCAGCCAGCCGTTGAAAAACGATTCCTCCGTGACGCCCTCTCAGTGGACCTGAACGACGCAGGCGATGCGCTCCCCCCCCGCCTCGATCAGGCGGGTGGGCACGCATAGGTCCGGGAAAGCATCGCCTCGGCCAGAATGTCCCTGGTCGCGCCATACGGGGGCGGATGGATCGGCGACAGGATCAGGATCTGGTGGGCGAGAGCGCCTTGAACGTTTGGCGCCTCACCCCCGCCGCGCGTGATCGGCAAGCATCTCATCGATCACATGACGGGATTTTTCAACCTCGACAGGGTTGACGTCGATCTGTCCAGCTACCGTGATCAGCGCCTTCCAAAGCGTCCAGCCACGACCACGCGCCCACATCGCCTCATCGGCTGGAAGGCCGGCGCGAAACGCCTCCCGGCTTTTGCCTTCAAACAATGTCCAGGCAATCGCCAGATCGCAGGCGGGATCGCCAACGCCGGAGGTTCCGAAGTCGATCACCGCGCCCAACCGGCCTTGCCTGACCAGCAGGTTTCCCCAACTGACGTCGCCGTGGAACCAGACCGGCGCACCGTGCCATGGCGCGGCAAGTGCTGCCTCCCACACCGCGCGGGCTGCGACCGTATCGATCTTGCCGTCGAGGGCTGCAATCGCTTGCCGGGTTTCGCCATCGTAGACGCTGAGTGCTCCGCCGCGAAAGAAGTTGTGTTGTCCCGGCGCCGGTCCGCCAGTGGCATCGATACGCTGCAGGGCGACCAGGAACGCGGCCAGGTCGGTCGCAAATTGTGGCAGGCTGGCAATCCGCTCGCGCTTTGCCGTCTCGCCTTCGATCCAGCGGTAGACGGACCAGTGCCAAGGATAGTTTTCGGCCGGAACTCCCATCGCCAGCGGCACCGGAATCGGCAGCGGCAACAGAGGCGCCAGCCTCGGCAGCCAGCGATGTTCCTTTTCCACTTGCAGGAAATAGGCCGCGGCGCTTGGCAGCCGCACGGTCATCTCGTCGCCGAGATGAAAGGTCCTGTTGTCCCATCCGCCAAATTCGACCGGCCTGACCGCAAGATCTTTCCACCAGGGGAATTGCGTGGCCACCAACCGGCGGACCAAAGCTGTGTCAATCGGAGGCTTGTTGTCCATCGAGCCTAGCGCGGAAACTCGAGCCCCATCTCGCGATAGCGCTCAGGGTCGTCGCCCCAGTTCTCGCGCACCTTGACGAACAGGAACAGGTGCACCTTCTGTTCGAGGATGCCCGCTATCTCCATGCGTGCCGCCTGGCCGATGGCGCGGATTGTCTCGCCCTTGTGGCCAAGAACGATCTTCTTCTGGCTGTCGCGCTCGACATAGATGGTCTGGTCGATGCGCACCGAGCCATCCGGCTTCTCTTCCCATTTCTCGGTCTCGATATGCGAGGAATAGGGCAGTTCCTGATGCAGCCTTAGATACAGCTTCTCGCGCGTGATCTCGGCCGCGAGCTGGCGCATCGGCAGGTCCGAGATCTGGTCTTCCGGATAGTACCAGGGGCCGACCGGCAGAGCCTCGGCCAGATAATCGAGCACGTCCTTGCAGCCGGAACCGGTCAGCGCCGACACCATGAAGGTGCGCTTGAACGGCACCCTTTCGTTCGCTGCCGCCGACAGAGCGAGCAGCGCTTCGTGCTTGACGCGGTCGACCTTGTTGAGGATCAGCACCATCGGCTGGCGCACATCCTTCAGCCGTTCGAGGATGGCGTCGGCGTCGCCCCTGATGCCGCGTTCGGCATCGATCAAAAGCAGCACGATGTCGGCGTCCTTGGCCCCGCCCCAGGCGGTGGTCACCATCGCCGTGTCGAGCCTCCGCTTCGGCTTGAAGATGCCGGGCGTGTCGACAAAAACGATCTGCGCATTGTCATGCGTGGCGATGCCGCGCACGATGGCGCGGGTCGTCTGCACCTTGTGGGTGACGATCGACACCTTGGCGCCCACCAATTGGTTGACCAGCGTCGACTTGCCCGCATTGGGCGCGCCGATCAGCGCGACAAAACCGGAATGCGTGGCGGCGGCTGCGGTCGCCGGCTCTTCGGTAGCGGTCATGCCGCACTCCCTTCACTGGAGGGTCGCGCGCCCTCCGATTTTTGGGCCGATGTGGTGGCCCAGACGCCTTCGCGCACAAGAAATGCCGAAGCCGCCGCTTCTTCGGCAACCCTGCGGGAGCCGCCAGTGCCGCTTATCGGCGCAAAACCGCGGACCTGCAAGGACACGGTGAAGACGGGCTGGTGGTCCGGGCCTTCGCGTTTTTCGATCACGTATTCGGGGCGTGCATCGCTGGTCTTGGCAATCCATTCCTGCAGATCGGATTTCGGATTGAGCGGCTTTGTGATCACCGTATTCGAGCGCGGTTCCCAGTAGCGCAGGACAAACCGCCGCGCGGCCTCGATGCCACCGTCAACGTAAACCGCCGCGATCAGGGCTTCGACCGCATCCGCCAGATAGTTTCCGCCCGAGCCACGCGACCGCATCTTCAAGGCAGAATCGGCGCGGACCAGATCCTCCAGCTGCATTTCGATGCCGATCTCGGAGCATGTCCGCGCATCGACCAGCGCATTGAAACGCGGCGCGATTTCACCTTCCGGCGCATCGGGAAATTTTTCGAAAAGCATATCGGCGACGACAAGCCCGAGCACGCGGTCGCCAAGAAATTCAAGACGCTGGTTGTTGGTGGCGGCCTTGACCGCACTGGAATGCGTCAAGGCGGTCTCGAGCAAGCGGATATCCTTGAAGACGTGGCCGGTCTTGGCTTTTACCAAACCGGCCAGAGTTTCGCCTGTCGGACGCTTCAAAGCCATCAATTGACGAAGTGGAACAGGCGCGAAGCGCGCATCAGCGACGGCCATTTCCAGATTTCGAGAGGGCTCGCCTTGCCGGCGATCGAGAAGAAAACAAGATTGGCGCGGCCAACCAGATTTTCCGCGGGAACGTAGCCGACGGTGAAACGGCTGTCGGCGGAATTGTCCCGGTTGTCGCCCATCATGAAATAGTGGCCGGGCGGCACATCGAATTCGCGGGTGTTGTCGCCGATCGAGTTCGAATTCAGGTCGAGCGTGTCGTAGCTGACGCCGTTGGGCAAGGTCTCACGATAGACATCGATCGGGCGCGATTCCTCGGTGATGTCGGGATTGTCGATCTGGCCTGTTTTCACGCGCGGCACGCCGACGCCGTTGATGAACAGCTGGCCGTCCTTGACCTGGATCTTGTCACCCGGCAGGCCGACAACGCGCTTGATGTAGTCGACGGACGGATCAGGCGGGAACTTGAACACCGCCACGTCGCCGCGCTTCGGCTCGGCGCCCCAGATACGGCCCGAAAAGATGTCGGGGCCGAAAGGCAGCGAGTACCGCGAATAGCCATAGGACCATTTGGTGACGAACAGATAGTCGCCTTCAAGAAGCGTCGGCCGCATTGATCCCGACGGGATCGAAAAAGGTTGGAACAGCAGCGTGCGGATGACCAGGGCGAGCAAAAGCGCCTGGACGATGACGCTGACGGTCTCGCCAAGCCCGCCGGATTTCTTCTCGGATTTTTCAGCCACGCTCATGTCGTCCTCGATTGTGCGTTGGATGGTATAGAGTCTCGGCGCGCGCTGGGCAACGTCAATGCCGGTCGTCAGAGGCAATCAATGTGGCGCTTCTTCGACGGGCAGCGCCTCGATGATCACAAAGGCTTGAGCGAGCGGGAAATCATCCGTGATGGTGAGGTGGATTGCCGCCCGATGGCCCTTTGGCAGGATCTTGTCCAGCCTGGCCTGCGCTCCTCCCGTCAGAGCCATGGCCGGCGCGCCACTGGGCAGGTTGACGACACCCATGTCGCGCCAGAACACGCCCTGCGCCATACCGGTGCCCAGCGCCTTGGCGCAGGCCTCCTTGGCGGCGAAGCGTTTGGCATAAGAGGCCGCGCGGGCGCCTCGATTGTCGGAACGCGCCTGTTCGACCTCGGTGTAGATTCTCTGGATGAAGCGCTGGCCGTGACGCTCCAGCGATTTCTCGATGCGTCTGATGTCGATCAGGTCGCTGCCGATGCCGATGATCATCGCGCGGTGGAACCGATGCTTGCGCCGGGATGGGACGATTGCGCATGCCGGCTTGCGCGCTCGGCCAGACGTTTGCGCCGCTGTTCGCGGAAAGCGTTCATGCCCCAGCGCGTGAGGGCGTAGAACAGCAGCCCGAAGGCGAGCCCGAGCGGAACCGCGCCTATCAGCATCGGTTCAAGGACCGGTTTCCACAATTGCGCGAAGGAGAGGTTGTGCAACATCTCGCCCAGATGTGCCGGCGGCCCATGCGTCGGCAAGCGGTCATGCAGGATGAGCTTGCCCGTTTCCCACGACGCCCCCCATAGCAACGGGAAGGTCAGGGGGTTGCCGAAAAAAACCGCGCCGAGAGCGGCCGCCACCAGATTGCCGGCGATCACCCAGCACAGGAGGGCAGCGATGATGAAATGGAAACCGACGGGAAAGAATGAAGCGAAGACCCCGGCTGCAACGCCGGCCGCCACCGCATGCGGTGTGGCCTTCAGCCGCAGGATGCGCTTGGAAAAATACTGAAGCGAGCGCGAAAATGAGCGGCGCGGCCAAAGGTAGGTACGCACCCGCTCGTAAAGGCCATCAGGCTTGCGGCGTCGAAAAAGCACTCTGTTCCCGTTCCACGGCTCCCGCAACGGCACCTTAGCCTGGCGTGGCAGCCACATCTTGCGCTTGACGATCACCCAATGGCAATCGCAAGCATGATATAACGACGCGCTGACAGAAGAACAACCAAGCACCGTCTGTCCGATGCGCACTCGTCGCCGCCCTTCGGGGTGGCAGGTCTTGTTTCGAACATTGGACAATCGCGGCGAATTTAAGGAAAACTGGCAGTCGCTCTTTCGAAGAGCGCCGGCTACGGCAGGTATTCGCTGATTTCGACCAGATTGCCGTCCGGATCGCGGAAATAGACCGACATCATCGGACCTCTAGCCCCGACACGTTCGACCGGACCGAGTTCCACCGCCACACCATTGGCCGCGAGCCGGGCACGGACCTCATCCAGTGGCCCGTCCGTGACCAGGCAGAAATCGCTCGAGCCCGGAGTCGGCGACTTCGCCTTCGGCTCGAAAGTGCGGCCGACCTCATGCACATTGATCTTATGGATACCGAAAGCCAGCGCCGTCGGCCGATCCGCCGCGTCGATGCGCTCAAAACCCAGCACGCGCTGGTAAAACTCACAGGTCACTTCCAGCGAAGCGACCGTCAGCACGAAATGATCGATGCCGGTGATCATTTCCAATCTGTCTTCACGCATGTCGCTTTCCACAAAACCGCCCCACACTGTTGGGCGAAAAAAATGCCCCGTCAGATGTTGCGGCTGCCGGGCTTGATCGCCGGGATGGCGGCAAGCTCCGGTGGCAGCCGGTCGGCCGGATAGGCCGGGACCTCATACTCGGCCAGCGCGATGAGCGGCACGCCGACATCGGTCTTGCCAGCCGAACGGTCGATGATGCAGGCCGCGGCCACTACCTCGGCGCCAAGATCGCGCAGGCACTCGATGGTCTCTCGGATCGACAGGCCAGTGGTGACGATGTCCTCGACGATGACGACACGCGAACCCCTGGCTATCTCGAAGCGGCGCAAGCGGAACTCGCCGCCTTCCCGCTCGACCCAGATCGCCGGCACGCGGAGATGGCGCGAGGTCTCGTAGGCTGGGATCAGCCCGCCGATCGCCGGGCCTACGACATAGTCGATCTTGCCGGGCACGCCTGCGCGGATTTTCTCCGCCAGCGCCTTGCACAGTAGCTCGGTCTTGTCGGCATGCATGAACACGCGCGCCTTCTGCAGGAAGACCGGACTGCGCAGGCCCGAGGTCAAAATGAAATGCCCTTCCAGAACAGCACCCGCCTCGCGGAAAATGCCCAGCACTTCATCGGTGTTCATGTCTGCCTCTTTTTGATTGACCATGACTTTGTCCGAAACCGGAGCATGATCTAGCCATTGACGCGTCTTGCGTCGCTGACGCTCGAATTGTCCTTGAGCTGCGACAGCAGCCGGTTGAGGTGCTTGAGATCCCAGACTTCGAGATCGATCAGCATTTCGGTGAAGTCGGGCGCAGTGCGCACCATCGACAGCGTATGGATATTGGCGTCGTTCGAGGCAACCACCTGCGCTATATCGGCGAGTGACCCCGGCGCGTTGATGGCGGTGACCGAGACACGCGCCGGAAAGCGTTCCTTGGTGCGCTCGTCGATGTCCCAGCGCACGTCTATCCAGCGCTCGGGCTGGTCGTCGAACGCCTGCAGCGCCGGCGACTGGATCGGATAGATGGTGATGCCGGTGCCCGGCTGGACGATGCCGACGATGCGATCGCCAGGCACTGCCCCTTCCGGCGCGAAGCGCACCGGCAGATCACCGCGCACGCCGCGGATCGGCACGGCGCCATCGCGTGGCTGGTCCTTGTCCTTGCGCGCGGCGCGACCCGGAATCTGGAACAACATACCGGCCGCATTGCGGATCTTCGACCAGCCCTCCTCGCGCGGCTTGGGGACGGCCGTGGTGACGCGCTCATCCTTGTAGTCAGGGAATACCGCCTTCATGACGTCGGTGGAGGCGAGCTCGCCGCGCCCGACGGAGGCCAGCACGTCCTCGATGTCCTTGCGCGCCAGCCTGTGCAGCACCTGCTTCAGGCTCTCCTTGGTGAAGGTCTTGCCGGCACGCTCGAAGGCGCGTTCCAGGATGCGGATGCCGAGACCCGAATATTGCTTGCGGATGGCGTTCTTGGTGGCACGGCGGATGGCCGAGCGCGCCTTGCCGGTGACGACGACCGATTCCCATGCCGCCGGCGGCACCTGCGCCTTGGAGCGGATGATCTCGACCTCATCGCCGTTCTTCAGCTCCGTCATCAGCGGCATGATGCGGCCGTTGACCTTGGCACCGACGCAGGTGTCGCCGACATCGGTGTGCACCGCATAGGCGAAATCGATCGGCGTCGCGCCGCGCGGCAGCGCAATCAGCATGCCTTTCGGGGTGAAGCAGAACACCTGGTCCTGGAACAGCTCCAGCTTGGTATTTTCGAGGAAATCCTCGGGATTGTCGCCCTCGGCAAGCTGCTCGATGGTGCGCCGCAGCCAGGCGTAGGCGTTGGTTTCCTTCGAAATCGCGTGGGCGGCGCCATTCGTCTTGCCGCCGGTGTCCTTGTAGATCGAATGGGCAGCGACGCCGTATTCGGCGATTTTGTTCATCTCTCGGGTGCGGATTTGCAGCTCGACACGCTGGCGCGACGGGCCGACGATGGTGGTGTGGATCGACCGATAATCGTTCTGCTTCGGCGTCGAGATGTAGTCCTTGAAGCGGCCCGGCACCATCGACCACGCGGTGTGGATGGCGCCAAGCGCCCTGTAACAATCCTCGACCGTGTCGACGACGACGCGGAAGCCGAAAATATCCGAGAGCTGCTCGAAGGACAGCGCCTTGGCCTCCATCTTGCGGAACACCGACCACGGCTTCTTCTGCCGGCTCTTCACGCCGGCGTTGATCGCATGCTTCTCGAACAGCGTGGACAGCGCCTTTTCGATGTCCGTCAGCACGCCCTTGTTGCGCTCGAAGATTTCGGCAAGCCGTGCGGTGACGGCGCGATAGGCTTCCGGATTGATGAAGCGGAAGGCGATCTCTTCCAGCTCCTCGCGCATGCCTTGCATGCCCATGCGGCCGGCCAGCGGCGCGTAGATATCCATCGTCTCCTCGGCGATGCGCAGGCGCTTGGCCTCCGGCATGTGGTCGAGGGTGCGCATATTGTGCAGGCGGTCGGCGAGCTTGACCAGCAGCACGCGGACATCTTCTGAAATCGCCAGCAGAAGCTTTCTCAGGTTTTCCGCCTGCTCGGCCTTCTTCGAGACGAGATCGAGCTTCTTCAGCTTGGTCAGGCCCTCGACCAGCTTGCCCATTTCGGGGCCGAACAGATCGTCGATCTCGGCCCGTGTGGCGGTCGTGTCCTCGATCGTGTCGTGCAGCAGGGCGACCGCGATCGTCGCCTCGTCCATATGCATCTCGGTGAGGATGGCGGCGACTTCGAGCGGGTGCGAGAAATACGGGTCGCCGGAAGCGCGCTTCTGGTGGCCATGCTTCTGCATGGCATAGACATAGGCCTTGTTGAGCAACGCCTCGTTGACGTCAGGCTTGTAGCGCTGGACGCGCTCGACAAGCTCATACTGACGCATCATGGGCGGGATCTCGCAGCGGTGAAATGAATCATGCGCCGCACTGCTGTACGGCGCATGTCATAGATAGCCACGAAACTGCCAGGACGGAAGTGCCGGATGCTTGATCCAGGCTCTTAGTAGTCGTCGCTTTTTTCCGGTGGCACCAGACCCTCGATGCCGGCCAGGAGATCTTCCTCGGTCATGCGGTCGAAGGTGATGTTCTCCTCGGCGTCATCGGCGTCGGTGGCAGCAACGGCGGTGCCGGTCTGATCGGCAATCGCCTCGCCATCGGCCTCGGGCTCGTCGACCTCGACATGCTTCTGCAGCGAATGGATCAGATCTTCCTTGAGGTCGTCGGGCGACAGCGTCTCATCGGCGATCTCGCGCAGCGCCACGACCGGGTTCTTGTCGTTGTCACGCGGCACGGTGATCGGCGCGCCCTGGCTGATCTGCCGGGCACGGTGGCCGGCAAGCAGCACCAGTTCGAAGCGGTTGTCGACCTTGTCGATGCAATCTTCAACGGTTACGCGGGCCATGGATTGCCCCTTTCATGCGATGGATTTGATGGAAAACAGGCGCGGTCCATAACCCGAACGCCGCCAAAATACAAGCATCATGGACAATGGCCGGGCTGCAGGGCGCCCAATCCTTCGTTCAAACACCCGATTCGGCAAAAACTGGCTGTGCTTATGTGTTCGGTGTCCCGATCACAATTGCTTGCAGTGCCGCACGCGCCCTTGGATTGCCGTGAATCTGGCGCTATCTCGGATGCGTAGAGGTCAGCCGGTTTATTATAAGCCTGACCGAACGTCGCTATCGCATTTCGTTTAGACGGCCGTTTATTTCGAGAAGGAATATTTTCCATGTTCGACCCTCGTGAAAAAATCGCCCTATTCATCGACGGCGCCAATCTTTATGCGACGTCGCGCGCGCTCGGCTTCGACATCGACTATCGCAAGCTCCTGTCGAGCTTCCAGAAACGTGGCTATCTCCTGCGCGCCTATTATTACACGGCGCTGGTCGAGGATCAGGAATACTCCTCGATCCGACCGCTGATCGACTGGCTCGACTATAACGGCTTCAAGGTGGTCACCAAGCCGGCCAAGGAATTCACCGACTCGACCGGCCGCCGCAAGATCAAGGGCAATATGGACATCGAGCTGACGGTCGATGCGCTGGAGCTCGCCGATGTCGTCGACCACTATGTCATCTTTTCCGGCGACGGCGATTTCCGCACGCTGGTCGAGGCGCTGCAGCGGCGCGGCCGCAAGGTGTCGATCGTCTCGACCATGGCCTCGCAGCCGCCGATGATCTCCGACGATCTGCGCCGCCAAGCCGACCATTTCATTGACCTGACGACCTTGAAGAACGACGTTGGCCGCGATCCGTCCGAGCGGCCGGTGCGCAGGCCCGAGCCGGCCGAAGTCGACGAGGACGATTACTGAGGCCGGTCGCCATGACCGTCCTTTCCGCCTCCGAACCCGGCCGCGACTGCCCGCTCTGCCCGCGGCTGCACGACTTCATCGCCGAGTGGCGGCAGCGCGAACCACCCTGGTTCAATGCGCCGGTGCCGACTTTCCTGCCCTCGGAAGGTGACGCGACGGTCCAACTGCTGATCGTCGGGCTGGCGCCCGGCCTTCGCGGTGCCAACCGAACGGGCCGCCCGTTCACCGGCGACTATGCCGGCGACCTGCTCTACTCGACACTGATTTCGCACGGTTTTGCACGCGGCGAATTCAAGGCCAGACCCGACGACGGATTGGAGCTTGTCGGCACGGCGATCACCAATGCCGTGCGCTGCGTGCCGCCCGAGAACAAGCCGGTGGGCGCCGAGATTGCCACCTGCCGGACATTCCTGGTGCCGACGATCGCCCGGTTCCCTAATTTGCGCGCCGTGCTGGCACTGGGATCGATCGCGCATCAGTCGACGGTGCGGGCGCTGGGTGGGCGCGTCGCCGCCTACCCGTTCAAGCATGGCGGGCAGCTGCCGGCCGGTGGCGTCACGCTGTTTTCGAGCTATCACTGCTCACGCTACAACACCAATACCGGCGTGCTGACCGAAGCGATGTTCGTTAGCGTTTTCAGCCAGATATCGGAATTCTTGCAGAAATAGAGCCGGGTGCCAGCGGATCAGCTTGGCGGCGCAAACAGTGCACTCAACGCACCGGGCCCACCCTGCAGCACATTCAGGTCGACATCGCCATTGATGCCGTCAACGCGACCCCTGTTGTGGTACTGCCAGTAGACCCAGTCGTCGCGATCCGGCTCCAGGAGCAATGAGCGGAGCCAGAGCGGACGGGCAGCAATGCGCTCTGCATACGCTTCCGCTGCGTCGTCGGTCAGATAGACCACCGCCGGCTTGCCGAACGCCGCCTCGACTGGAGCGAGGAACGCGGCCAGTTCGGCGTTCAATTGTTCGGGCGTCGGCCGCTGCGGGCAGTTGCCGCCGAATTCGATATCGACCACGGGTGGCAGCAGGGGCTGATCGTGCGGCACCACCGAGATGAAATTCTTCGCCTGGTCCGCACCCGGCCGGCAAAAGGTGAAAAAGTGATAGGCGCCGACGGCGAGACCGGCGGCCCGGGCCTCTTCCAGATTCCGTGCGAAAGCATCATCGACATGATCGCCGCCTTCGGTCGCCTTGATGACGGCAAAGGCGACATCGTCGGCGGCTACGCGCCGCCAATCGATCTGGCCCTGATGATGGGAGACGTCGATGCCCCTGACTGGATATTTATCGCGATCCGGCGAGAATGACCTGAAATAGAGATAGCCGCCTGCTGCGAGGAAACACAACAAGACCAGGCTGGCCAAACCAAAGAGAACAATCCGGTTCTTCAAGCGAATGGCCCCGCCTACCCACGCTCTTTTAACAGCCGGCCCTTCTCGCGCGACCAATCGCGCTGCTTCTCGGATTCGCGCTTGTCGTGCAGTTTCTTGCCGCGGCCGACAGCGAGCAGCAGCTTGGCGCGGCCCTGGTCGTTGAAATAGATTTTCAGCGGCACCAGTGTCATGCCTTCGCGGTCGACACTCTGTGACAGTTTCGCCATCTCGCGCTTGTTGAGCAGCAGTTTGCGGCGCCGGCGCGGCTCATGGTTGAAGCGGTTGGCCTGCAGATATTCCGGCAGATAGGAATTGATCAGCCAGATCTCGCCACCTTCGACCGAGGCATAGCTGTCCTGGATGTTGGCCTGGCCCTGGCGCAGCGACTTGACCTCGGTGCCGGTCAGCACCAGACCGGCCTCGACCGTGTCAAGCACCTCATAGGAAAACCGCGCCTTACGGTTTTCCGAAACGGTCTTGTTGTTGGGATCGGCTTTTCTGACTTGATTCATGATGTGGAGAGGTGGCGCCTCATCCCTAATTAATCAAGCCGGCGTGCTTCATAGCCGCATCGATCTTGTCGGCAGTCGACTGTTCGATCGTCACCAGCGGCGAGCGCAGCACGTTTTCGACCTTGCCTAGCTTCGACAGCGCATATTTGGCGCCGGAAACGCCAGGCTCGATGAAGATCGCCTTGTGCAGCGGCAGCAGGCGATCCTGCAGATCCAGCGCCCTGACGCTGTCGCCGGCAAGCGTTGCCTCCTGGAATTCGGCGCAGAGCCGCGGCGCGACGTTCGACGTCACCGAAATACAGCCGACGCCGCCATGGGCGTTGAAGCCGAGCGCCGAAGCGTCCTCGCCCGAGAGCTGGATGAAATCCTTGCCGCACGTGGCGCGCTGCTCGGAGACCCGTTCGACCTTGCCGGTGGCATCCTTGACGCCGACAATATTCTTGAAGTCGTGCGCGAGCCGCCCCATCGTCTCCGGCATCATGTCGATGACCGAGCGCGGCGGGATGTTGTAGATGATGATCGGCAGCTTGGTCGCCTTGGCGACCGCCGCGAAATGCTCGTAAAGACCGCGCTGTGTCGGCCTGTTGTAGTAGGGCGTGACGACGAGGGCGGCATCGGCGCCGGCCTTCTCGGCATACTGCACGAGGCCGACTGCTTCCTCGGTGTTGTTGGAGCCGGCGCCGGCGACGACCGGAACGCGGCCCTTGGCCACCTCGATACACACCTTGACGACCTGGCGGTGCTCGTCATGCGACAGCGTCGGCGACTCGCCGGTGGTGCCGACCGGCACCAGGCCCGTCGTGCCCTCTGAGAGTTGCCATTCGACGAACGCGCGAAAGGCTTTCTCGTCGAAACGCCCGCTCTTTTCGAACGGTGTCACGAGCGCAGTAAGCGAGCCTCTCAGCATGTCGTCCAACTCCTTGGCACTTCTGGTGTTTGTGTCGGTGTTTGTGGTCGCGCCTTCTAACCGAAAGCGAAGCGGCGCACCATAGTCTCGACATGGTTGCGCGGCAAGCATTGCCATGGTGCCAGCAAGCGCAATTCGAACAGCCTCGCTAACCCTTTGTTTACGGGCTCTTCACGACCTAAGTTTAGGCTTCGAGGCATCTTCGCCAGCCTGTGGAATGCCAGGACAAGGAAAGACTTAAGGATCATGCCGGGCGGTCGGCCTCACCTTTTCGCGCTGCTTGGCGCCACGCTCGCGCTGATGCCGGGCATGGCGATCAGCGGTAGCGTGGACGTACGGGTCACCTCAGCCATTCCGATGCCAGGCGCGGCAATTGCGCTGCCAGACCTGCAGGATAGGACGCGACAGGCGCCCTTGCCTGACGTCGCCCCCCTGAAAAGCGGGCTGGATGCGTTGGCGGCGGGCGATAGTCCCCGCGCTCGTGGAGTGCGCAATGCCCTTCCGGCTCAGTCGCTCGACCAGCATATCCTTGCCTGGGCGATCGCGCTTTATGGCGGCGACAAGGTTCCGAGCGGCGATATCACTGCTGCGGCCAAGATGCTGCCCAATTGGCCGGGCACCGTCGCCCTGCGCAGGAACAGCGAGCGCGCACTCTATCGCGAGAACCCTGCCCCCGACATCGTTATCAGGGCGTTCGACGGCAGCCAGCCGCAGACATTCGAAGGCGTGATGGTTCTTGCCCGCGCCTATGTGGCGTCAGGCAATATCAAGGCGGCACGTTCGGTGCTGTCGCCCTTCTGGCGCACCGCGATCCTGGAGGCCAGGGACGAGGCGGCGCTGATCAAGGAATTCGGCAGCTTGATCCCGGCCACCGACCACCGTTTTCGCATGGAGCGCATGTTCTATGCCGACCGCGCGAATTCCGCTTTGCGCGTCGCCGGCCTGGCCGGCGCCCAGCAACTCGCCGAGGCCTGGGCGGCGGCCGACAAAGGCGACAAGAACGCGCCCAAGCTGCTGAAGGCCGTGCCGGCAATGCAACGTTCGGCCGGCTACTTCTTCGCGCAGGCCGAATATCTGCGCAAGCAGGAGGATTTTGCCGGGGCCGCCGCCATTGTGATGCAGGCGCCGACCGATCGCGACGCTCTCGTCGATCCGGATGCCTGGTGGGTCGAGCGCCGGGTGTTGTCGCGCGAACTGGTAGACCAGGGCGACATGAAGACCGCGTACAAGATCGTCGCCACACACGCCGCCGAAAGTGCCGCCAATGCGGCAGACGCCGAATTCCATGCTGGCTGGTATGCGCTGCGCGGCCTGAACGACCCAAAAACCGCGGCCAGTCATTTCGCTCGCATCGCGGACCTCGCCCAGGGGCCGATGACGCTGTCGCGCGCCTATTACTGGCTCGGCCGTGCCGCGGAAGTCGGTGGTCCGGGCAATGCAATGGACTATTTTGCGCGCGCCGCTGCCTATGGCACGACATTCTACGGCCAGCTTGCCGCCGAACGCGTGGGCCGGCAGGCGCTGAACATCGCCTACCCCTCGCCAAGTGCAGCCGACCGGCAGAATTTTGCCGGCCGCGAGGCCGTCAGCGCCATCAAGCGGCTGCAGGAGGCGGGCTACGACCGCTATGCCGAGACGCTCTATCGCGACCTTGCCGGGCAGTTGACCAGTCCGGGCGAACTGGCGCTGCTGGCTGTCCTTGCGGAAAAGCAAGGGAACCATTTTATGGCGCTGAAAATCGGCAAGATCGCCGGGGCGCGCGGCATCGATGTCGGCGCATTGTCGCATCCGCTCGGCGTCATTCCCGATTCGGCCGACATTTCCGGCTCGGGCAAGGCCCTGGCCTATGCGATCGCCCGTCAGGAAAGCGAATTCAACATCGGCGCCGTGTCCAGCGCCGGCGCGCGCGGGCTGCTACAGCTGATGCCGGGAACCGCAAGGCAACTGGCGAAGAAGGCCGGGCTGCAGTTTTCGCAAACACGGCTGACCACCGATGCCGGCTACAATGCGACGCTTGGCTCAGCCTTCCTCGGCGAACAGCTCGATCGCTTCAACGGCTCCTACGTGCTGACCTTCGCCGGCTACAACGCCGGCCCCAACCGAGCCAGCCAGTGGGTGGCCAGATATGGCGACCCGCGCGGCAAGGACATCGACGCGGTCGTCGACTGGATCGAGCGGATTCCCTATACGGAAACAAGGAGTTACGTTCAGCGCGTGATGGAGAATTACGAGGTCTACAAGATGCGTATTTCGGGCAAATACGACATTGTCGGGGATCTGGTGAACGGGCGGAGCTGAGGCTTTCTGTCCTTCTCCCCTTGTGGGAGAAGGTGTCGCCGAAGGCGACGGATGAGGGGTGTTCCAGGGAACGCCAACGCCTCACTTCGCTGGAACACCCCTCATCCGTCTCGGCGCTAGCGCGCCGATCCACCTTCTCCCACAAGGGGAGAAGGCAAAAGAGCCTTTCATTTGACCATCCCTGCCCTCGCCTGTAGCTGTCCAGATCGGTACAGCGAGATCGAACATTCCGATGGCAAGCGAGCAAAATTTCTCCGACTTCTTCTACAGTGCACCGGATGGGCTAAAACTTCATGCGCGCGTCTACGGTGAGGCCAATAGCGGATCCTGGCCGGTTGTCTGCCTGCCTGGCCTGACTCGCAACGCCAGGGATTTTCACGAGCTGGCGCTCTATCTGTCGACGGATGCGGCAACTCCGCGCAAGGTGATCGCCTTCGATTACCGTGGGCGCGGGCAGTCAACCTACGATCCCGACGTCAAAAACTACAATGTCGGCGTGGAGGCTGGCGACATCCTGGCCGGGCTGACGGCGCTGAACATCGAGGAAGCGGCCTTCATCGGCACCTCGCGCGGGGGATTGATTATCCATGTGCTCTGGATGATGCGGTCATCCGTCCTGAAAGCCATTGTTTTCAACGACATCGGACCGGTGATCGAGACGGCCGGACTTGCCCATATCCAGTCTTATCTCGAGCGCGACCCGGCACCGAAAACCCGCCCGCAGGCAATTGCCGCCCAGCGCAGCGTGCATGGCGAAGACTTCCCCGCCCTTGCCGGCGCCGATTGGGATCGCATGGTATGGGCTCTCTACCGCGAAACGGATGATGGGCTGATGCCGGATTTCGATCCGAAGCTGGTGGATACCGTGGCGAGCCTCGATCTGACGCAGAAGCTCCCTGATCTATGGCCTCAATTCGAGGCGTTGGCCGCCATCCCGTTGCTCGCCATACGTGGTGCCAATTCGAGATTGCTGTCCATAGACACGCTCAACCAGATGAGAGAGCGCCATTCCATGATGGAGACGATCACTGTCGAGGGCCAGGGCCATGCGCCATTCCTCGAGACCGGCAGCCTACCGGGCGACATAGCCGCTTTTCTCGATCAAGCCGAGCGGAAGAATATCCTGAAGTAAATCCCATGACCAAACAAGGTCACGGGATAGCCATGATGGTATAGGTGGGGATTCTTTAGCCTACTTGGCTTTTGAACTTTTCCGAGTCGCTTTCGGCGACTCCTTTGCGGCGGTGGCTGCCTCGTCCTTCTTTTTCCGCCCTGCCGTCGGCGACGAAGGCGTCGTCACGGGCGAAGAAAACACGGAGCCTTCAGCGCGATTGCCGCCCGGCTGAGTCGATCGAGGTGTTTCCAGCACGATGACACAGCCATCGAGATCGTTGGTGGCCAGATGCGCGTAGCGCATGGTCATCGACAGCGTCTGGTGGCCGAGCCACATCTGCACGCGCCTGATGTCGATGCCGCCCTGGACAAGGCGCGAGGCGCAGGTATGGCGCAGTATGTGCGGCACCACCTGGTCGTCTGCACCAAGTCCGACTTCGGCCTTCGCGTCGTTCCAGATGGCACGAAACTGTGCCTGGCTAAGCTTTGTGAACGGTCCCTTGGGCCGACGGCCTTCGGTGGGCGGCAGCTTGATGACCTCCTTGACCCGCTCGGTCATCGGAATGGTGCGGCTGCGGCCGGATTTGGTGATCCAGAAACTGACGCGATGCTCCTGGATATCGTTCCAGATCAGCCCAAGCGCCTCGCCGAGACGGCATCCGGTGTCGACCAGGAAGACGGAAAGCCTGTAGGCATCCTCGCTGCGGTTCTTGATGGCGGCGAACAGGCGCGCCTCTTCGTCCCTTTCGAGGAAGCGAATCCGACCCGCCCGCTCCTTCTGGCGGCGGAACTCGGGCAGGCTGTGGATATCTCCCATCTTGTGAGCCTTGCGCAGCAGTTTGCTGAGGGCAGCCATCTTTCGATTGATGGTTGCGTTGCTGTTGCCGCGCTGGCGCAAGGTGCCGATAAGGTTGTCCAGGGTACTTTGGTCAAAGGCGCTGAAACGCTCCCCAAGGAGGATCTCGTCTATTTCGCCGATGAACGAGCTGACATTATACTTATGCCGCCCATCATCCCATAATATGTCCCGATATGCTGAAAAAAGATCTCCGACCCGATGCGACTTTACTTCTCTAATCTTGTTGTAGGTGTATCGAATCTTCGGACTTTGAGAAGAAAACATCGAAAAATGATCAGAGGACTCGCCCTCTTGAATCGCTTCGTTCGTCATCATTTGCCACACCCCCGAGTGGGATAGGTCAGCCCTACCCGCTTGGAAGCGTCCTTTCAAGAGATTTAATCACGCAGTTGTGATTTCATCCGCCCATCAGCGGATCCCACGAAACCACCCCACGGATTCATTCAGCTACCGTTCCCCCATCCTTCTGTTTGCCTTGATCCAGTCACGAAACAAAAACAGCCCGGGCGTTGTGCGCCCGGGCTGGATTTTACCTGTAAGGAACCAGCCCTTAGAACGAGCGCTGGAAGCGGAGGAGACCGCCGATGCTGCTGTCATCGTCAGCGCCGGTCCAGTTGGAGGCCGGGAAGCTGCCCGCATTGACGTAGTCGACTTCGGCTGTGACCGTGAAGCCGGGAACGACGTCATAGGCGATGTTCGCCGCGATGCCGAGGTTCTCGTCTTCGTCATACGAGATCTGGGTGTTGAACGAGGTCTTCTCGTTGAACTTGTAGGTGCCACCGCCCCAGATCGCCCAGTTGCCGCCCCACTGCTTGTAGAAGCCGCGACCGCCAGCCGGGACATGCCAGGTCGGGTCGGAGAGGTTGTCATCGGTGCCGTAACCGCCCATGACCCACAGCTGTATGGCGTCAGAGACGTTGACATCCAAACGAACCTTGCCAGCGACTTCTTCGTAGTTGCTGTCATAAGCGACAACACCCGAGATGCCGCCCCAGCCCTGCGTCCACTTCAGGCCGCCGACGACATGCGGAACATAGCTGTCGATGGTGCCCTTCACGCCCGAGCCTTCTTCGAGAGAGAGAACGGCCGAGAAGCCGTTGCCAGCGTCGAAGTAGTACTGGATCACGTTGGTGTCAAAATCGCCGTAGGGAACCAGCGTATCGTTGATGACGTTGCCAGCGTAGCCGGTGAACGTGTTGAAGGCCGATTCGTCCTTACCGACGCGGAGACCACCGAGCTGGATCCAGGCGAAGTTCAGCGAGACATTCTTGTTACCGGCAGCGTTCGGAGCAAAGGTAGGGTTGCCGAGGGCGTCAACGCCATCCTGGACCGCAAAGCCTTGGCGATTGCCGAAGTTGAAGCGGGTCTCGGTGTAGGTCTTCAAGGTGCCGAGTTCGGTTTCCTGGCCGGTCCAGGTCTTCAGCGTGAAGCGGGCATTCTTGTACCAGGTGTCCTGCTCGTCGCCGTCCTCGTGGTCGCCTGACGTTGCACCGGTGAACGCGCCGACGTCGCCAGCGCCGATGTCGTAACGCACATAGCCGCCGATGCGCAGGCAGGTTTCGGTGCCGGGGATGTAGAAGTAGCCAGCGCCGTAGACGTCGCAGATCTTGACGTATTCAGCGGGTTCCGGCTCGGCGACGACGACGGCGTCGGCGGCGCGCGCACCGGAAACTGCGATCAGGGCCGCAGCGGAGCCGAGGAGAAGGCTCTTGATGTTCATTTTCTGACCTCCAGTCAGAATCGAGAGCGGAGGTCGGCAAAACCCAGATCTCAGGCCTTTTTTTCGTTATATTTCAGGCGGATAGATAAAAAGGCCTTCAGCGGGGCTCTGTCCGCCAAAACCGTTTACTGGCGAAAGCCTTGCCCGATCCGGTCTTGAAATATCGCTCGAGTTGCCGTGCGTTGGCCTCGGTTTCGACCGCGATATAGGTCCTCAGGGCTACAGGCGGATAGGCCCTGGTCGAAGTCACATAGCCTGATTGATGCGATTCGAACCGGCGTCGAAGGTCGTTTGTCGACCCGACATAGACATCGCCATTATGAAGCTGCAGGAAATAAACATGGTCCCCTACGCTACTTCGTAGCTTCGGGCGACACTCCCACGCCCGAATGCGGTTCCGGGTGGCCTGCCACCCGAAGCCCGCAGGGCGTAGGGTGGCGGAGAGGATGGGATTCGAACCCACGAGAAGCTTTTGACCTCTACTCCCTTAGCAGGGGAGCGCCTTCGACCACTCGGCCACCTCTCCGTTGCGCCGCTGGATAAAGAAAAGCGCCGGCACAATCAACAAGCCCGCATCATTATATGCAAAAATAAGAAGGCGCCGAACCGCGGCCTTCCATGGATGTGGCGGTTCTGCGGTTGTTTCCCGGCTAGCGACTCGAGAGCTTGCCATGATTCCGTCGGTCCAACGCCAGATTCGCCGGCAAACAAGGGATTGCGGCGGCCTGATGGTTAACGAGAGCTTTCTGAGTGAGGCCAAATCGTGTCATTTGTGCAACAACACCAGGGGATAGCAGCCAGGCAACCCTTTCACCGGTACGATCGTGGTTGAACGCCGCCGCCTCATGGGTAATGTCGATTTCGAAGGAGCGGCGCGGTGCGCATCTTTTTCGGTAGTGGGGATGGGGCAGGGAACGCTGTCCTTCAGCAAAGAATACCCAGACCCGTTTTTTAACTTTTGACTGGAGGTCAGAAAATGAACATCAAGAGCCTTCTCCTTGGCTCCGCTGCGGCCCTGATCGCAGTTTCCGGTGCGCGCGCCGCCGACGCCGTCGTCGTTGCCGAGCCGGAACCCGCTGAATACGTCAAGATTTGCGACGTCTACGGCGCTGGCTACTTCTACATCCCCGGCACCGAAACCTGCCTGCGCATCGGCGGCTATGTCCGTTACGACATCGGTGCTGGCGACGTCGGCTCGTTCGATGGTGCTCGCAGCAACGACGTGCAGGACGGCAAGAACCAGGGATCCTGGTACAAGAACACCCGCTTCACGCTGAAAACCTGGACCGGCCAGGAGACCGAGCTCGGCACCTTGAAGACCTACACCGAGACCCGCTTCAATTTCGGCAACAGCAACGGTGATCCCGACTTTGGCCCGAACGATGCGCACAACAAGGACGTATCGCTGAACTTCGCCTGGATCCAGCTTGGCGGTCTGCGCGTCGGTAAAGACGAATCGGCCTTCGATACGTTCATCGGCTACGCCGGCAACGTCATCCAGGATACGCTGGTTCCCTACGGCGACTTCGACACCAACGTCGTCCAGTACTATTTCGACGCAGGCAATGGTTTCTCGGCCGTGCTCTCGCTCGAAGAAGGCTCTGGCGCTGGCTCCGTCGACGATCTTGGCAACGGCAAGTATGGCGTTGGCACGATCGACAGCTATGTTCCGCATGTTGTCGGCGGCGTGAAGTGGACCCAGGGCTGGGGCGCGATCACCGGTGTCGTTGCGTATGACAGCAACTACGAAGAAGTCGCCGGCAAAGTTCGCTTGGATGTGAACGTTTCCAACGAGTTGTCGTTGTTCATCATGGGGGGCTATGGCACCGACGACAACCTCAACGACCCGACCTATGATCAGCCCGCGGGCGGTCGCGGCTTCTACAAGCAGTGGGGCGGCAACTGGGCAGTGTGGGGCGGTGGCACCTACAAGTTCAACGAGAAGACCTCGTTCAACCTTCAGGCGTCTGCTGATGACTGGAAGAACGTCGGCGTCGCAGCGAACGTTGCCTATGACATCGTTCCCGGCTTCACCGTCACGGCCGAAGTTGACTATCTTCATGCCGGCAAGTTCGATGAGGGCAGCACGGATAACGTCGCGTGGACTCCGGCCGACAAGAAGAACAGCGTCGGCGGCCTCCTCCGCTTCCAGCGCTCGTTCTAATAAGTTGCGACAAGTCGAAATCGAAACCCGGCGGGCAACCGCCGGGTTTTTTGTCGTAGCGCAGCTCGATCGGCAACTTGCACCCGCCAAACTGCCACGTTAGCAAGAAGGCCCTTTTTCAAGCGAGCTTTCCACCATGCACCAGCGCCCTCCCCTCATGCCACTCATCGCAGCGCTTCCCTCGACGGTGCCGTTTGTCGGCCCCGAAGCGCAGGAGCGCGAGCGTGGCCGCGCTTTTCGCGCCCGCATCGGCGCCAATGAGAGCAGCTTTGGTCCCTCGCCGCGCGTCACAGCCCGGATGGCCGAGATCGCCGGCGACATGTGGATGTATTGCGATCCCGACAATCACGATCTGAAGGTGGCGGTCGCCGCGCATCACGGCGTAGAGGCCGAGAACGTCGTTGTCGGCGAAGGCATAGATGGCCTGCTCAGCCTGGTGGCACGCATGTATGTCGCGCCTGGTGACGCGGTGGTTACGTCGCTCGGCGCCTACCCGACATTCAACTTCCACATTGCCGGTGTCGGCGGGCGGCTGGTGACAGTCGCTTACGAGAACGACCGGGAAAGCCTGGATGGCCTGCTGGCGGCGGTGCGCAAGGACAAGGCCCCGCTGGTCTATCTCTCCAACCCCGACAATCCAATGGGCAGCTGGTGGGAGGCGAGCGAGATCATCCGCTTCATCGAGGCGCTGCCGCAAACCACCATGCTGGTGCTCGACGAGGCCTATGGCGAACTCGGACCGGCTTCGGCGATGCCGCCGATCGATATCTCCAGGCCAAACGTCATCCGCATGCGCACCTTCTCGAAGGCTTACGGGCTGGCGGGCATACGCTGCGGCTATGCGATCGCCGAGGCCCAGGTGATCCGCGACTTCGAGAAGATCCGCAACCATTATGGTGTCAGCCGCATGGCGCAGATCGCCGGCGTCGAGGCGCTCGCCGATCAGGACTATCTGCAAAGCGTGGTGGCGCGGGTCGCGGCCGGCCGCCGACGCATCGCAGGCATTGCCGAAGCGAACGGGCTGAAGCCGCTGGCGTCGGCGACCAACTTCGTCACCATCGATTGCGGCGGCGATGGCGCTTTCGCGCTGAAAGTTCTGCAAGGTCTGCTGTCACGCGACGTCTTCATCCGCAAGCCCATGGTGCCACGGCTCGACCGCTGCATCCGCATCAGCGTCGGTCTCGATCACGAGCTCGACATTCTTGCCGAGGAGTTGCCTGGCGCGCTGGCAACAGCGCGGGGAAATTAGGTTCCGTCTGCAAGCAAACCAGCTGCAAAGCAGCCTACAAATCCATTTCCCAGGTCTGGCCGGTCAGATCCTTGCCGAAGCTGTGGTGGTGCTCCTGCGAGACCAGCCTGAAGCCGGAACTTTCGTAGATCGCGCGCGCGGCGACGAGGATGTCGTTGGTCCACAGCACCAGCTTGGCGTAGCCGCAAGCCCGGGCCTGGTTCACGCATTCCGCGACCAGTCGTTTGCCGATGCCGAGGCCGCGCGCCGACGCCTCGACATGCAGCATTCTCAGCTTGGCCATTTCGTCGTCCTGATGAACCAGGAACACCGCGCCGACCGGATCACCACCGCGCTCTGCGATCCAGCAGAAATCGCGGCCGGGCACGAAATTGCGAATGAAATCGGCGCCGATCTCGGCGAGCATGGCCTCGAACTCGATCGTCCAGCCATATTCCTCGGCATAGAGTTGGGCCTGGCGCTGCACGACCCAGCCGACGTCGCCGACGCGATGCGGCCGCAACGTCACCTCGCTGCTGTCACGGGTGGGATCGCCCAGCAATTCCCCCGCCTTGCGCAAGGCGCTGCGCAGTTCATGCAACCTGTCGTCGGGGACGCTTTCGATCAGCCGCGCCGTGTCCCGATCGGCCGCCGTCTGCAGTCTGGCAAGCGCTGCCTCGCCTCGTGAGGTCAGCGAGAGGACCCTTCGACGCCGGTCAGCCGGGTCCGTTCTGGCCTCGGTCAGCCCCTGGCCCGCGAACTTGCGCAGGATCCGCGTCAGATAGGCGGCATCGACACGCAACTGTCTTGATATTTCGGAGGCCGCCGGGCCATTCTCCAGCCGAAAAGCACCAGCCAGGAAACCTCGCTCGCCCGCGATTTCGGCGGAAGCCGGGTTGCTGCGGTGACCCAGCTCGAACAGCACGCGCGCCTCGGTCAAAGTGAATGCACTTTGTGTCAGCGTCTCGTCGAGAAGGCCGACGGTGCGCGTGTAGAAGCGATTGAAGCGCCTGACATCAGCCACCAATGCGTTGCGTTCGTCCAACATCCGCAGCCACTCCTAAGGCAGCCGTATTTTCCAAAATTAGTGGACGGAGTCAAATAAATTTCGAGCCAGAGAGCCCAGCCATTGCGCCCGCGCCCTTCCCAGGTTGCATTCCTCACGCCACGCGCCAGATTCAAAACGAGACAGGCTTTGGAGAGATTCATGGCTGATCGTCGCAGGGAAGTGCTGACGCGGGTCTACGGCAATGTGCAAGGCGTCGGCTTCAGGGCCTGGGCTCGGGATCAGGCCACGAGCCTTGGCCTTGCGGGCTGGGTCCGCAATGAGGCGGATGGGTCTGTAACGGCCCAGATCGCTGGGCTCGATGAGGCGGTCTCGACCATGATCGAGCGCCTCTGGAAAGGGCCGGTCGGGGCTTCGGTTTCCAGGGTCGACGTCGACGAGTTGGCAGTACAACACGCCCTTATCGGGTTCAGGATCATTGCCTGATTGCGGCTTCGATCTCGTCATCTTGAATTAATTGAACGTTCGTTTTATTATTGTTCCGCAGAGGAGCTGACATGGCACGCACCACGGGGTCCGATGGCGAAAAGACCGAAGCGACCATCCGTGAGGCGGCGGTCAACCTCATCGCGCGTCTTGGCTACGAAGCGATGTCGATGCGTCAGCTTGCCGCCGAGGTCGGCGTCCAGGCGGCTGCGCTCTACCGCTACTTTCCAACCAAGGAAGAGCTTCTGTTCACGCTGATGCGCGAGCACATGGAAGATCTGGCCACAGCATGGGAAGCAGCCTGCCCAGCGAACGTAGATTCGGCGCAACTGCTCTCGGCCTATGTGCGCAATCACATCGCCTTTCATATCGAGCGACGGCACGCCACGCATGTGTCGAACATGGAATTGCGCAGCCTGTCGCCCGAACGGCTGACGCAGATCCTGCGCATGCGCACAGCTTACGAGAAGGAGCTGCGCACTATTTTACGCGATGGTGCCGAGACGGGCACCTTCAGCATCGACGACACCGGGCTGACGGCGATGGCGCTGATCCAGATGATGACCGGCGTCATCGTCTGGTTTCGGCCGGGCGAGCGGCTATCGATCGCCGAAGTCACGGCGACATATCTTTCAATGACAATGCGCCTGGTTGGCGCGAGGATCGGTACCTACAGCGCCGCGCGTCCCTTCGGACGCGCAAAGGACGCTGTAGCATTTTGATTTTGCGCATGACCCCGAAAATCAAAGTCGATTTTCGGGGTCATGCGCGGGGAGGAACGGCATGTACACGAACACACTCAGCTTCGGGCATGACGAGGAGATCGAGGCGCTGCGCGACTTGGTGCGGCGCTTCGCCCAGGACCGGATCGCTCCGATCGCCGCCGACATCGATCGCTCGAACGAATTTCCGGCGCATCTGTGGGGTGAACTCGGTGCGCTCGGCCTGCTCGGCATCACGGCCGATCCCGATTTCGGCGGCAGCGGCATGGGCTATCTCGCGCATGTGATCGCCGTCGAGGAAATCTCGCGCGCTTCGGCCTCGGTCGGCCTCTCCTATGGTGCTCATTCCAATCTCTGCGTCAACCAGATCAACCGCTGGGGAACGCCAGCGCAGAAGGGAAAATTCCTGCCGCCACTGTGCTCGGGCGAGCGGGTCGGCGCGCTGGCGATGTCGGAACCCGGCGCCGGCTCGGACGTCGTCTCGCTCAAGCTGCGTGCCGAAAAGCGCAACGACCGCTACGTGCTCAACGGCACCAAGATGTGGATCACCAACGGGCCTGACGCCGAGACCCTGGTCGTCTACGCCAAGACCGACCCGGACCTGAAATCGCGCGGCATCACCGCCTTCATCGTCGAGAAAGCGATGGCCGGGTTTTCCGTGGCGCAAAAGCTCGACAAGCTCGGCATGCGCGGCTCCAATACCGGCGAACTGGTTTTTTCGGATGTCGAAGTGCCGTTCGAAAACGTGCTGCACGAGGAGGGCCGTGGCGTCGAGGTGCTGATGTCGGGCCTCGACTATGAGCGCACCGTGCTTGCCGGCGGCCCGATCGGCCTGATGGCGGCATGCCTCGACGTGGCGATCCCCTACGTGCATGAGCGCAAGCAGTTCGGCCAGGCGATCGGCGAGTTCCAGCTGGTGCAAGGCAAGCTGGCCGACATGTACACGGTGATGAATGCCGCGCGCGCCTATGTCTATGCCGTTGCCGCCGCCTGCGACCGCGGCCAGACGACACGCAAGGACGCCGCCGGCTGCGTGCTGTTTGCCGCCGAGAAGGCGACGCTGATGGCCCTCGACGCCATCCAGCTGCTTGGCGGCAATGGCTATATCAACGACTATCCGACCGGCCGCCTGCTGCGCGACGCCAAGCTCTACGAGATCGGCGCCGGCACCAGCGAAATCCGTCGCTGGCTGATCGGGCGCGAGATCATGGCCGAGGGGGTGTAGGTATGGCCACATTGCAAACCCAGATCTCTCCTTCCTCCGAGGCATTCCGCGCCAATGCCGAGCGCATGCGGGCGCTGGTCGCCGACATTGCGGAGAAGGCGGCGGCCGTCGAGCGCGGCGGCTCGGAGGAAGCGCGCGAGCGGCATGTTTCGCGCGGCAAGCTGTTGCCGCGGGAGCGTCTCGCCCAGTTGCTCGACACCGGCTCGCCCTTCCTCGAGATCGGCCAGTTCGCGGCATGGTCGATGTATGGCGAGGAGATCTCTTCGGCCGGCATGATCGCCGGCATCGGCCGCGTCGAAGGCACCGAAGTCATGGTCGTCGTCAACGACGCCACGGTGAAGGGCGGCACCTACTATCCGCTGACCGTGAAGAAGCATTTGCGGGCGCAGGAGATCGCGCTGCAGAACAATCTGCCTTGCATCTACCTCGTCGACAGCGGCGGCGCCAACCTGCCCAACCAGGACGAGGTGTTTCCCGACCGTGAGCATTTCGGCCGCATCTTCTACAACCAGGCCAACATGTCCGCCGCAGGCATTCCGCAGATCGCCTGCGTCATGGGTTCCTGCACGGCGGGCGGAGCGTATGTGCCGGCGATGTCCGACGAGACGATCATGGTGCGCAACCAGGCGACCATCTTCCTCGGCGGTCCGCCGCTGGTGAAGGCGGCCACTGGTGAAGACGTCAGCGCCGAGGATCTCGGCGGCGCCGATGTGCACACGCGGCTTTCCGGTGTTGCCGACCACTATGCACTCGACGACGACCATGCGCTCGCCATTTGCCGACGCATCGTCAAAAACCTGAATCGGAACAAGACTGTAAGTCTGAACTTACAGAAATCGATTCCGCCGCTTCATCCCGCGGATGAACTGTACGGCATCGTGCCTACCGACCTGCGCCAGCCCTATGACGTCCGCGAGGTGATCGCGCGCATCGTCGACGGTTCCGAATTCGACGAGTTCAAGCAGAACTACGGCACCACGCTGATCACCGGCTTTGCCCATCTGCATGGCATGCCGGTCGGCATCATCGCCAACAACGGCGTGCTGTTTTCCGAAAGCGCTGTGAAGGGCGCGCACTTCATCGAGCTGTGCTGCCAGCGTAAGATCCCGCTTGTCTTCCTGCAGAACATCACCGGCTTCATGGTCGGTCGAAAATATGAAGCAGGCGGCATCGCCAAGGACGGCGCCAAGCTGGTGATGGCGGTCGCCACCGCCAGGGTGCCGAAGATGACTGTCATCATCGGCGGTTCGTTCGGCGCCGGCAATTACGGCATGTGCGGCCGCGCCTATTCGCCGCGCTTCCTGTGGATGTGGCCGAACGCCCGCATCTCGGTGATGGGCGGCGAGCAGGCGGCAACGGTGCTTGCCATGGTCAAGCGCGAAGGCATCGAGCGCAAGGGCGGAGAATGGAGCGCCGAGGAAGAGGCGAAATTCAAGAAGCCGATCCTGATGAAATACGAGCATGAGGGCCATCCGCTCTATTCGTCCGCACGCCTCTGGGACGACGGCATTATCGACCCTGCGAAGACGCGCGACGTGCTGGCGCTCAGCCTGTCCGCTGCGCTCAACGCCGAAATCGAGGACACGCGCTTTGGCGTGTTTCGGATGTGAGAATGGACGGTCAACTTCGACGGCCAAACGGCGGAACTATAGCGGCAGGCCGTTGCTGCCGTGCGAAAAGGCTGAACTGTATGGGCCAATCGATTCATCAGCATAAGCGGCTTCGATTCTCAAACAGTGAACTGGCGGCGAGGCAAAATATTCGCTACTGCTTATCCAGCATGGGGCAATGGGGACGGGCTGAAAATGAAACTGAAATATTGCCAGGGAACGGCTGCTTCGATACTTTCTGTATTTCTAATATTAACAGCGACCGACGCCGGCTCGGCGGAATCGCTCGCAGGACGCAAGGGAGACGTGCGTTTTCCGCCGACCTTGGGTTCGGGCGAATGCAACGTTGCCTACAAGGGTTATGTCGCGGCGAGCGGTCATTCGGCCTACGCTACAACCTTTTATTCGCGTGTCGTCGACCTCTACATTGTCTGCGGGACGAAGCTCAACGCGCCGTCCCAGAAGGCGGCGGAAGAGACGGCGCTGCGCAATTGCCAAGCCGGCTTGACACGGTGGAAGCTCAAGACCGCGAGTGGCGGCTGCGCAATCTCGTCATCGAAATAAGCAACCAGCCGAGACTTTTTTGCGAATGGGGGAAGCAGTATGAAATCCTGGACCTGCAAAGGAGCAGCCACCTCTATAGTGGCAGGCTTGCTGATCGTGGCGGCCCCCACCGCCGCCATGGCCGGATCGCTGGCAGGCAGCAAGGGCGACGTGCGCTACCCAGTGACCATTCCTATAGGAACCACCGGGGGCTGCGGGAAGGCTTACGCAGCGTATCTCGCAGCCGCAGGCCATTCGGCTTTCGCGGCGACGCCAATCGTTCCGGCGACCGAGTACTTCGTTTGCGGCGTGAAGCTGAATGCATCGTCGCAGAAGGCGGCTGCGGAACTGGCACTGAAATCCTGTCAGGCCAGCAAAAGCAAATACAAGGTTACCGTTGCCGGCGCCTGCAGCATCGCCGCGTCCAAATAGGCCGGAAAACGCCCGGTTTTTCTCGTTGGGTAAGACAAGATGAAATCCACGAATTCCAGGCGAACAGCCATGGCGATATTGGCCGGATTGCTGACGGTCGCCGCGTGTGGCGCGGGCATGGCCGGCTCACTCACTGGAAGCGAGGGAGACAAGCGTTTCCCGCCGTACCTGCCGCGAAATCCCAAGGATCCCTGCACCAAGACCTACAAGGCCTATGTCGCGGCCGGTGGCCATTCAGCGTACGCAACCACGCCCTACGCGCGGATAATGTCGTCGTACATAGTTTGCGGCGGTCACCTCAACGCACCATCTCAAAAGAGGGCCGAAGAGTTGGCGATGAAATCCTGTCAGTCAACCCGCGGCCACTACAAGGTCACGACCGGCGGCGCCTGCGAGATCGCTGCCTCCAAATAGGCTGGCGCCTGCCAGAATGGCGCTGCTGCCCGAGGCAAAACCGGGAGGCTCCATGTTCGCCAAGATCCTGATCGCCAATCGCGGTGAGATCGCTTGCCGTGTCATCCGGACGGCGCGCAAGATGGGTGTGCGCACTGTCGCCGTCTATTCGGATGCCGATGCGAGATCCCTGCATGTCGAGATGGCCGACGAGGCGGTGCATATCGGCCCCTCGCCCGTCGGCGAAAGCTATCTGCGCGGTGACAAGATCATCGCCGCGGCCCTGGCAACGGGCGCACAAGCCATTCACCCCGGCTACGGCTTCCTGTCGGAAAATCCCGATTTCGTCGACCAGGTGGTGGCGGCGGGGCTGATTTTCATCGGCCCGTCGGCGGCCTCGATCCGGGCCATGGGGTTGAAGGACGCGGCCAAGCGGCTGATGGAAAAGGCCGGCGTGCCGGTCGTGCCGGGCTACCATGGCGAGGCGCAGGAAATCGTGCTGCTTGCCTCCAAGGCACGCGAGATCGGCTATCCCGTGCTGATCAAGGCGCGCGCCGGCGGCGGCGGCAAGGGCATGCGCCGGGTCGAGCATCCCGATGAGTTTTCCGAGGCGTTGTCCAGCGCGCGGCGCGAGGCGAAAGCCGCGTTCGGCGACGACCGCGTGCTGGTCGAAAAATATGTCGACAAGCCGCGCCATATCGAGGTGCAGGTGTTCGGCGACAATTTCGGCAATGTGGTGCATCTCTACGAGCGCGACTGCTCGGCGCAGCGCCGCCACCAGAAGGTGATCGAGGAATCGCCCGCGCCCGGCATGACCGAGGCTTTGCGTAAGGCGATGACGGATGCGGCGGTGAAGGCCGCCAAGGCGATCAATTATTCAGGCGCCGGCACCATCGAGTTCATCGTCGATGCCTCGCAGGGCCTGAAAGCCGACCGCTTCTGGTTCATGGAGATGAACACCCGCCTGCAGGTCGAACATCCGGTCACCGAAATGGTGACCGGCACCGATCTGGTCGAGTGGCAGTTGCGGGTCGCCAGCGGCGAAAAGCTGCCGAAGACGCAAAGCGAGATCGCGCTCGTCGGCCATGCCTTCGAGGCGCGCATCTATGCCGAGGACGCGACGAAAGGTTTTCTGCCGGCAACGGGCACGCTGCACCATCTGAAATTTCCAGACGCGGCCTCCGAATGCGCCACGATGCGCATAGAGACAGGCGTGCGGGCGGGTGACGCCATCTCGCCCTATTACGACCCGATGATTGCCAAGCTGGTCGTCCACGCCACGGACCGTCAGGGGGCTCTGGGAGCGCTTGGCGCGGCGCTATCCCGGACCGAGATCGCCGGCTCGACGGTCAACACCGCCTTTCTCGCCGCTCTGGCCGCCGATCCGGATTTCGCTGCAGGCGATGTCGACACCAGCCTGATTGGCAGACACCAAGAAACCTTGACGACCGTCCCGCCTTCGAGCGACGAAACCATTGCTGCCGCCGCCCTTGCGGCCTCCGGGGCCGGAGCATCGCCGTCATCCGACGATCCGTGGTCGTCGCTTGTCGGCTATGCCCATTTCCACAGCGTGGCGCGACGCACATGGCTGAAGTTCGGCGAAGACGATATCGCGGCGAAGGTTTCGGTGCGGGCGGACGGACGATTCCAGGTCGCGCTGGACAAACCCTATGGCGACACCAATTCGCATGATTTTCGCGCCACGCCGCGCCTCGCCCGCTGGCCAGGCCATATCACCGTGTTCGAAGGCGCCGTCGGCTACACCTTCGCCGTGCCGGACCCGTTGGCACGGGCCGATGAGGCGGCGGCAAGCACCGGCAGCCTGCGTGCGCCGATGCCGGGATTGGTCAAGCTGGTGCGCGTGGGAAAAGGCGATACGGTGATCAAAGGCCAGCCGCTGCTGATCCTCGAGGCGATGAAGATGGAGCACACCATCGCCGCGCCGCATGACGGCGTGATCGCCGAGATCGCCACAGAGGGCGCACAGGTCACCGACGGAACGGTGCTGGTGCGGTTCGTCGAGGAGCACAACGCCGCGACCACAGCAGTGAGCTGACGGTTCGGAAGGCCACGACAGGGGAAGCAAAAAAATGGCCGGGATGAACCCGGCCATTTCTCTATGCCATCCAGTCGCCAGGGTGGCGATTACTGCGCGATCGGCGCGTATTTGCCGTCATGCCACTGGTTGATGTCGTAGCTGGCATTCTTGAGGTCGCCCTTCTCGTCGAAGGTGACATCACCGACAACGGTGCTGATCGGCGTACCGTTCTTCAACGCTTCGGCAACCTTGGCCGGGTCGTCGCTGCCGGCACGCTTGATGCCTTCGGCGAAAGCCTGGATGGTGGCGTAAGAGAACAGCGTGAAACCCTCCGGCACGAAACCGCCGGCCTTGATCTTCTCGACGGCTGCCTTGGCTTCCGGCTTTGCCTGCGGATCCGACGGGAAGACGAACATGGTGCCCTCGCCGGCCGGGCCGGCAACCTGCCAGAATTCCGGCGAGGCGATGGAGTCCGGCATGATCAGCTGGAACTTCAGGTTCTGTTCCGCCGACTGACGCAGGATCAGGCCGGCTTCAGGATGGTAGCCGCCGAAATAAACAACGTCGGCTTTCAAATCCTTGAGCTTGGTGACGAGAGCCGAATAGTCCTTCTCGCCAGCGTTGATGCCGTCATAATAGACCTCCTTGAGGCCGCCGGCATTCATCGTTGCCCTGACGGCGTCAGCCACGCCCTGTCCGTAGGCGCTCTTGTCATGCAGGACGACGACATTCTTGCCGGCAAACTTCTTGGCGATCCATGGGCCGATGAAGGCGCCCTGCGCATCGTCACGCGTGTAAAGGCGCATGATCGTCGGCCAGCCGGCCTTGGCTGCCGCATCGGTCAGCACCGGGTTTGACGAGGCCGGGCTCATCATCAAGGCGCCGGCTTCGGCATAGACAGCCGAGGCCGGAATGCTGGAACCCGAGCAGGCATGGCCGTCGATGAACTTGACGCCATCGGCGACGACGCGGTTGGCAACCGACACGGCCTGCTTGGGATCGCATTGGTCGTCTTCGATGCTCAGCTTGATCTGACGACCGTCGACACCGCCCGCGGCGTTGATCGCATCGGCGGCAGCCTGTGCGCCCTGCTTGAACTGATCGCCGATGGTGGCGAGCTGTCCTGTCATCGGGCCCACCACCGCAAAGGTGATGTCGTCTGCGAGTGCGACCGGCGTGCTCAACATCAGGCCGAATATGGCCGCGTTCAAAATACTCAATTTTTTCATGATGGTAGAACTCCTCCACTCACGCGCGGCCGCCCCGGCCGCGCTTCTTCCAGAGAGGCCGGACAATTTCACCCTTCATTGAGCCTGTCTAGGCGCATTGGCGCCGCTCGATTGGGCCTGCAAGACGTCATCCACGCAAAAAGCCACGCCAGCCTTGTTCCGGCTGGTCGCGGCTTTTTTGCCCGTCGAGCAATCTCCAGGCGCCCCCGCGCCTAAAAATCCGCTCAGCTTCCCTGTGTCGCGCACGACTGGGCCTTGCGGCCTGCCGCGTTCTTTCCCTTGCCTTCGTGACCGTCTTGCGCGGCCTTCAATTTCGCCGGGTCTGGCCGTCTGTGCGGCCTTGATCCCGGAGCTTCCCTGTCTTCGATGGATCTGTCTGCGATTGGCAGATTTCAGTGCATGGTCATCCATTCGCGGGCTTCGCGCAGCGCCGTGGCGATCTCGACCTTCGACATGGCGGCCGACAGTTCCGAGCGCAGCTCGGCGGCGCGGGCCGAGCCCTTGATTGCGGCGATGTTGAACCATTTGTGGGCGGCAACGACATCGGTCTCGCAATCGCGGCCGGTCGCATACATCATGCCCAGTTCGAAAAGGATGTCGGCCTGAGCAGTTGCTCCCATGGCGCCGAAACCTGCTTCAAGCATTTCAAAACGTGCCATTTCAATCCCCTGTTTTCCGGCCCTGTCAGGCTCCCGAGAGCTGCCTTCTTTCGTCTTGCCGGCTGCTCTTCCGATGCTTTCGAGAATGCCGTGCAGGCTTGAATCCGTCGTTAAATGGCGTGCTTAATTTGAGGAAAACAAAGCTAAAACAAGAGGTAAACGCCGAAATTCGTTAAGGATACAAACCCAGCAATTCAGCCTGCTTGCCTCAAATTTGACGAAAGTTTTCTCGCGCGGGGGCAAGACTTCGCTAACCACGGCAGACAAAGGCGATGCGCCGATCGTTTCATTTCATCGTCGAGGAGGCGCTTTCAGGCGGCTGCAAAATCCCAAAGTCTTCCGCTACGGCACCGCTTTTGTTTTGCCGGGAGCTGGATTAGCTTACGTTTGCGTAAGCGGCAGACCGGCGAGGCGGAGCATCCGGCCGGACATCCACAGGGAGGAAGACATGTTTCGAAAACTGAGCCTGGCCCTTGCGGCCACATTGATCGTGGCGAGTGCGGCATGGGCCGATCCGATCGAAGGCAATTGGAAGACGCAGGCCGGCGAAACCGCGGCCATCGCCGCCGGCAGCTCGTTTTCCATCACGCTCAAGTCCGGGAAATATGCCGGCAAGACCATCGGCTCGCTCAAGGCGACAGGCGACAACAAATATGCCGGCAACATCACCGATCCGGCAAACGACAAGACCTATTCGGGCAAGGCGACATTGTCGGGCAGCTCTCTCAAGATGAGCGGCTGCGTGCTCGGCGGACTGATCTGCAAGAGCCAGACCTGGCATAGACTTTAATTCTGCATAGTGCTATCGGACGGTTTCCAGACACCAACGGAGACCGTCCACCCATGCTACAGCCGCGCGATCTCAAGGGACGCCAAGCGATCTCGTATGCCCGCTGGTCCTCAGGGAAGCAGGCACATGGCGACAGCCTCGCCAGACAGACTAAGAATGCAGAGGATTTTTGCCGGACCCATGGTCTCACACTAGACCGCCAACTGGTGGACGATGGTATCTCAGCGTTCAAAGGGGCGAACCTTGAGGCATCCTTCGGCAAGCTTGTGGCGGACATAAAGTCGGGTGTGATCCTCGCTGACACAGTCCTGATAGTCGAGAACGTCGACCGCATCTCCCGGCTCAACTACTACGACGCCCAAAAGTTCTTCGGCTCCGTGCTGGAGACCGGGATTACCATCGTCACCTTGCATGACCAGCGTGTCCACACCATTGAGGGCTACCGGGCGAACTTTATGCACATGGTCCAGTCCATCCTTTCGATGCAGTCGGCGAACGAATACAGCGACAAGCTGTCCAAGCGTGTCAAAGAGGCTTGGAGCCGCAAGGCGGACAAGGCCAAGGCTGGCCGCATCAAGCTCGCTAAGGTCCCCTTCTGGATTGACCGCGAGACCCACGAATTGAGTGAACGGGCCGACGATGCCCGGTTGGTCTTTGAACTCGCCAAGGAAGGGCACGGCCAGCAATCCATTACGCAGATGCTGAACACGCGCGGCATCCCCTCTCCTTCGGGGAAAACATGGGCGCAAGCTGTGGTGGGCGAAGTCCTCCGCTCTCCAGCCGCCTACGGTTGCCTTGTCCTCAAAGGCGAGGAGGTGCCCGGCTACTTCCCTGCGTTGATCAGTGAGACGGAATGGCTGGCCACTCGGCAACGCACCAAGGCCCGGCGTCACAGTAGACAGGTGGGGCGCACATCAAACCTATTTTCCCGCATGGTCCACTGCGGGCACTGCGGCTCCCCGATGGTCCTCACGTCCTCCAGGAAGGGCGGTGCGGTATGGGGCTATTTCACCTGCACGGGGAAGACGTTCAAAAGTACGGAATGCACCGCGCCTAACTGGCGCTATGACCAGTTCGAGCAAGAGATGATTGACCGCATAGGGTTCCTGGCTGTTCCTATACCGCAGGACCAGACGGCCCCCGATCTCTCAAGGGAACTTGAGGAGACCATAGGTGCCCTTGAGGCCAAGCAGTCGAACGTCCTTGCCGGTATTGCCGAAGCTGACACACCCGAAGTCCGTAAGGTTCTCTTGGGGCAGGCCGATCAATTGGCGCGCCAGATCGAAGCCAAGCGTCGGGAGATAGTGGCCATCCGCGAAAATGACGCGAGACACCGTGAGAGCGCGGCGGCTTTCGTGGACTTTGAAATGGATCAAGAGGAGATCAAGCGGCTGGCTGAGGAGGACCGGAAGAAAGCCCAAGGGCTCATCTCCAGCCTCGTGCAGCGCATCGACCTTGAGAGCGCCAGCAAGACCCTCAGGCGGGCGATTGTCACGATGCGAAGCGGCTACAGCCACGCCCTTGTTTTCGACAGCACTGGGGAGCCGGGCTGATTAGGTTGCCGTATAGCACATTGACTGAAACCCTTTCTCCGTCGAAACGACCCGCAACCGTTTGACTTTGTTCGGTTTTGTGGATTTGGCTGCAATTACCCACCCATCATGGACAGAGAAGGCTCGCAAAGTGCAGGGCGATTAGGGGCCCATTCTGATAAGAGAACGACTTCATTAGTGACAGCTAATGGGTTGCCATACCGAGATACATGCGAACGCCCGCACTTCCGTCTCATGCGTGATTTCCACCTCATACTGTACATTAGAACGTCCGCGCCGAGCCAGCGCCATCGCTAATGTCGTCATACTGATACAGGCAAAGCTCCCCGGTCCAGCCAATTAAGGCCTCGTACAGATACGAGCAAAGCTCCGCTCGGGGCTCGCCGCTTGTTTTCTCCCTTGTCCTCCCTGTTTTTCTCTTGGTGGTCCTTTCTGATCACCAAGGTCAACACTCCTACATCTTGCGCCATAGCGCCTTGCATCCACAAAATCTAGGAACCATCGTGACCTATACCGAAGCAGCGGGCCTCCCCGCGTCTGCGGACATTGCCGCCACTATCGACGCCATGCGCGCCACTCCTTCTACGCCATCCCTCGCCGCCACATTCCCAACCCACGGTCGCCACTGGGGCCGCACGTCTCCCTTGCCCATTCGCATCACCCGCGCCACCCGTCGTCTCGCCCATGTGGGCGCGATGGTGCCGGAAGGGTGCAGCAAGGAGGACATGGAAAGGGTCCGATGCAACCACCGCATCCATGTCGATGCCATCAAGGAAATCCTTGGGACCCTCTGGTCTTTCCGGCTCCTCGGCTGGCTCCCTTCGGACACCATCTATCTGGACTTTGACCAGATCACCAAGACCGTAACCGCTGGCACCCGTCGGCCCAAGGACACCCACGACCTCATGCCTGACTGGTTCAGCCGCCGCTATTCGGTTGATGAACTCAAGGCCTTCCGGGACGGCAAGCCCGTCTGACTGCCTCGCAACCTGTATGCGGTGCCCATCGTTTCAGGGCGCTCATCCAGCTTTCCGGTGTCCTACGTCACCCGCCCTTGCCACGCTCGTTTTAGTCCACCACCGCACACAGGAAATGAAAGCCTCCTCGCCACCGGCTCCGCTCGTTCCGTCTGTGTATGCGGTGGCCCTGTTTCAGAGGGCATCGCCCCCTGCCCGCTTCCCTACACCACCCGCACCAACCCAACCCCTGTTGTGGCCACCACCGCACACAGGAAGAAAGCCATTCCATGTCCCTTCACACCACGACCATCGAACTTCACGGCTCCTATGCCGCCTACCACCCGGCCTCAGGCACACGCATCGACACATCCGACACCGCTTACGGTCGTCGGACCTACAAGGACCCGCTCGGCCCTTTATGCCGTAGCCTTAGGGACACCCTCGGCTATCCGCCCGAGACCCGTATCTACGTTGAACGGGCAGGAACCCCGATCTACAAGCGAGACCTAACCCTGGCCTATTGGGCAGACCACGATGTCGTAGACACTCAGGACCGCTCAGCAGTACGGATCAAGTTCCGTCCCTTTGACGGCTTCGCCAACGTGGGAGCCGAAAGGCTCGCCGCGTAACCGCAGGTGAAGACCAAAAATCCTCCCTCCGATGTCGCCCATTTTGGGGGGACTATAGGGGGGAACTTAAGATACCTCAGGATACCCTCAAGGAACTTGAGTTGCCCTAAGGTCTCTCCCTTGAGGTTTTACCAGTAGAGTTATCTCTCAAGTACCCCTGAGTTCAGCTGATGTGAACTCGGGTTGAACTCTCGTTCCCCACAAGCTCGCTCGAAGCTCCGCCTTCCATGCCAGCTTCCCATACCCAACCACAGGAGGTCGCTATCTGCGATCTAGGGCTTACTCTCGGCATCGCTGCCGGGATCGCTAATGCTGCCGGTCAGGCATCCGCTGCCGCAGCCAACTCCAAAAACATCCAACAGCGCTACAATCTGGCTCAGGTTTCCAACGAACATGACTTCGTGACCAAGGCCAATGCTGCCAACAAGGAAGGCTATCAGGCTACCCTTGAGGGTGACCGCGCCAAGTCATCCGCTATCGCCTCAGGCGCTGGCATGAACGGCAACACCGCTGGCCTCAGGCTGGCCGAACAATCCCGTCAGCAAGCACTATCCATAGCCAACGCCAAGGACCAGCGGGAGGGTGCCAAGGCCAACTACATCATGCAGGGCAAGGCTGACCAGCTTGGGGCGCAAGACGCGCTCAACAAGCAGCAAATGAACCCCATGACTACGTTCCTGGACGTGGCCACGTCCGGTCTCAAGAACTACGGCGCATTTCAGTAACCCCAAGGAAACCCCATGGCATCCCCCGTCACTCGGGGCCACCCGCGCGATTGGCGTGTGGGTGTCCAGTCCCCGCACAACGGCGCTCAGTTGCGCCGCCGACAGATCATCAACGAACAGAAACCCTGCTCTTGCCCCGGCTGTGACCGGAAGCGCTCGGGGGTCTCTCGCTACTGTGGCCATCATCGTGATGCCACAAGTTCCCGAGGGGACCCCTTGGCGCGCCTCCCGTCTCGCAACGAACTGGTGATCTTCACGAAGGCTATCGACCTGTTCCTGCAGACGGACCCCAAGCTTGCCGCGCGTGTCGCGGTGGACCTGAGGTCTCTTGAGCGCCGCATGTTCCAGCCGCCTACCTTCTGTCTCGGACCAGCCGACATCCACAAAGGCCTCCCCCAGATCGCCAAGGCCAAGGGTCTCCTTGCCAACTGGCAGCACCGGGAAAGGCGCACCTATACCGAAGCCCTCACCCATGCACTGGCGCTGCTGGGCTGGATGGACGTCTACTACGCTACCTCAGGTGGCCTGTGGGAAAACCGCAAGGCCTACCTGTTCACCCGAGCGGGTGCGCTCCTCGGGGACTTCCGCAAGACGGTTGGCTCTAAGACGTTGATCAAGGAGGCCTCAGGGGCAACCCACCGTCTCCTCGGTCGCGACTTCGTCCACCACGTACAGCAGACATACGGCAAGGACTTCTGGTCCTCGGCTATCTCCACCAACTCAGGGTCTGAGATGACCCTACGCGACTACACCAAGCTGGCCCTCAAGGCCGCGAACCTCCTTTAGGAAACCCCACGATGTCCAACTACTACGACCACACCGCAACCGAAACGATGCGTATGCCCAACCCCCTGGACGACAGGTCCGGTTGGACCCCAACGAGTAACCCCAACTACGCCAGCGGCTCCGCCGCCGGTCCCTCCCCCGAGGGTAAAGTGTTTGTCCCCGGCATGAACACCTACGTCGATGCCGACATTGCCGAACAGCTTGGCCTCTTGGGACCTCAGGCCACCCCCAGTGCCACCTCGACCGACCACCCGTCGCTCGACCATCGGGCCATTCCCGCTGGCGACGATCCCCTTGAACACATCGACATCAATGAACTGTCCGACGAGGATCTTGAGGCCCTCCAGCAAGAGCTTGAGATCGAGACCTGCGACCTCGAACCATCACTGTCAGAAACCCTCGACCAAATTGCCGAGTGCTTCACGCCTGAGGCCTTTGAGGCTGGTGTCGATGCAATGGTTGAAACGGGCGACTTCAACGACACGTTGGCCCGTCTCTCTGAGGCCACCGGATTAGACGAGGCCACAGCGTCAACGCTTGTCGAGACAACCGTGATGGAGGCAACCCCAATCGCAGCCGAGCAGATCGGTGGGGAGCGTTGGAGTTCCATGCTCTACGCGGCCACGAGGACCGACGACAGCCTGGCCCGCCGCATCGTGTCGGATGTGGTGACTGGTCGGTTGGACCCTGCCCGACTGGCGAACGCCTATGACCTCTGGTGGCAATCGCTGCCAGACGCCGACTGAGGGAGGACAACCGATGCTCGGCTACATCACAACCGCCTATGCGGTCACTGCCCTAACCGCGACTTTGCTCGCCCTACTTCAATTCTGACTTTGAAAGGAAATACCAAATGGCCAAGAAACCAACTACCCGCGAGGAACTCCTCGCCCAACTCGAATCTCTCGAGAGTTCCACCGAGATCGGCAAGCTACATGCTGAGGTCGCCAGACTGATTGAGGAGAATGCCACCCTGATGTCTCAGCGCCGAGACCTTGAGCGTCAGCTTGCGCAGAAGCACGAAGCCTTGCAGTTGGTCCGCGAGGCCATTCGCAAGGTTGACGTTCGGACGCGGTCCCATGGCGCGGACAGACCTGGCCATACCGAGCTTGCTGCAGCTGCGGAACGTGCAGGCCGCATGGAATGGGCAGAGGTGCAGCTTGGTGTCCAAAGGGGCACCCACGATCCCGCAACGGGCCTGCCCTATACCGCTGAGACAAAGCCCCAGCGCAGTTTGATCGCAGGGGCGCCAAAGGTAACTCAGACCGAACTGGACTCGTTCTTTCCGTCCCTCAGCGGCCTTGAGACCGACGTGACGGACGCCGCCGACGCCCTGCTCGATGCCGACCTGTCGGAACACAAGAACGCGTTGGAGATTGCCACCGCCGAATAACGGACAATCCAGTTTCCCGCGCTCCTTCCCGCCCCCCCTTTCGTATCTCAAGTTCGGTTTGAGGAGGTGGGAAGGCGCGCGGGTTTCTCTAGGTTCCCATGCGTTTTCGTTACGCCGAATGCATGGGCAGCAATCAATCTCTACGGGGTAGTGGCCGCGTCAGGCCTGCCCGCTTCCTGAGGACGTGAAATGCCTTCAGGATGATTTTGTCTTCCTCTGCTTCAGACGTTTCAACCTTCTCCTCGAAGGACGCCTCCTCGGCGTGGAAGTCATGCGCCCTTGATGGCATGTGCTTCCACCCCCACTGACATGCCTCCCAGTGACTTTCGCAGTTCACGACACGCTGTTCGATAGCTTGTCCGTGCTTCCCGAAAAATACGATTTTGTAGCTAGTCATGGTCTCGGCTTTCCAAAGCTTGGCTTGATTGCCGATGCCCATTTTTCACAGATCGAAGACAAAAAAAATAGGCTCCTACGGAGACATTCCGATAGCGGAGACGTCCAGCGGGGAGATGCATGCGTGAGGACGATCCATGAGTGCTTACTAACGTTACTTTCTCATCTGCCCTCGTCTAGGTGAAATGAAAATGCTAGACCCTGCACAGGGGGATCAAGATGAATGGGATGAGGGGCGCGCTGATCGACGCAGTGTTAGCTGTACTACCTATTGCCATCGTGTTCTTCAGTGGGTGGGCGTACTTGTCCAGCTACATCGGCGAGTTTGGAGTGGACGCTACAGAGATAACTGTCCCCCTGCCAACCGTATTGGTGTATGCATTCTCCCCCCTAAAGTCTCCCAGGGTTTTGTTTTTCCTTGCTATCTGCTTGGCTGCGTGGGTGGCCTCTGATTACTGTTTGGGAAAAAAAGAGTGTCGAAATCAGATTATGCTCGTCGCGTCATTGGCGGGCCTCGCCATTTTTCTATTCGTAGTCAGGGATGCCGCTCAAGCTGAAGCGAAGGCGATGGCGCATTTGGTGTGGACTGGGGATAAGGCGTTCTCAGTTCCCGTTCTCATCGCCCCGCATCAGGATGAGGCTTATGATGCCTTTGAGAAATGTCGAGATAGACGTGCACTTCGTCAAATCATTGGGCTTCCTGATCGTATGTATCTGCTTTGCCGCGATAAGTACTACGCTTGTGAGCGCGGGAGGATGTTTGTCGTTTCCAATGCCGGTGCGATAATTTACTCCGCAATAAAACTTCGCGAACCTGAATCTGGGGAGAAGGGCTGTGAGAAGTAGGTTTTTGATTCTGGCTGTCGCATTCGCAATACCCCCTCTGAGCGAGGTTACCGCACAGCAGGGAACTTCGGACGCCAAAGCGATCGCTGGGGTGGTTGTATTGGACGGCCCATACGAGCTGGTAGGTGGAGGAGGCGGAGTTCTGGGTTACGTATTGTCGCGAGCAGGCACGAAGGCGAACTTTCAACCGTGCACCGGCAAGGTCCAGATGGTCGACGACACAGATTTGAAGCGTTCGTCGTCGGATTGTAAGGACGAGCCGGGGAAAAATCCCAACTCCTTCAATGTCGCGTGCGCCGATGTCGAATCGCAGGTCGCGATAGTGACCGCGCAGGTCGGCCAAGAAGTCAGCAAAGTAGATCTAGGGACCGTGTTTCTGAAGGCTGCCAATGGCTACGCTCAAGGGGTGGCACCGCCACAAGAGGCACCTTGGGTGCAGTGGAACGATGCATTCGCGGCTCCTTTCTCTGTTTGCGGTGAAAAGTACGTCGTCCTTCCGAAAATGGGATTCGACCAAGCTTGGATCGGAGTTCTGAAACCATCTTCGCAGTGAGGTTGCCACTCACGGTTCAAACTGGATGGGCTTCGCGGTCCTTATCGCCCGTTACTCGGTCTGCTGCTTGATTGGTCCGAAGGCTGCCTGGAGATCGGCGCGACAACGTCGCCGCCGTCATTCTTTGCCACAACTGTATCGTAGAGGCCGTAGTGGGTTAGTCCTGCATGGCTTTCGATGCCGGTGTAGCGGAGTGAAGCGTCCTCATAGCGGCGGAAAGCGAAGACGGCCTCGTTCATCTTCTCGGTATTGAATACTCTTAGGCTCACGAGGAGATGGAAGTCATTTACCGTCAAGCCAGTCACGGTGAGGAATAGCTCCGGCTCCAACCTGGTAATTACGTCCTGAAGCTTGTTTTCCCGAAAATCCGTGAGATACATAAACGCCGGTATGCGCGTTGCAAACTTTATCAGCTTTTCTTGAACGAGCTTGCGCTTGGACTTGTATTCCTTCTCCTCATCGGTGAGCTCTCTTTTTTCTTTCGCCGTTAAATCGTCTCCTTTCGCCTTATTCTTTAGATCCTTTACTTTGTCGCTCTTGTTAATGATTGTCTCAATAATGTTGTCGCCGAGTGCTCGCCAGCCTTCGATCCGCTCAACTGCGGCTATTGCTTCTGGGTTGTCGAGTATTCGGCGTAGCGTGTCGTTGTCCACATTGACGAGTACCGCAGATTCCCATTTGCGGGCGAGCAGGGTCGCCGAGGTGCCCGCCATCGCAATGTCGAGGATGCCGCCAGCGTCAATCTGAGTCATGTTGGCACCGTCATAGGCCAACACGGGCAGAAACGAGACAAGCTCCCTGACAGCATTCTCGGGGTTCGGCTCACCCGGAGAGAGGCCGAGGCCATATTCCGACAGTTGCCTCAGCGCACGCGTTGGCGCGAAATCAAATACAAAGCAGACCGGCTTCAGCACCTCTTCTTCGTTGGGGTTGTCGCCATTGGGATTCTTGATCGACCACGGCGACTGCACCCGGAACGCGGCTTGGAAATAGGTTTCCGGCGATTTGAGGTTGCGCAGCATCAAGATGGACGACCACTGTGCCACCGTCACCCCGGTCGTAAGCTTGCCGCAGGAAAGCGTAATCGTTTTCGAGTCGAAGCCGCTACCGACGGCCTGCCGAACCGGAGGCAAGGCATCGAGGCCGATACCCGCCGATGTACCCGCCGCCACGACAACCGTGTAATCGTGCCAGAAAGTGTTGTGCCGCTCCGTCAGTAGGTTTGCCATAGCATGACAGGCGGCGACGTTGGGCAGGAACCAAAACGAATGCTGGAGGTAGGGAAGCAGCCTCACGTCCGAATACGGAAACGGCGGCCTCGTTCCCGTTTTTAGGCTTTCCATCGCTTGCGGCGCGTATCCGCCCCGGATGATGTCGAGCCATTTCTGCACGTCGGCTTTGTGCTTGAACACAGCCGTGTGGCCAGTGCCGGAAGCCGAGAAAAAGGTGTTGAGGTCAAATTCGTCGAACTCCCCGGCACTTGCAATCGCAAGAAGCTCGTCGGGCATCTGGTAGGTCAGCAGACGCATTTGCGGCATTGCGCCGTAGGGGTTGCGCTTGCCCGGATTTTGGTCGGCAAACTCAGCCTTAACGCGCTGTTCGTCGGTATAGGTCCAGTTGAAAATCTGTTCCTCTATAAACTCGCCCGTCGCCAGCGCCTTGAAAGGGGTGCCGGAGAGATAGAGGTAGGCGCGGGTGGTAATGGGCAGGAACTCGGCCTCGCTCTCCGAAAGCACGCCAAGGTCTTCGTTCACTTCTTCCAGATCGGCAGCATATTCCAGACTAGTTTCCTTCTTGGCCACCGTGGCATCCTCGCCCTCGAATAGCTCCTTCGCGGTCTCGCGCCACGCGCCAAAGTGATATTCATCGAACACCACAAGGTCCCAATTGATCGCATGGAGCCATTCGTTCCTGGCCTTGATGTTCCTGGCCTTGTCGCGTCCGAGCAGGTCTTGGAACGAGCCGAAATAGACCACCGGCTTGTCGTCGTCGATTTGGCTAGGGTCGCGCCCGGAATTTCGAGATAGATATTGCCAGCCGTCGAAATCGACATGCGATTCAAGATCGGTCTTCCATGCGTCTTCCACGGCGGGCTTGAACGTCACGACCAGCACCCGCTTAGCGCCTAGCTTCTTGGCGAGTTGGTAGGTGGTGAATGTCTTGCCGAAGCGCATTTTTGCGTTCCAGAGGAAGCGCGGGACGGCGTTGCCGTCTTGCTGCCACCTGGAATGATAGTAGGCGTGGGTTTGCTCCACCGCAGCCGCCTGTTCCTTACGTGGCGGGAAGGTTTCGTGATGCGCGCCGGTGAATTGCTGGCCGCTCCGTAGCTCGGCCAACGCAGTCCGCACATCGGCGAGAGCGCACTTCATCCACTCCAATTGCGGATTGGCAAATCCCTTGCGCTTGAGCGCGTCGCGCACGGCGTGATCGGTGATAATCGTACCGTTATGAGCTTCGGCGGATTCGTCGAGTTCGATGGTGTAGTTGGTGATCGCGGCGGTCTTGAGTTGTTCGGCGATGCGCTGCTTCACCTCACGTGTAGTATGCCCGACCTTGAGCAGCCCTTCATGTGTCTTGGCGGCGATTGAATACGCATAGATACGTGGGCGAACTTCCGGCTTTGGCGCGAGGATTTCGTCGATGGTGGGCTTATTGAGCAGGTTCATCAACAGCATCCATCGTGCGAACCTGCGATTCTATGTAAGCCTGTTCCTTTTGGCTGATGCCGTATTTGTCGCACAGTGCCTCGTCGGTCCATGTGCGATCCCATGTCTGCATCGGAACCCAAGCGTAGGTGGAGTGTGTCGCGTGCTGTGTAATTTTCCGCACCGATACCAGGAAACGGAAAAATCTAGTTCGATAATACGATTGGAGGCTCCTAGCCTCCTCGCTGGATTTAACATTGAAAAATAGGAACGATTGCGTGCACACCGACGGAGAGGCCGCGATCAACGACTTCCCCAAGATCGGATGCGGCACCATGTCCCCTCCGTTGTAGGCCTCAGGTACAAGAACCTTCCACGTGTCGATCAAATGCGGGCTTTTGGTTACAGCCTTTCGGTCGATGTATCCGACGCCCCGTTTCATTTTTCGAATATAGTGAAGTGGCAAGTCCCCCGGACGTTGTGTTGCATGGAAACCGTCGAAGTTGGATGTCCAGCCGAACTCCTTGTCCCTAGCCAGAATCGTATTGATTGACGGCTCCTTGCGACCCAAAACTTTGTTCAGAATTTCCACTGCACGCACGTCTCGCACAAAGACATCATAATCACCAAGATTTCGAAGCGCTGGCCCTACAAGCTCGCCGCCGAGAACAGTCGTTACTTTGCAACGGCCTTTGTGAGCCGCATCCCAGAGGAAGTAGCAGACACCAGCTTTGATTTCGACGCCCGGAAAAACTTCGCTCGCCGCCGGGTAATCAACGAGCTCGCGTATGCGAGAGTCCCCCAGCATGGATTTTCGAAATTCGTTAAGCCCCAGACCCGAAGCCATCCACCGCGACGGAATCACCATGGCGAGGAATCGCGGCTCGAGCTTTTTCGCTTGCTCGACGAAGTGCTGGTAGATTGGCACGTCGCGCGTTCCGCCATCCGAAGCGAGCTGGTAGGGCGGATTTCCTATGATGACGTCAAATTTCATATCGTCCCCAAATAACTCAGCGATCCGCGTCTTGATCTTGTCGGTATGGATGAACGCATAGGCATGAGTTTCAAATCCCTCGCCCCGGTCTAGCGTATTCTGGCTAGCGCCGCAGTAAGTGCATTTTCCATTCGTCCACGAATGTTCGGTGCGCTCGAACCAGATGTTGCCGGCGTCCGTTGTGAATGAGGTGGCGATGGAGTGTTCGCCGTTCGCGTGTTTCGAGCAATAGACACTCCGTCGCGCAAGCAGGCTGGTGAGGTGGGTAATGCCGATGCCAAACACCTGTTTGGTAAGGATGTGATCGACCCGCTCTTTGATGTCTGGGATGCTCTCCTCAAGGCCCGTTGTGAGGCGCGTTGTAATTTCGCGCAGGAATACGCCCGTTTTCGTAACCGGGTCCAAAAATCGCACGGTTGGGTCGGCCCAGATATTCGCGCCGCCATTATGGGCGGCCCACGCCTCAGCCAGCGAATCCAGAATCCGGTTAGCAAACTCGGGCGGAGTGAACACCTCGTCGTTGGAGAGGTTGGCGATGCACGTCAAAACGTCCGGATTGCGCCCACGAAGCGAAAAGCTTGCTTGATCGTTCATGAAGCTCCCCCCGAAGCCTGGTTCTAAGACGTGCCACCCAGTTCGCGCACTGTAGTAGGTGGATAGACCGTGATTGGCGTAAAGATTTCATGCTTGCCGAGATGGGCGAACAGCGAGCCCTCGGCGCTGAAGCTCGCCATCCCAGTGAGCACGTCAAGGCGAAAGTCGCGCCGCTGGAACTTGCCCTTGCCGAGGTAACCCCACTCCACCACGCTAATGGGCATGTTGTCCTTGTCGCGCATCGTCATGGCGTCACCATGGACCAGATTGAGCGACAGAATGTAGGAAGCGGCCCGATACAACTCATCTGCGTCATCCAAATCCAAGTAGTCGGCAAAGACCTCCAGCATATTCGCTCGGCACTCAGCGATGTTATCTGCAAGAAGCTCAATCCCATAGGTGCACATCAGCGCCAGTAGGGCGTAGTGCCGCCTCTCAAAGTCGGACGTGCCGAACTTCGCTTCAACAGCAGCCAGCTTTCGCTGCAAGACCGGGATGAGGAAATTCCCGCTTCCGCACGCAGGCTCTAGAAAACGCGAGTCGATGCGATCAGTCTCCCCCTTGACGAGGTCAAGCATCTTTTCGACTAGCCATTGAGGGGTGAACACCTCCCCGTGGTCAGCAACGCGTTTCTTGGACTTGATCAGACTCATGGATGACGTCCAGTAGCACAAATTTGGCTTGGTGCCACATCGGATGGCGCTACTCGCTCGTTCATATCGGGTCCTTTGAACAGCTATGGATCGGTCGTCGTTGGAAGCGTATATGCTCTGCCCAATAATGGGGGGAGACGAATATGGGATGGCGTGAGAATTTGATTGCTCGACACACTGAGGCCATCGCCAGTATGAGCGAAGGCGTCGAGTGGCTCGAATCCGGTAAGCAGCAGATGAACGACCTTGACTCAGGTGGGAAGGCGACGAACATGAACGCTGACATCATCGCCCACTACAAGCGAGCGATCGAAGGTTTGGACCACGTCATCGGCAGGCTCAAGGCCGACATCGCCCACGACAAAGGGGCCTAGTCCTCTTCCCCGGCTTATTAGCTGACAGGCTTCGGTTTCCTGTCGCCTGTTTGCTGAGAGTGTGCGTTATGCACAAGAAAACCCTGGGGTCCTACATTGACGATGAATACGTTTGTAGGCACATGTAACCAATCCGGTGCGGAGATTTCCGTCTGGATAAGGGGTGCCGGTGGGGAACGCTGAGGTTTGGACGCCCAGCGTCCCCCTCCGACTAGCGCAGTGATCGCTACCTCAAATCGGCTTGGACTCCGATTCGCATTGGTCCGGTCTCGACTGGCCTATATCCCGTGTAATGCCTGCAGTGACGCGCTGACAAGAGTCCCATGTGCTTAACCCAGGGGTATTTTGAGTTTCCCACAGGTTGACCCGGCCCTCAGTCTCGCCTGAGTTTATGCCGATCCAGTGCCATCTCGTAGATCACACGGTTCGCCGCCGACATCGCAGCCAACGTTAGGAACCCGAAGAGTGCCCCGTGCCAGAAGGTTCCAAAGGCCATGTAGCCAAGGAACGCTCCTATCGCTGCCATCGCCGTCGTTTCCCAAAAGACCATCAGTCTCCCCTCGCTTGTCACTTCTTACGCAAAAGCTCCCAAAGGACCGCCACGGCCATGAGGCAAAGGACGGCGGGAACGTAGATGAGATACAGGACCCCTGCCTTCGTGCTAAACCCGGTGTAGCCCCAGAAGGCCATTATGGCGAGTATGCCGATCAGGCCCATGAAACGCTTCATGCCGATATCTCGGGGAGCAGCTTTCCCTCCTCCTCGGCTGCAGCCCTAAAGGGTCCCCTGACGCTCTCCGGTGGGACCTCATCGGACATCGCAGTAACACACGCTTGGACAGCTTCGGTCCACCGAGGGCCTCGCTTGGTCCACGTCATGAGAACCTCAGCGCAGGCCTCCACGCTCCCGACGTTGTAGCGGTGCCCCTCAAGGTTCCTCACGGGCACCTTGGGACTGAACCAATGCTCGGCCATCTGCACGTTCTCCGAAGGGGACCTCAGGGTTCCTCCAGGGTCGCGACCTTTGTCAGAAAAATTCGTATCCGCTAATGTTAGAGAGGGGTAGCCTCAGTCCCCCCGTGGGGGATCCCTATAGTACCTAATGTCCACCTATACGCGCGATCATTGGCACGCTGTTTTAGGACGACGATGCCTTTCATCAGCATCAAATCAACGGCCCGAAATCCGCGTTTCGAGCTATGCGCCCAACACATTCCGTAGAATAAAAGCTAAGTCTGGCACAAGCTCTGATCGACCACCCTTACGACATGAGGACGGGGCCCCAGCGGGCCCCGTTTTCGTTTTGTCGACACATCCTGCACCGGTGATGCTCGATACCCGCCGGCGGCTATCCAAACCGACGCCGGCGCCGTCGAAACCCCGTCAATCATCTTGAACGGCAGATGAACGCCGGCATCAGAGCCGGTTCAGTTGCATCAGGGCATTCTCCGGCGTGTTGAAGGAGACCGACCCGATGCTTGCTCGCCGCTTCACCATCGTCTGCCTGCTGGTGAGCCTGTTTGGAATGTTCTTCGCCATCCTCGTCGCCGAAGCGGGCCGTCCGGCCCGCGCCTGGGACGAAGCCAGTTCCAGAACCTGCCGCCTCGCCTGCCCCACCCATCTTCGCAACTGAACAAAGAACCAAGACCTCGAAAAGAAAAGCTGAAACACCATGAACCGCATCGCCGCCAACGCTCTCAAGACCCTTCGGCTTCTGCCGCGGGCGGCGCTTATCCTGGCGGTTCTGGCCGCTCCGGTTCTGGCCGTGCCGATGATGCGCTCAGATGCCGGCTCGACGATCGACGCACCAGCCCTGAAGAAGTCCGGCGTCGGCTTTGTGCTCCTGGTCAGCCTGCAGCGCGGTTGAAGAAAAACGGCGCGTTGGCCGCCTTCGGTCGCGACACCCCTCCCAAGTGCCGATCCAAGTCTCTATATTGAGCTATGGAAAAGCGAATCTACCCACAAGCCATCGAATCTGTCGTCATGCCGGAGCCTTTTGGCCGGCAAAGCTTTGATAGCGCCGAGAAAGCCGTCAAGGCACTGCAGGCGCTTTACGACCGCAACACCAAATTCCTGCGCGACTCGTTCGCAGAGCTGGCGGCAGCAGGCGGCGACAATGGCAAGCGCTACCGGGCCTTTTATCCGGAGATCGGTGTCACCACCAACTCGTTCACCCAGATCGACTCGCGCCAGGCCTATGGCCATATGCCGACGCCCGGGCATTTTTCCACCACCATCACCCAGCCGGGCCTGTTCGAAAGCTACCTCGTCGAGCAGTTGCGCCTGATCATGCGCAATCATGGGGTTGCGGTCACGGTGTCGGAATCGACCACACCCATCCCGCTGCATTTCGCCTTCCTTGAAGGCACCCATGTCGACGGCGCGACGGCAGAGCGCATCAAGCGGCCGATCCGCGACCTGTTCGACGTGCCGGATCTCGATGGCACCGACGACCAGATCGCCAACGGCACCTTCGAAGTCGCCTTCGGCGAGCCGAGGCCTCTGGCGCCCTTCACGGCGCAGCGCATCGATTATTCGCTGCACCGGCTGTCGCACTATACGGCAACCACGCCGCAGCAGTTCCAGAACTTCGTGCTGTTCACCAATTATCAGTTCTACATCGACGAGTTCGTCGCCCGCGCCCGCGACCTGATGGCCAATGGCGGCGGCGGATACACGGAGTTCGTCGAGCCGGGTAATGTCATCACCAAGAGCGGGCAAAGCGCGCCTAGCGAAGGCGTTGCACCGCCGCGCCTGCCGCAGATGCCGGCCTATCACCTGAAGAAATCGGGACATGGCGGCATCACCATGGTCAATATCGGCGTCGGGCCCTCCAACGCCAAGACCATCACCGACCATATCGCGGTGCTGAGGCCGCATGCCTGGGTGATGCTCGGCCACTGCGCCGGCCTGCGCAACACCCAGGCGCTGGGCGACTATGTGCTGGCGCATGCCTATGTGCGCGAGGACCATGTGTTGGACGACGATCTTCCGGTCTGGGTGCCGATCCCGCCGCTGGCCGAGATCCAGGTGGCGTTGCAGGAAGCCGTCGCCGAAGTCACCGGCCTTTCCGGCTACGACCTGAAGCGCATCATGCGCACCGGCACCGTCGCCACCATCGACAATCGCAACTGGGAACTGCGCGACCAGCGTGGCCCGGTACAGCGTCTGTCGCAATCTCGCGCCATCGCACTCGACATGGAATCGGCGACCATCGCCGCCAATGGCTTCCGCTTCCGCGTTCCCTACGGCACGCTGCTGTGCGTTTCGGACAAACCGTTGCATGGCGAGTTGAAGCTGCCCGGCATGGCGACCGAATTCTACAAGCGCCAGGTGGCGCAGCACCTGACCATCGGCATCAGGGCGATGGAGAAGCTCGCGGAAATGCCGATGGAGCGGTTGCATTCGCGCAAACTCAGAAGTTTTTCGGAAACGGCGTTCCAGTAGGCCGATGCCACGCATCGAGGCGGCATTTCTCATCTTGATTGGGCCGCATTTCTGCCGATAAGCAGGCGGCATGGAGAGAGCGAGCCTCGGGACATTGCTGATTTCGGTTGCATTCCTGGCAATGCTGGCCTGTTCGATCGCGCTGGTGGCCGGGTTTTTCGGAACGCTGCATCCCGCCTTCGATTCCTTCTCGCATTTCCGCGTCCACCTTGCCGTGCTGATGGCGCTTTGCGCGCTGCCGCTGCTGGCCACGACATTTCGCCTGCAGGCGGCCGTGGCACTGCTTTTTGCCGTGGCGGCCTTCGCCACCACTTCCGGGTCGCTGTCCTTCTCCCGCCTGTGGCCGGTTCAGGCCGCCTATGAAGCCAAGAACGAAGACCGCGCAATCTACAAGCTGCTGCAGATGAACCTGCGCTACGACAATCCGACGCCGAAGAAGGTGCTGTCGCTGATCGGCCGGACCAATCCCGACGTGATCACCCTCGACGAGGTATCGGCGATGTGGGCGACCGAGCTTGGCTATATCAGCAGCGCCTATCCATACCGGGTCCTCTGTCCCTATCCCAACGGCATATTCGGCGTCGCGTTGCTCTCGCGGAGGCCCTTTGCCGCGGGCACCGAGGCGCGTTGCGAAAGGCGCGGCGCCATGGCGACAGCGACCGTCGACTTCGGCGGCATCGACGTCGATGTCGCGGCGATCCACCTCAGTTGGCCGTGGCCACGCGAGCAGTACTGGCAGATCGGCGAATTGACGGAGCCGCTTTCCGCGCTCGGCGAGACGGCCATCATGGCGGGCGACTGCAATGCCGCGCCATGGAGTGCCGCCGTGCGGCGGGTCGCGGCGCTTGGCGGGCTGACCGTGATGCCGTCCGCCGGCCCGACCTGGATCCACATCAAGCTGCCGGACTTCCTGCGGCGCTTCGCCGGCCTGCCGATCGACCAGGTTTTCAGCAAGGGCGGCGTGACCATCCATTCCGCGACACGGCTGGAGGACACCGGCTCGGATCACCTTCCGGTCATGGTGGAGTTCTCGCTCAGGCTGAACCAGCAAAAGCCGCTCGATGAACATGAAACCGCGACCGCGGCCATAAGCCAGACCGGCAAGACGCCAGGCTGAAGGATCAGGGCCTGACCAAAGCGATGACGAGATGCTGGACATGGCCGCCATCGCGATGCTCGCGCGCATCGAAAGCGAGCTGCTTGGCCTCATATGCGGCATTGGTGGCCTTGATACGTCGCTGTGCCTCGCGACGTGTCTTGTAGCAGAACCGGTCGTCGGCAATCCTGAGGCCGGAGATCGATCTTTCCGTGGCCTGCATCATCTCCCTGGCGATACGGCCATGGGTTTCCTCATGGGCGCGGACGCCGGCGAAGAACCGCGTCCATCGCTTCCGGAGCGTCGGCGTGGTGGCCGAGGCGACACGCGGAAACGTATAGAAGAGATTGAGCGTGCCGTTGGCGCGCCGCAAGCGGCAAACGCCATTGTCCTGGCTGGTGTCAAGGTCCCAATCCACTGCGTAGCCGGTCAACGCGATGGCGTGCGTCATGAAGCCGTGCTTCGGCCCCTTGCGGTCCATAGCCTGCATCAGCGCCAGCCCCGTGGTCCCGGTGATGTCGTAGGTCCGCGTCTTGACCACCACCCTGGTGCCGGCCGAGGCCGCCGAAGCCAAACCGAACAGCGCACCGATCGCCACAAGGCATGCCAGAACCGCCAGGCGCATTGGCCATCTCCTTATCGTCAAGGAATGGAACCATAAGCGCGCGGCAGTTTCAACAGTCCTAATGTTTCACATGCGACGGGAGACCCGAGCCGTCGTCGGGTCCTTTGCACGCTGTGGCCGGCGCGGGCCTACATGCCCTGGTAGACCGGGCCTTCTCCGCCTTGCGGCGGCACCCAGTTGATGTTCTGGTTCGGGTCCTTGATGTCGCATGTCTTGCAGTGGACGCAGTTCTGCGCGTTGATGACGAAGCGCACATCCTTGGCCGTGGGATCGGCGGCGGCATTGCCGTCCTTGTCGACCCACTCGTAAACCCCGGCCGGACAGTAGCGCGTCGAGGGGCCCGCAAAGACATCGTGCTCGGAACGTTTCTGCAGTTCCATGTCGCCGACAAGCAGGTGGACCGGCTCGTTTTCCTCGTGATTGGTGTTGGACAGGAACACCGAGGACAGCCTGTCGAAGGTCAGCACGCCATCTGGCTTCGGATAGGCGATCTTCTTGTGCCGGGCGGCAGGCTCGAGCGTCGCATAGTCGGCCTTGCCATGCTTCAGCGTGCCGAAGGGCGAGACACCGAACAGCGTGTTCAGCCACATGTCGAGGCCGCCGAGGCCGACACCGACGATCGTGCCGAAGCGCGACCACAGCGGCTTGACGTTGCGCACCTTCTTCAAATCCTTGCCGATGTCGGTCGCGCGCCAGGCTTCCTCGTAGGAAGCGAGTTCGTCGTTGGCGCGCCCGGCACCGATCGCCTCGGCGACATGCTCGGCCGCCAGCATGCCGGACAGCACGGCATTGTGCGAGCCCTTGATGCGCGGCACGTTGACGAAGCCCGCCGCACATCCCATCAGCGCACCACCGGGGAAGGAGAGTTTCGGCACCGACTGCCAGCCGCCCTCGGTGATGGCGCGCGCGCCATAGCCGAGGCGCTTGGCGCCGTCGAAAGTCCCGCTGATCGCCGGATGGGTCTTGAAGCGCTGGAATTCCTCGAAGGGCGACAGATAGGGGTTCTTGTAATTGAGGTGGAGGACGAAGCCGACCGCCACCTGATTGTCCTCGAGATGGTAGAGGAACGAGCCGCCGCCGGTCTTCAAGTCAAGCGGCCAGCCGAAGGAATGCTGGACCAGGCCCGGACGGTGGTTCTCCGGCTTGACCTGCCAGAGTTCCTTCAGGCCGATGCCGTATTTGCCCGGTTCGCGGCCATCGGAAAGCTTGTATCTGGCGATCAACTGCTTGGCGAGCGAGCCGCGAGCGCCCTCCCCGATCAGCACATATTTGCCCATCAGCGCCATGCCGGGTGCGAAACCCGGACCGTGCGTTCCGTCCTTCTCGACGCCCATGTCGCCGGTGACGATGCCGGTGACGGCGCCTTGCTCATTGTAGAGCAGGCCGGCGGCGGCAAAGCCCGGATAGATCTCGACACCGAGCGCTTCGGCCTTGGTCGCCAGCCAGCGGCAGACATTGCCGAGCGAGACGATGTAGTTGCCATGATTGTTCATCAGCGGCGGCATCAGCATGTTGGGCAGGCGAAACGAGCCGGCAGGACCAAGGACCAGGAAATGGTCCGATGTGACCCGCGTCTTGAAGGGATGGCCGTCCTCGTCGCGCCAGCCCGGCAAGAGCCGGTCGATGCCGATCGGATCGACAACGGCGCCGGAGAGGATATGGGCGCCGACCTCACCGCCTTTCTCCAGGACGACGACCGAAAGCTCGGGATTGACCTGCTTGAGGCGGATGGCGGCGGCGAGGCCCGCCGGTCCGGCACCGACGATAACCACGTCGAATTCCATGCTTTCGCGTTCGATGTCGCTCATCAACCCCTCCGCACTGGCTTATCCCATTCGGGTATCTTGCTGGCTCCCGCGCTGCATAGCGCATCAATTGACGACAGGAAACCGGCGCATACGTGACAATGCCGTTTTGGCCAAAAAGTCGCGCATTGCGAGGCTGGAAGACTGCTTTTCGCCCGGCATTGCCTGCGAGGCGCGCGTTTTTAATTGTTCGACGGCTTGCTTATCGGCCATACTTCACGCCATGCGCATTCCTGGGCCAGCCGGCTTTTCATCGACGCGCTTTCTTTTCCCGCCCGGCCGGATCCGCCGGGCGCTCCTTTTGGCCCTTCTGATGCTGGCGCCGCATCTCGCTGCCGCCGACGAAGTGAAGGTCTGGGCGGCAGGCGCCTACTCCTTCTCCGACGAGCTTGGCGGCTTCCGCATCACCGGCGCCTCGGGCATCGGGACGAAGGATGATCCGTTCGTCATCACCGAAGAACTGAATTCGTCAACGCCGGTGACGCTGACGATCCGCACGACAAAGCCGATCCAGGCCTTCGGCAAGGCCGGCGAATTCGCCAACGGCATGATGTATATGCGCATCGAGGTGCTCAACAACAGCGGCCAGGCCTGGGTCGAATTCCAGTTCGAATTGCAGGAGATCCTGAATCGGCCGAGCGTGTTCGGCGACGGGCTTTCCTTCGACCAGCGCAACAAGACGCCGGACAATATCTTATCGAGCAATTTCGCCGATTTCGATCGCGATTTCGAACCCTATGACCGGCTGCTGTTCAGGAATGGCAAGGTCGACCCGCTGAAAACCGCCAGGTTCGAATTCCTGATGACTGATTACACACCGCGATGGACCTTCTATCTGGTGCAGGATCCGCGCATACCAACGGGGTAGAGAAGCGGACGCGGGGACGCGCGCTCCCCCCTCGAGGGGGAAATGTTGCCGAAGGCGACAGAGGGGGTCGGCACGACCGGACGCGACTCCCCTTCGCCGACAGAGGAGGCTGGCGCTCTACGCGCGGCGACCCCCTCTGGCCTGCCGGCCATCTCCCCCTCAAGGAGGGAGATCAGCTTTCACCGCCGCTTTCGCCAATCACCGATGTTGCAAATCGCCTCTCGGCAGACGAATGTGCCAGGCATGACTGCCGCCTCCCCCAACAACCGATCCGACATTGCCGACCTGCTGGCCTTTTATGCCAGCGTGGGCGTCGACGAGGCGCTTGAAGACCAGCCCGTGAACCGGTTTGCCGAGGTTGCGCCAAAGCCCATGGAGCGCGCGGCGGCGTCTTCGGGCGATATCGCCCCACCGCAGCGTTCGACGAATATGTCTCGCCCCGAACCAGGTGACAGATCAAGTGCGCCGCCGGTTGCGCGCCCAACGTCGGCCACCGTTCCCGACGAAGCGCAGGCGGCACTTGCCCGCCAATTGGCGACCACAGCAACGACGCTGGACGAGCTTCGCCAGCACATGGCGGCATTCGAAGGCTGCAATCTCAAGGCCACCGCCAAAAGCCTGGTGTTCGCCGACGGCAACCCGGAAGCCGCCGTGATGCTGGTCGGCGAGGCACCCGGCCGCGACGAGGACATCGAGGGCCTGCCCTTCGTCGGCCGATCGGGCCGGCTGCTCGACCGCATGCTGGCGGCGATCGGGCTCGACCGTACTTCAGTCTATATCGCCAATGTCATTCCCTGGCGGCCGCCGGGCAATCGCACGCCGACGCCGTACGAAACCGAGATCTGCCGGCCGTTCATCGAGCGGCAGATCGAACTGGTCAATCCGAAGGTGCTGATCAACCTTGGCGGCCCGTCAGCCAAGACCTTGCTCAACACCTCGGAAGGCATATTGCGGCTGCGCGGCAACTGGCGCGCCCACACGACGGCGTCCGGCATCGCCATCCCGGCCATGCCGACGCTGCATCCGGCCTATCTCCTGCGAACCCCGTCGCACAAGAAGCTGGCGTGGCGGGATTTTCTCGAAGTCAAGGCGAAGCTGCGCGCACTTGGGTGATTGGCCAATCTCCTCCACGAGGGGGGGAGATTGGCTGTCATCTCCGCTTTCGCCAATCTCCAATGTGGATAGGCGAACGCCGGCAAGAACTATGACCTCAGACGTAATTGAAATGCCCCCCTCTCCAGTCTAACCATGCCCTCATGACAACAGCCCAAACCTCCGCCGGCAGCCTCATTCGCGAGTGGCGCACCCGCCGCCGCATGTCTCAACTCGACCTCGCCATGGAGGCCGAAATCTCGCAGCGGCATCTGAGCTTCGTCGAAAGCGGCCGCGCCGCGCCCTCACGCGACATGGTGCTGCATCTGGCCGAGCAATTGTCGATGCCGCTGAGGCAGCGCAACCAGTTGCTGCTCGCCGCCGGCTTTGCGCCGAGCTTCGGCGAGCGCTCATTGACCGACACCACGATGGCGCCGGCGATGGCGGCGGTCGAGATCGTCCTCAAAGGCCACGAGCCGTTCCCGGCACTCGCCGTCGACCGCCACTGGAACCTGGTTTCGGCCAATGCCGCCATTGCCCCCTTCCTTGCCGATGTCAGCGAGGCTTCGCTGCTGACGCCGCCGGTCAACGTGCTTCGCCTCAGCCTGCATCCCGGCGGCATCGCGCCACGCATCGTCAATCTCCAGGAATGGCGGACGCATCTGCTCGAGCGCCTGAAACACCAGAATGACGCGAGCGGCGACGCGGTGCTGATCGAACTCGAGCGTGAGCTGAGGACTTATCCGTCCGGCTTGAAAGGCAGCCGGCCGGTGTCGGTAGAGCCGAACCCCATCGTGCACCCGCTCAGGCTTGCGCACGGCGACCAGGTGCTGTCGTTCATCAGCACCATCACCGTGTTCGGCACGCCGCTCGACGTGACCCTTTCGGAACTGGCGATCGAATCGTTTTTTCCAGCCGACGAGCAGACGAGGACGGTGCTGGTTCGGTTGGCGAAGGAGCGAGCCGAGCTGTCGTAATCACCCTTCAGGCAAAGATGCCTTGCGCGTGCGGGTCCGCTCCAGGCCAAGCTGGCGTTCGCGCCAGATGATGAAGATGCCGGCGGCGACGACGATCAGGCCGCCGGCAAGCATATGGAGCGTGGCGACGTCGCCGAAGACGAGATAGCCGACGACGACGCCGAGGATCATCGACGTATATTCGAACGGCGCCACGACCGAGGCTTCGGCATGGCGATAGGCTGCCGTCATCAGTATCTGCCCGAGGCCGCCGCAGAAGCCGGCGGCAACAAGGAGAGCCGCCTGGAGCGGCGTCAGCGCCTGCCAGCCGAATGGCAGCGACAGCAGCGACATGACGCTCGCCGTCACCGAAAACCACAGCACGATGGTCGCCGTGCGCTCGCTTTGCACGAGATTGCGCACCAAGAGCATGGCGACGGCCGAGATCGCCGCGGCGACAAGAGCGGCGATGACGCCAAGCACTTCCTGGTCGTCGAGCGCCTCGTCGGAACTCAGCAGCGTCAGTTCCGGCCAGGAGATGATCAGCACGCCGACCAAGCCGACCGCGACCGCACTCCAGCGATAGACACGGATGGCCTCGCCGAGGAAGATGGAGCTGAACACCACCACCAGCAGCGGCTGCGCGTAGTTCAGCGTGATCGCTTCCGGCAGCGGCAGCCGGGTCAACGCAAAAAAGCCGAGCCCCATGGCGCAGACGCCGACAAGGCCGCGGGCGATGTGGTTGAACGGACGGTTGGTGGTGAAGGCAGTGCCGAGTTCTTTCCTGAAGGCCAGGAAGGCGATGATCGGGAAGATAGCGAAGAAAGAGCGGAAGAAGACAATCTGGCCGGCCGGAACCGTGCCTGCGGCTTTGATGCAGGTCTGCATGCCGACGAAGACCGCCACCGACACGATCTTGAACATGATGCCGGTTAGCGTGTTGTGCCCGCCGGCATCATTGCCGGCTGTGGCCGGGGGGCTGCCGGGGCCTGCTGTCACGCTCCCGACGCTTCTCGGATGGTCGCCCAGATACGCGCCGGCGTTGCCGGCATGTCGATGTGCTTGACGCCATAGGCGCGCCAGAGCGCGTCAGTCACCGCATTGAGTGCCGCCGGCGTCGAGCCGATGGTGCCGGCCTCGCCCGCGCCCTTGATGCCGAGTGCATTGGTGGTCGAAGGCACGTTGCGGGTCTCGAAATGGAAGAACGGGAAATTGTCGGCGCGCGGCATGGCGTAATCCATGAAGCTCGCCGTCAAAAGCTGTCCGTCCTCGCCATAGATGGTGTCCTCGGTCAGTGCCTGGCCGATGCCTTGCACGACGCCGCCATGCACCTGGCCGGCGAGCAGGATCGGGTTCACGGTGACGCCGAAATCGTCGACGATGGTGTAGCGGACGATCTCGGTCGCGCCGGTGTCGGGATCGATCTCGACCTCGCAGATATGAGTGCCGTTGGGATAGGTGCATTCGTCCTGCACGAACTCGCCAAAGCCCTTGAGATCATCCGGCGTCTTGGCGGCCTTGGCGATGGCGGAAAAATCGATCGAGCGATCGGTGCCGACGATGCGGGCAACACCATCAGACAGCTCAATGTCGCCGGCCGAGGCTTCAAGCTCGTCGGCGGCGATGCGCTTGATCTTGTTGGCCAGATCCTCGCCCGCGCGGGAAGCCGATACACCCCCCAGCGGTATGGAGCGCGAGCCGCCGGTGCCGCCGCCGGCTTTCAATTCATCGGTATCGCCCTGGCGGACATGGATCTTGTCGATGTCGAGATTGAGCTTTTCCGACAGGAACTGGGCATAGGCGGTGGCGTGCCCCTGTCCGTTGGTCTGGGTGCCGATCTTCAGCGTCACCGTGCCATCGCCGTTGAGTTCGACGAAGGCCGGTTCGGAGCCCGGAAAGGCACAGGCCTCGATATAGGTCGCCATGCCGAGGCCGCGGATTTTTCCGCCGGCCTTCGATTGCGCCAGCCGCTCGGGAAACGCTTTCCATTCGGATTGCTCAATAGCGCGCTCCATATGGCCTTCGAATTCACCGGTGTCGTAGAGGCGGCCGGTTTGCGTCCGGTAGGGAAATTGCTCCGGCCGGATGAAGTTGCGGCGGCGTATCTCCTCGACAGGCAGGCCGAGATCGTGGGCGCAGGCATCGACCAGCTTTTCCAGCAGGAAGGCTGCTTCCGGCCGGCCGGCACCGCGATAGGCATCGACCGGGCAGGTGTTGGTGTAGAGGCCGGTCACCGAGACGTCGAGCGCCTGGATATCGTAGACACCGGTCGACATGGTGACGCCGATATAGGGGATGAACGGGCCGTATTGCGAGATATAGGCGCCGATGTTGGCGAGCAGGTCCACCTTCATGCCGAGAAAGCGGCCGTCCTTGTCCAGCGCCATCTCAGCCGTGACGACATTGTCGCGGCCTTGCGCGTCGGTCAGGAAGTGCTCCGTGCGGTCACCGGCCCATTTCACCGGGCGGCCAAGCCGCTTTGCCGCTTCCAGCACCAGCGGATATTCGCGGTAGACGAAGCTCTTCGGCCCGAAACCACCGCCGACATCAGGCGTGATGACGCGCAGCTGGTCCTTCTTGATCTTGAACACGCTGGCCAGGATATACTGCATGGAGTGCACGCCTTGCGACCCGGTGGTCAGCACGAAGCGCTTCTCCTCGACGTTCCATTCGCCGATCGCGGAGCGCGGCTCCATGTAGTTGCACACCAGCCGGTTGTTGACGAACTCGATGCGGGTGACATGGGCGGCCTTGGCGAAAGCCGCTTCGCTCTTTTTCTTGTCGCCCATGTGGTAGCTGAAGGCGCGGTTGGAACCAAGCTCCGGCCAGACCAGCGGCGTGCCTTCGGCCAATGCCGTTGCCGTCCCGGAGGCCGCATCTTCGCCGTCATAGTCGACATCGATCAGTTCGGCGGCATCCTGCGCCAAGGCTCGGCTGTCGGCGACGACGAAGGCAACGGCATCGCCGACATAGTTGACGCGGTCGCCGCACAGGATCGGGATGTCGCGCGTCGGAGCCTTGGTGCCGTCCGGCTGTTCCTGCATGACGCCGGATTTCAGATCGCCGAGATGGGCAAGATCCTTGCCGGTCAGCACCAGATGGACGCCAGGTGCCGTCTTCGCCGCCTCGGTCGAACCGATGGTGAAGCTGGCCTTGGCGACCGGCGAGCGCAGGACATAGCCATGCAGGACGCCAGCCGGCTGGATATCGTCGGTATAGCGGCCCTGGCCCTGGATGAAGGCGGCATCCTCGCGCCGCAGCACGGATGCGCCCATGCCGAATTTCGGTGTGACGACGGTCATGGGTGCCTCGTGATGATGACAGGAGAAGGAACGCCTGAAATAGGCATTGCCTCAGTTTTGTCGAGGGGCCGTTTCGTGTAAAGAGCGCGGACTTCAAATTTCTTGGACCAGCGGACACAATCCGCCGCAACGCAATCGACAGGAAAACCCACGGAATGCGCACGGACACCGGCCAGGTCTTCAAACTCGAAGACTATCGCCCCAACGACTACCTCATTCCGAAAACCGACCTTACCTTCCGCCTTTCGCCAGACGCAACGCGTGTCACCGCCGTGCTCACGGTAGAACGCCGTGACGACGTCTCCGTGTCGGCACCGTTGGTGCTCGACGGCGACGGGCTGACGCTCAAGCGCATCGAGATCGACGGCAAGAAGGTAAAACCGGCGGATCTGCTGGCGACGCCTGACCAGTTGACCATCCTCAAGCCTCCGGCGGCGCGTCGCTTCCAGTTGCTCATAGAGACCGAGGTGGCGCCGGCCGGCAACGAAGCCCTGATGGGCCTCTACCGCTCGAGCAATGTCTACTGCACGCAATGCGAAGCGGAGGGCTTTCGCCGCATCACCTATTTCCTCGATCGTCCCGACATCCTGTCCGTCTACACGGTGCGCATAGAAGCAATGCGTGACGAAGCGCCGCTGCTCCTGTCCAACGGCAACCTGGTCGACAGGGGCGACCTCGGCGACGGCTGGCACTATGCAGTGTGGCACGACCCTTTCCACAAGCCATCCTATTTGTTCGCGCTGGTGGCCGGCAATCTCGGCCAGCTTGCGGACAGTTTCGTCACGCTGTCGGGCCGCACGGTCGAACTCGGCATCTATGTCGAGCCCGGCAAGGAGAAGCTGGCCGGCTACGCGATGGATGCCCTGAAGCGGTCGATGAAATGGGACGAAGAGGCATTCGGCCGCGAATACGATCTCGACGTCTTCAACATCGTCGCCGTGTCAGACTTCAACATGGGAGCGATGGAGAACAAGGGCCTCAACATCTTCAACGACAAATATGTGCTGGCCGACCGGGAGACCGCGACGGACGCCGATTTCGCCAATATCGAGGCGATCATCGCGCATGAGTATTTCCACAATTGGACAGGCAACAGAATCACTTGCCGCGACTGGTTCCAGCTCTGCCTGAAGGAAGGCCTGACGGTTTTCCGCGACCACGAATTCTCCGCCGACCAGCGCTCGCGCGCGGTCAAGCGCATCGCCGAAGTGCGCACCTTGCGCGCCCACCAGTTTCCCGAGGACCAGGGCCCACTGGCGCATCCAGTGCGGCCGCGCCGCTACCGCGAGATCAACAATTTCTACACCGCCACGGTCTACGAGAAGGGCTCTGAAGTGGTGCGCATGATCCGCACAATTCTCGGTGCCGACGTCTTTCGCGCCGGCATGGACCTCTATTTCGAGCGGCACGACGGTGACGCAGCGACGATCGAGGATTTCATCAAGGTGTTCGAGGATGTGTCCGGCCGCGACCTGTCGCAGTTCGCGCTCTGGTATCATCAGGCAGGCACGCCGAACCTGACGATCAGTTCGACGCACAATCCGGCGGCGCAAGAGTTCACGCTCGAAATCGAGCAGTCGGTACCGCCGACACCCTCCGAAAGCCGCAAGCGGCTGATGCACATCCCGCTGGCTTTCGGCCTGATCGGCGCCGGCGGCAAGCCTGTGCCGTATAGCGGCGTCGAGGGCGCCAGCGTCGAGGACGGCGTCATCCATATCCGCAAGCGTCGCCACATGGTGCGGTTTTCAGGCGTCACCGAGCGCCCGGCCGTGTCGCTCAACCGCGGCTTTTCGGCGCCGGTGACATTGTCCGTCGAGCAGAAAGCCGACGACCAGTTCTTTCTCGCCCGCCATGACAGCGACGCCTTTTCGCGCTGGCAGGCCTTCAATACTTTGCTGACCGATGCACTGATCACCGCCTTCCGCGAGATCCTCGGCGGCAAGCAGCCGGCCTTTGCACCGCGGCTGATCGAACTCGCCGGCAGCATCGCCGGCGACGAGACGCTGGAGCCGGCCTATCGAGCACTGGCGCTGGCATTGCCCGGCGAAGCCGACATCGCCCGCGACATCGGCCGGAACATCGACCCCGATGCTATCTATGCGGCTCGCGAGGCACTGGCGTTGGCGATCGGCACTGCGAACCGGGACGCTTTTTCGGGCCTTTACCGCGGCCTTGCAGACAAAGCAGCGTTCAGCCCCGACGCGGCGAGCGCCGGACGACGCGCCTTGCGCAACACCTTGCTGGATTATCTGTCGCTGCAGCCGGGTGGAGCAGCACTCGCCGCCAGGCATTTCCAGTCGGCGACCAACATGACCGACCGCGCGGCAGCACTTGCCGTGCTCGCGCATCGTCACCACGGTTCGCCCGAGGCGGTCGAGGCGCTGGCGGCTTTCGAGACGACCTATGGGTCCGACCCGCTGGTCATGGACAAATGGTTCCAGATCCAGGCCAGCGTTCCGGGACCGCAAACCGTCGACACCGTGAAGGCCCTGACCAACCACCCGGCCTTCTCGATGGGCAATCCGAACCGGGTTCGCTCGCTGATCGGCACCTTCTCCAGCGCCAACCAGACCGGCTTCCATCGTGCTGACGGCGAAGGCTACTGGTTCTTTGCCCAGACTGTGCTCGAGGTTGAAAAGCGCAACCCGCAAGTGGCGGCCAGGCTGGCGACGGCGCTCAGATCGTGGCGTTCGCTCGAACCTTTGCGGCAGGCCAAGGCCAGGGAAGCGCTGCTGTCGATCGCCGGCGCCGAAAACCTGTCGGCGGATCTGCGGGATATTGTCGAGCGCACGCTGGCGTAGGGAGAGCGATCTCCCCCACGAGGGGGGAGATCGACCATTTCGACGTTATTTTAGTCGATTTTTAATCTTTTTTGGCCGGACCACTGGACAAGGCGAATCACCTTTGATTCTTTACTGACGATTCGGATGTGCGGCGTTTGCCGGATCACCAAGCAGCATAGGCAAATTCGGGGAGTGCCATTTATGGCGAAGGCGGACGCGTGGGGCGCGCCCGGAGGGACGGCTTTTGCGCGTCGTGAGACGCGCGGCGACGGTCTTGCCGGGAATACGCGGCTCATCGCCGAACCGGCCTATCGACGGCTTCTGGCCGCCGAGCCGCTGCTGCGCCGATCGATACCCGTCCTCATCATCACCTTCCTGATCGTCATCGCGGCGCTGCGCGTGCTGTCGCTGATGAACGAGCGCGACGATGTCGAGCGCAATGCCAAGGCGATCCTGACGCTGGCGGCGGGCCAATTGGCCAGTTCGCTCGCCACCACCTCGGAAACGATGCCCGGCGCCATACAGGACCTGCTGGAGACCACCAGCCGTCAGGGCGCGATGGGCCGCAGCCATGTGCTTGTCATCACCGACAGCGCTTTCAAGATCGTCGCGGTGACGCCGCGCTCCATGCCATGGCAGGGCCATTCACTCGACGGCCTCGTCGAGGGCGGCCAGCCCTTGTTCATGTTCGGCGATCGTGCCGGCGTCATGGACGTCAACATCGACGGACGGGATTGGTACGCGGCGGTCAGCCTGGCGGATGGCGGAAAGGGCGCATCGGCGGCCCTGGTGCCACAGGACGCGGTTTTCGATGCCTGGCGCAAGACCGTTTCACTGAACGTCACCCTGTTCGTGCTGACGGCCGGCGTGCTGATCGTCATCCTCTATGCCTATTTCGGCCAGGCGGCACGTGCGCAGGCGGCTGACCGCATCTATCTCGAAGCGCATCAGCGCATCGATATGGCGCTGGTGCGCGGCCGCTGCGGCCTGTGGGACTGGGACATGGTGCGCGGCAAGATGTACTGGTCGCGCTCGATGTACGACATGCTCGGCTACAAGCCCTGCGACACGATGCTGTCCTTCGGCGAGGTCGATCAGATCATCCATCCCGAGGACGGTGACCTGTTCGAACTCGCCAACAGAATTGTCGCACGCGAGATCGATCATATCGACCAGGTGTTCCGGATGCGGCATTCCGACGGCCAATGGGTCTGGATGCGCGCACGGGCACAGGTCATCGATCCGGAAGCGCCGGAGATCCAGCTGATCGGCATTGCCGTCGACGTCACCGAACAGCGTCATCTGGCGCTGCGTTCCGAGGCTGCCGACCTTCGCCTCAGGACGGCGATCGAGAACATCAACGAATCCTTCGTGCTGTGGGATTCGACGCAGCGCCTGATCATGTGCAATTCCAAATACCAGCAGGACAATGGGCTTTCGGACTGCGACGTGATGCCGGGCACCGCGCGCGCGGCGCTGGAAGAACGCATGCTGGCCTTTGCTTCCGAACGGCGGCTCGCCCACACCAGCGGCCTGCAGGGCGGCGCCACTTTCGAGCGCCAGCTGGCCGACGGCCGCTGGCTGCAGGTCAACGAACTGAAGACCCGGGACGGCGGCATCGTCTCGGTCGGCTCCGACATCACCCAGATCAAGCTGCACCAGGAGAAGCTGGTCGACAGCGAGCGCCGGCTGATGGCGACGATCCATGATCTCAGCCTGGCGCGGCGGGCCGAAGAGGAGCGTTCGCGCGAACTGGTCGACCTCAACCGCAAATACATGAAGGAAACCGAACGCGCCGAAGCGGCGAACCGGGCCAAATCCGAGTTCCTGGCCAACATGTCGCATGAGTTACGCACGCCGCTGAACGCCATCATCGGCTTCTCCGAACTGATGGAACAGGGGCTGTTCGGCCCGCTCGGATCGGAGCGCTACGAGGAATATGCCACCGACATCAACAGCAGCGGCAAATATCTCCTGGGCGTCATCAACGACATTCTCGACATGTCCAAGATCGAAGCCGGCCAGTTTTCGCTGGACCGGGAAGAGATCGACCTCGGCCCGCTGATCAGCGAAACCGTACGCGTCGTTTCGCTGCAGGCGGCGCAAAAGGCCATCACCGTGGAAACGCGCATTGCCGATGCGCTGACGCTGGTCGCCGATCGCCGTGCGATCAAGCAGATCGTCATCAACCTTTTGTCCAATGCGGTGAAGTTCACCGGCCAGGGCGGCCACATATCGGTCAGGGCCCGCAACACATCCGGCGCGCTGGTGCTGACGATCGAGGACAATGGCTGCGGCATCCCCAAGGATGCGCTCGGCAAACTCGGACGGCCTTTCGAGCAGGTGCAGAACCAGTTCTCCAAGAGCCATGCCGGGTCCGGCCTTGGTCTTGCCATCTCACGTTCACTGGCCGAACTCCAGGGCGGCGCGCTGAAGATCCGGTCGAGCGAAGGAGTCGGCACGATCGTGTCGGTGCGCATCCCGGTGAAGAAGGCCGCGCCGGCGATCAAGGCCGCAGCCTGAAGATTTCATCACCATTCCAGGCTTGATCCCACCTCGCAGGCCCGAGGTGAGATGCTTTGACAAAACTATCTATTTTATCTATTTTAGATAGAAAAGAGAGGCATTGCTATGCGAGTGACTTCAACAGAATTCCAGCAGAATGTCGGGCGTTTCCAGGACGTTGCCCAGCGTGCGCCGGTCGCAATCACAAAGAATGGCCGGACCCACACGGTACTCCTGTCGGCGGCGATGTTCGAGGTGTTGGTCAAGGGACGAGTCGCCCGTAACGCGGAAGAATTGGACGATGAGACGCTGAACGCCATCGCCGAAAGCGCCGTACCGAGCGAATATGCCGGGCTCGATGCGATGCTTAAAGACTGGACACCGTGAGCCTGCCCAAACCTATCCCGGGTCTGTTGATTTCCTATTCTTACCTCTGGGTGAGAGAACACGAAAAGGGTGCCGAAGAAGGTCGCAAAAACCGACCATGCGCCATTGTCGCCGCGCGCCGGGTCGTGGAGGGCCGTGAAGTTATAACGGTCGTTCCGGTCACACACTCGCCACCGGCTGATCCTGCCGATGCAGTAGAAATACCTGCGCTACTCAAAGCCCATCTCGGCCTCGATGATACGCCGTCATGGATCGTCGTGACCGAAACCAATGACTTCCTCTGGCCGGGTCCCGATCTCAGGCCCATCGCGGGCAGCAAACCGTCCCGATCGACTATGGCATGCTGCCGCCGCGTTTCTATGCCTATCTGCGCGACCGGATTTTGCAGTCTCACGCGAGCCGGGCGCTCCAGCAGATTCGGCGAACAGAGTAGCTGCATGAGACCGGAAGAGCACGAAACGTCTTCGGTTCCAGGGGACGATCGCTTCACGGTCATCCCGTACGAAGCAAAAGATCGAAATCCTTCCTGACCGTCTGCGACGTCTCCTTGAGGTGTGCTTCCAGCACACCGAAATCCGGCAGGTCGGTCACCGCCAGAAGCAGATCCGAAAGCCCCGGCGGAACGTCGTCGCGCTCAAAGGCTCCGGTGAGGCACAGCCGCGTCATCTGGGTCAGTGCAAGATAGAGCGCGTAGGCGTCGCCAAGCTCCTGCCTCACCCCGGCATCGGCGAAGCCCGGTGCCAGGCGCGACAGGATCTCGGCGGTGCCGGTGGCGCGGCGCCCGGTCTCGACCTGCCCGGTAATGACGGCCACCTGGGCGATGAATTCCAGATCGATCAATCCTCCGGGAATAAGCTTGATGTCCCAGAGATCGCGCGGCGGCTTTTCCTTCTCGATCATAGCCCACATGTCCGCAGCCTCGGCCATCACCTTTGCAGCATCGCGCGGCTGGCCCAGCACCGCCGCTACTTCCGCTTCAACCTCGCCACACAGGCTGGCGTCGCCAGCAATGGCACGGGCGCGGGCCAGCGCCATGTGTTCCCAAGTCCAGGCTTCCTGGCGCTGGTATTTCTTGAAGGCATCGATATGGGTGGCCACCGGTCCCTTGTTGCCGGACGGCCGCAGGCGCAGGTCGAGTTCGTAGAGCACCCCCTCCGCCGTCGGCGCGGACACCGCCGCGATCAGCCTTTGCGTCATGCGGGTGTAGTAATGCGAAGGTGCCAGCGGCTTGTCGCCATCGGACTCTTCGGCATCCGGCGCGTGGTCGTAGAGCAGGATCAGGTCGACGTCCGATCCGGCGGTCAGCTCGCGGCTGCCAAGCTTGCCCATACCGAGCAGCGCAACCACACCGCCGGCAATGGTGCCGTGGCGGGCCGCGAATTCGGCCGTCACCGCCTGCAACGCAGCCTCGATGGTGAGATCCGCCAGATCAGAAAAGGCGCGGCCGGCCCGCGCCGGATCGATCGAGCCGGCGAGCAGCCGGACACCGATCAGGAATTTCTGCTCGGAGACAAAAATGCGCAGCCGGTCGAGCACATCCTCGTAAAGCCGGTCGCCCTCGACGAAGGCGGAAAGCCGCGCCGACAGATAGGCGCGGTCCGGTAGTTCGGTGAGCAAGGCCGGGTCGAGCAAACCATCGAAGACATGCGGCCTGCGGGTGATGATCGCCGCCAGCCGGGGGGCGGCCCCCATGATCGTCGCCAGAAGCTTCAGCAGGGCAGGATTGGACTGCAGCAGGGAGAACAGCTGGATACCAGCCGGCAGGCCGGCGAGAAACTCGTCGAAGCGCATCAGAGCTTCGTCGGCCCGGCGCGTCTGGCCGAAGGCGCGCAGCAGCGCCGGCGTCAGTTCCGTCAGCCGCTCGCGTGCCTCCGCCGACTGGGTGAGGCGATAGCGGCCGAAATGCCAGCCACGGATGACGCGGCAGATGTCGCTTGGCCGCTGAAAACCGAGCCCGTGCAAGGTCTGCAGCGTATCGGGATCGTCCACATCGCCGGTGAAGACCAGGTTGCCGATGCCGGTCGACAGTTCGGGTGCTGTTTCGAACAGTGCCGCGTAGTGGCGTTCGACCTGCTGCAGCGAGGCACGGAACGCTCGAGAAAAGGCAGAAGCATCGGCAAAGCCGAGCATGCGGGCGATGCGCTCCAGGCCTTCATCATCTTCCGGCAGCGTGTGCGTCTGCTCGTCGGCAACCATCTGCACGGCATGTTCGACGCGGCGCAGGAACCAGTACTGGCGGGCAAGCGCATCGCGCGCCTCGGCGGTGATCCAGCCGCGGGTCGCAAGCTCGCCGAGCATCGGCACGGTCTCGCGGCCACGCAGTTCAGGGAAGCGTCCGCCGGCGATGAGCTGCTGGGTCTGGACGAAGAACTCGATCTCTCGAATGCCGCCGCGGCCAAGCTTGACGTTGTGGCCCTTGACCGCAATCTCGCCATGGCCCTTGTGGGCGTGGATCTGGCGCTTGATCGAATGGACGTCGGCAATCGCCGCATAATCCATGTATTTGCGCCAGATATAGGGCTGCAACTCCTTGAGGAAGGCCGCACCCGCGGCCAGATCGCCTGCCACCGGGCGTGCCTTGATCATCGCGGCGCGCTCCCAGTTCTGGCCGCGTGCCTCATAGTAGCGCAGTGCCGCCTCGACCGGGATCGCCAGCGGTGTCGAACCGGGGTCTGGGCGCAGTCTCAGATCGGTGCGGAAGACATAACCGTGTTCGGTGCGGTCCTGCAGGATGCGCACCAGGCGGCGCGTCAGCCTCGAAAACAACTCGGTGGCATCGAGCGGATCGACGACGGCGGGCGCTTCCGGATCGAAGAAAACCACCAGATCGATGTCGGAGGAAAAATTCAGCTCATGCGCGCCGAGCTTGCCCATGCCGAGCAGGATCCAGCCCGACTGTTTCGACGGATTGCCGACATCCGGCAGTTTGAGTTTGCCCTGGCCATGCGCGTCACGCAGCAGGAAGTCGACGGCCGCACGGGTGCAGGCGTCTGCAAGATCGCTCAATCGCCGGACCGTCAGCGCCGTTTCGGCCTCGCCGGCAAGATCGGCCAGCGCGATGAGGAAATGCGCCTCCGCCTTCCACTGGCGCAGCTCCATCATCAAGCCGGATTCCGAGACTGCTTCGGCTAGATGCACCTGGTCGATGGCGGCGCCGATCACCTTCAGTCGAGCCTCGATCGTCTGCTCGAACAGCCCGTCCAGGATTTGCGGCCGGCGGCGTGCCGTATCGCGCAGGAACGGCGACAGATCGAAGACGGCGGCGAGGAAATCCTGGCCCTCGCCCTTGCCGGCCAGGAACTTGGCCAGCCGCGTCAGCCTCTCTTCGCGCGCGGCGGAAGCGATCTCGGCCAGTTCCAGCCGCGCACGCTCCTTGTCGAGCGGGGCAAGCCTGGCAGCCGGCTTCAGCAGCCATCCAGTCTCCACCCGCTTGGCTGAAGTGCTCATCAGTGATCCTCCCGAGCCGGGAAACTCATGACCACGGATAGTCCAGGATTGCCAGGCAAGAGTTCAAGCCGGCCATTGTGGAACGTCATGACCGCCTTGGCGAGGCTGAGGCCAAGACCGGAACCCGGCTGCGAACGGCTCTTCTCCAGCCGCACGAAACGTTCCGTGGCCCGCGCCCGGTCGCCATCGTCGGGAATGCCGTGTCCATTGTCGGCAACCGACAGGCGAACGTCCGTACCGGCTCGCTCGAGCGTGACGCGCACCGCCGGCTGGGCATTGGCGCCGGTCGAATATTTGATGGCGTTGTCGACGATGTTCGACAGCGCCTGACCGATCAGTTCGCGGTTGCCGTTGACGGACACCGCGTCGCGCGCGTCTGCTTCCAGCGACACGCCTGCCTCTTCCGCCACCGGCTCGTAAAGCTCGACAACGTCGCGCACGGCCTCCGCCAGATCGACGCGGTTGGTGTTCTCCGAGGAGTAGCCAGCCTCCAGCCGGGAGATCATCAGGATGGCGTTAAACGTTTTTATCAGCTGGTCCGACTCGGCAATAGTGCCTTCCAGCGCCTGCCGGTAATCGGTGGGCTTTTGCTTGCCCGAAAGCGTCGCTTCGGCCCGGTTGCGGAGCCGGGTCAGCGGCGTCTTCAGATCATGCGCGATGTTGTCGGAAACCTGCTTCAGGCCTTCATTCAGCGTGGCGATCCTGGCCAGCATGGCATTGAGATTTTCGGAGAGCCGGTCGAACTCATCGCCAACCCCCGTCACCGGCAGCCTGCCCGACAGATCGCCGCCCATAATGCGGCGGCTGGCTTCCGACACGCTGTCGATGCGCTTCAGCGCGGCGCGGCCGACAAAAAACCAGATCAGCAATCCGCCCAGCCCCATCATGCCGAGCGCCAGCATCAGCGCACGGCGGATGACCGCACGAAACCGTTCCGGCTCGCCAAGGTCGCGGCCGACCAGCATGATCATCTGGTTCGGCAACCGCAGCACCAGCGCAATGGCGTTGTGGCCCTTTTCGCCCTGCGCCTGCGCATCGTTCTGCTCGGATTGGGTGGTGGTGCCCTGCTCGGCGGGAAGGTTGCGCAGGCGCTCGAGCTCTCCCTCGCCAAAACGCTGATAAGAGAACGGACTGCTGGTCCAGCCTTCGGTTTCGAGAACGCCCGGCTCCAGGCTCTGCACATTGCCGGTCAGGATCTGTCCGTTGGCGTCGGCGATCAGATAGAGGTTGGCGCCGGGCTGGCGCGAGCGGGCCTCGACTACACGGACCAACACCGGCAGACCGCCACGTTGATAGGCGCGAGCCAGACCGAGCACCTCGTCATTGATGGTGTCCTGTGTCTGCCCGGTCAGCATGCGCGCCGACAACGAGGTCATGTAGAAGACGAGCGCCACCGCGCAGAGCGCGAAGAGCAGGAGGTAGAGCGCCGAAAGCCGCGCTGCCGTCGTCTTCATGATGGCTGGCACGGAAAGAGCCATGCCGCAGCTAGATCAGCATGAGGTTTGGTCGAATCGTCATGCCGATCTAGCTCTTTGTTGGAGCATGATCTTTTCCGAAAACCGGTTCCCACTTTTCGGGATCATACTCTAGCCGCTCTTCAGCATATAGCCGGCGCCGCGAACCGTATGCAGGATGGGCTTGTCGAAGCCCTTCTCGATCTTGCCGCGCAGCCGCGAGACATGGACGTCGATGACATTGGTCTGCGGATCGAAATGATAGTCCCAGACATTTTCGAGCAGCATGGTGCGCGTCACCACTTGGCCGGCATGCCGCATCAGATATTCGAGCAAGCGGAATTCACGCGGCTGCAGCGTTATCTCGCGTGACGCACGGCGTACCGAATGCGACAGCCTGTCGAGTTCGAGATCGCCGACGCGGTAGACGGTTTCGGCTTCCTTGGCGCTGGCGCGACGGTTCAGAACCTCGACGCGGGCGAGAAGTTCGGAGAAGGCATAGGGCTTTGTCAGGTAATCGTCGCCGCCGGCGCGTAGACCCGTGACCCTATCATCGACCTCGCCGAGCGCCGACAGGATCAGCACCGGCGTTGTGTTGCCCCTGGACCGGAGACCGGCAATGACCGACAGGCCGTCGCGACGCGGCATCATCCGGTCGATCACCATCACGTCGTAGTCGCCGGCGTCGGCGAGCGCAAAGCCGGTTTCGCCGTCACCAGCGACATGCGCGGTGTGACCGGCCTCGGCAAAGGCTTTCTGCAAGTAATCCGCAGCCTCGCGATCGTCTTCTATGATGAGAATCTTCATAGGGCTGTTATACGCGATTTCGCCGGAAGGTTGAGTGGCAGACATCTGCATTGTGGCCTTTGCCAAAGCGCACCGCGATCAAGATTGCCGAAGCCGTACGCGATAAAGCTGCTCGCTGCCGATGTCATTTTGCGTCGGATCGCGGAAGCGCTTTTGAAAGTGTGCGGCAGCGGACGATGGGAAGCCCGCTGCCGCCGGGGGAAGGCGCGATGACTGACTAACGCGCGCTTCTCCATGCTTTCCCCTACGGCGGCTCGGGGGTGTTGAAACTGCCGCACTGGAAAAGTCCAACGTGCCGCCGGAACGCCCTCACCCACCTGGAAAGGCCGAGAGATCGCTCCGGGGCCAACCTCAGCCCTTGGCGACGGGCAGCGCGACGAAACGATTGGTGTCGTCGCGGGTGATCTGCATCAGCACTGCCTTGCGGCCGGATTTGACTGCATCGGTCATCGCCTTGGTGACGTCGTCGGTGCCGTTCACTTCGGTCGAATTGACCGATGTGATGACGTCGCCCGGCTGGATACCGCGATCGGCGGCATCGCTGTCGGGATCGACATCGGTCACCACCAGTCCCTTGCCGTTTTCAGACTTGGTAACGGTCAGGCCGAGATCGGCCAGCGTGTCGGGCTTGGCCGGGGCGGCGGGCTGCTGCTGGTCGACAGAGGCCTGCTTGTCGCTCGAGGGCAGTTTGCCGAGATCGACCTTGACCGTCTGGCTCTTGCCGTCGCGCCACACGGTGACGTCGACCGACTTGCCAGGCGAATAGGCGCCGATCAGCCGGGCCAGTTCCTTCGGCGAAGCGACATCCTTGCCGTCGACCTGGGTGATCACGTCACCGGCCGTAATGCCCGCCTTCTTGCCGGGACCATCGTCCTGGGCACTGGAAACCAGTGCGCCGTTGTTGGACTTCAGACCAAGCGACTCAGCGATGTCGGAGGTGACCGGCTGGATTTCCACACCGAGCCAGCCCCGCTGCACGGAACCGCTCTTCATCAGGTCCTGAACGACCTGCTTGGCGGTCGAAGCGGGAATGTCGAAGGCGATGCCGACGCTGCCGCCGGATGGCGAGAAGATCGCGGTGTTGATGCCGACGACCTGGCCGTTGAGGTTGAAGGTCGGACCGCCAGAATTGCCGCGGTTGACCGATGCGTCGATCTGGATGAAGTCGTCATAAGGGCCAGCGCCGATGTCACGGCCGCGGGCGGAGACGATGCCGGCGGTGACGGTTCCACCAAGGCCGAACGGATTGCCGACGGCCACCACCCAGTCGCCGACGCGAACCTTGGAGTCATCGGCGAAGTCGACATAGGTAAACTTGCCGACGCCGTCGACCTTAAGCACGGCGAGATCGGTGCGCGGGTCGGTGCCGACCAGCTTGGCGTCGAGTTCCTTGCCGTCATGCATCACCACGGTGAAGGCCGAGCCTTCCGAAACAACGTGATTGTTGGTGACGAGATAGCCGTCATCCGAGATGAAGAAGCCCGAGCCCTGGGCAACCGGCCGCGGCTGGTCGTTGTTGCGGTCGCGGTGGCTGAAGCGCCTGTTGCCGCCACCCTGGCCGTCCTGGTCACCAAAGCCACGGAATTCCTTGAAGAAGCGGCGCAGCTGTGGATTGTTGGGCAGGTTGTTCATGCCATCCTGGTCGTCGGACGGGTCGGAGCCATCATCGGCGGCCGGGCTGATCTTGGCCTTGACCTTGACACTGACAACGGCGGGAGAAACGCGCTCGACGACATCGGCGAAGCCCGGCACCTGCGGCGCCTCGACGCGTACGGCATCGGCCAGAACAGGGCTGGTTCCGCTGGTCAGCGCGCCAACGCCGATCGCACCGGCCACGGCGACAGATGCGACGGCAGCCATGAGACGCTTGCGGGTGACGGAATATGAATTGGGGGCAATATTCATGGATCTCTTATCCTCTTTCAACGGACGCTGCTTGGTCGGCATCCTCGGAAAGGAGAATTAGAGCGGCACACATTACAGCGCCATTTCCGACACATGAAACTTTGGTAATGTTTGGGAGTGACGGCGGACGTCAGTCGCGGCGCAATATGGCGTCCAGCGCCGCCTGTTCCTCAGTGGTCAACGCATTGGTCGCCAGCACGCGGCGCGACCGCGCGGTCAGCACGATGAAAACACCTCCAACCAGCAACAGCAGGACGGGCGTGCCCCATAGCAACGCATTGCGCAGGTCGAAACGCGGCTTCAGCAGCACGAACTCGCCATAGCGCGAAACCACGTAGTCCATGACCTGCTGGTCGGTGTCGCCGGCGACGAGGCGCTGACGCACAAGGACGCGCAGGTCGCGGGCAAGGTCGGCATCGGATTCGTCGATCGACTGGTTCTGGCAGACCATGCAGCGCAAGCCTTCCGACAGCGCCCGCGCCCGCGCCTCCAGCGTCGGATCAGGCAGCACCTCGTCAGGCTTCACCGCCGAGGCCGTGCCGGCAAAGAACAGCGCCAGCAGCAGGACAATGGAGGTCAGAGAAAACCGCGCGTTCATGGCAGGGTCGCGGATGGCACCGCGCTCGCCTGCTTGCGCCGCCGCGACGGCGCGCCGACGCGCAGGCGCCGGTCCATCAGTGACATCGCCGCGCCCGCCATCATCATCAGGCCGCCGCCCCAGATCAACGTCACCAGCGGCTTCCACCACAAACGCACGACGACGGAACCGTCATTGCCCTCGTCGCCGAGCGAGATGTAGAGCTGCGAGAAACCAATCGTCCTGATGCCCGATTCCGTCGTCGTCATCTGCCGCACCGGATAAAACCGTTTGGCGGAGCTGATTTCGCCAACAGGGCTGCCGCTGACGCCGATCAGTTCGAAGCGGCCGAGATCCTCACTGTAATTCGGTCCCTGGGCCGGATAAAGCCCGACGAAACGCAGCGTATGGCCGGACAGTTCGACGGTCTCACCGGCATGCATCGACAGGATCTTCTCGGTGCCGAAGCAAAGTGTGCCGACGATGCCGAGCGTGGTCAGGCCAAGGCCAAGGTGAGCGAAGGCAGTGCCGAAGACCGAGCGCGGCAGGCCGAGCAAGCGCCTGACCATGATCCCGGCGGCGACATTGCCGACCCCCGATTTGACGGCGAGATCGGTGAGCGCGCCAAGGATCAGCCAGACGGCAAGGCCAACGCCCAGGGCTGCGAACACCGAGGCGCCGTCGATGAACAAAGCGGTGACCAGCGTCGCCAGCAGCGCCGCTGCAAAGGCCACCATAAGCCGCTGCGCGACGGCGAAGACATCGCCGCGCTTCCAAGCCAGCAACGGCCCGAACGGAACCACGAGCAGCAACGGTACCATCAGCGGTCCGAAGGTGAGATTGAAGAACGGCGCGCCGACCGAGATCTTGTCGGCTGAAAAGGCTTCGACGGCGAGCGGATAGAGTGTGCCGACGAGGACGGTCGCCGTCGCCGTCGTCAGGAACAGATTGTTGAGGACCAGCGCCCCTTCTCGGGAAATCGGCTGGAACAGGCCGCCGGTCGTCAGCCGGGAAGCGCGCAGCGCAAACAGCGCCAGCGAGCCGCCGATAAACAGCGTCAGTATGCACAGGATAAACACGCCGCGCGTCGGATCGGTGGCAAAGGCGTGCACCGAGGTCAGCACGCCTGAACGCACGAGGAAGGTGCCGAGCAGCGACAGCGAAAAGGTCAGGATGGCGAGCAGCAGCGTCCAGATCTTCAGCGCCGAGCGCTTCTCCATGACGATGGCCGAATGCAGCAGCGCTGTGCCCGCCAGCCACGGCATGAAGGAGGCGTTCTCGACCGGATCCCAGAACCAGAAACCGCCCCAGCCAAGTTCATAGTAGGCCCAGTACGATCCCATGGCGATGCCGCCGGTCAGGAACATCCAGGCGACCAGCGTCCACGGCCGCACCCAGCGCGCCCAGGACGCGTCGATGCGGCCTTCGATGAGAGCGGCGACCGAGAAGGAAAAACAGATCGAGAAGCCGACATAGCCGAGATAGAGGAACGGCGGGTGTATGGCGAGGCCGAGATCCTGCAGGATCGGGTTGAGATCGCGGCCTTCGATCGGCGCCGGATTGAGCCGGATGAACGGATTGGACGTCGCCAGGATGAACAGGAAGAAGGCGGCGCCGATGGCGCCTTGCACCGCAAGCACATTGGCGCGCAGCGTCGCCGGCAGGTTGGAGCCGAAAGCGGCGACGAGCGCGCCGAAGAAGGTCAGGATCAACACCCAAAGCAGCATCGAGCCTTCATGATTGCCCCAGGTTCCGGTGATCTTGTAGATCAACGGCTGCAAGGAATGTGAGTTTTCCCACACGCTTGCCACCGAGAAATCGGAGCTTGCATAGGCACTCGCCAACGCTGCGAAAGACAGCGCCGTCAGGGCAAAGCCGGTCACCGCGACCGGACCGCCGACGGCCATGAGGCGCTGGTTGTTCAGGCGCGCGCCAAACAGCGGCACCACCGTCTGCACCAGCGAAAGCGCAAACGCCAGGACGAGGGCGAAATGTCCGGTTTCAACCATGCCCGTGATCCATTGTCGCTCTCCTGCCGGAGCTATTCACTCTTGTTCTCCTGCCAGACGCCCTTGGCCTTGAGGCCGTCCGCAACCTCCTTGGGCATGTAGCGCTCATCATGCTTGGCCAGCACGCTATCGGCAACAAAAACCCCGTCCGGGCCGAAAGTACCCTCGGTGATGACGCCCTGCTCTTCGCGGAAAAGGTCGGGCAGGATGCCGGTGTAGGTGACCTTGACCGATTTGTGCGTGTCGGTCACCGAAAAGCCGACCGTGGCCCCCTGCCCGCGCTGGATCGTGCCTTTTTCGACCAATCCACCCAACCGGATGCGCTGGCCAGGCTGGACACTGGCGGTGGTGAGATCGGCCGGCATGTAGAAAAAGGAGGCCTTCTGGCCAAGCGCGTAAAAAGTCAGCCCGGTCGCGGCACCCAGGAAGACCAGCCCGCCCGCGATCACCGACAATCGTTTCTGCTTGCGCGTCATGTCTTGTTCTACTCCGTCGCCGCAAGGCCAAGCGAAGCGGCAAAGGCGGTGAATTTCTTCGCCTGCTCACTGTCGGCTCCAAAGACGGCGATGGCGCGACCGAGCGCCTCACGCGCCTGATCGGCTTTGCCGAGCACGACATAGGAACGAACGAGCCGCATCCATCCTTCCGGATCACGCGGATTTTGCCGCAGTTTGTCGTCGAGGCCGGCGACCATCGTGTTGATCATGGTCTCCCGATCCTGCGGCGACATCGAGGATGCGGCGTCGAAATCGCCGGCATCGGGACCGTTGGTGGCGCCGGAAGCGACGTCGGAGCCTCCGGATTTGGCGAGCGCCTGCTCGACGGCACCGCGCCATGGCGAGTCCGGCGGCAATCTGCCCAGCATCGCCTGCCATGCCGTGGTCGCTTCCTTGGCGCGCCCCTCCTGCGCCAACGCCATGGCCAGGTAGAAACTCGCCTTCGCGTTGGCCGGATCGAGCTTCAGGGCTGCCTCGAAAGCATCCTGGGCATCGGCCGAGACAATGCCGCCTGCCGCGCTGGCGATCGCCTCGCCGAGACCGGCCTGGCGAACGGCGCTGTCGCCATCGAGCCGAATGGCGTTGCGATAGGCTCCCGCCGCGTCGGAAAAGCGCTGCATGCGCAGATAGACCGGTGCCAGCACGTCCCAGCCCCTGCCGTCAGTGGGATTGGCGGCCAGATGGGCTTCGGCCCGCGCCACCAGCTCGTCGACCGAACTGTCGGCGGGATTCTTGGCCAACCGCTCGCTGAGCGGTTGCGACGGCAGGTCAGGAGAGCCAAGCTGGACATAGAGCCCCCAACTGACCAGCGGCACCGCCAGCACGGCTACGGTTGCCACCAGCCTTGCCGTGATCGACGCTCGGCCAGGGTTTGCGCCGCCGGCGGTACCCGCATTGTCAAGGCGAAGGATGCGGCGAGCGATCTCGGCGCGGGCCTCGGCGGCTTCGGCCGGCTGGATCAAGCCACGCGCGGCGTCGCGGTCAAGCTCGGACAATTGGTCCCGATAGACTTCGAGATCATGTTCGCCGCTCGACGACCCGCCCTTGGCGCTGGCGGCCAGCGGCAGCAGCACCGCCAAGCTTGCACCCAGCGTGAGAATGGCGGCTATGACCCAGAACAGCATGGTTCTTCCAATACCGGCAGAGCTCTGCCGTGCCAACAGATGCATGCTGCGACGCTTTGACGACGCCAGCCGCCAATCGTCGGCAGACGGTCGTCAGGTCAGCGGCGTCCAGCTGCCATCGGCGTTGCGGCAAGCGGTTCCACGCGCCGTGACCCCGGCGCCGGCGGAAAACACCGTCTGCGTGTACTGGCGGCAGTCCTGCGAACCGACGCGGTACGGCTGGGCCGGAACCACCTCGCCGTAGCGCGAAGCCTGAGCGCCTTTCCACGTCACCTTCTGGCCGCTGGTCGTATATTCCAGCGCCTTGTATTCAGCCTCGAGCGCGCTGCGCTTCTCGGTCTCGCTGAGGCCGTTGCCGATCGTCCCGCTGATGAGGCCGCCGCCCATCGCCGAAATGATCGTCGTGGTCACCTTGCCGCTTGAAGGAGGTGTCGAGGCCGGTGTCACTGCTATGGCTGGACCCTTGCCGCTCAAGGTGGTGCAGCCGGAAACGGCCAGCAATGCGGAAACGAGAGCGACGCGAATCTTCATGCCAACAACCGATTTTCTTGAGTGGGAGCCTGCCATGGATGCGCCGGGGGCCGCGTCATCGGAGAAGTTGGCGTGGCCATAGTATTGATATTTGTCGGAAATTTGGCCGTTGGCAGCTGCGAGACCAATCGACATGCCGCCAATAACATCTCCCGTCCCTCTATGTCGATTGGCCCTGGTGAACATCACTGAAGGCTCCGCAATCGCACCACCGCCTTCAATCCGCCCATACCGGACCGTTCGAGCGCCAGAACGCCTCCATACTCGTTGACGAGGTCTGCGACAATGGCCAGCCCCAGACCTGTTCCGGGCTTTGTCTCGTCCAGACGCCGTCCTCGCTTCAGCGCCTCGCGCGCCTTGTCCTCGGGAATGCCCGGACCGTCATCCTCTATGCTGATCTCGAACAGGCCGGCCGGGTCGTCCTTGCCGGTCAAGGGCACGACCGAAACCTGCACCGCGCTCTTTGCCCATTTCATCGCGTTTTCAAGGAGATTGCCCAGCAATTCCTCAAGATCCTCGCGCTCGCCGGCGAAGACGATTTCGGCCGCCGGCAGCGACAGCGACAGATTTGTCTGCGGATTGAGCTTCTGCAGAACCCGCACCATGCGCTGCACCAGCGGCGTCACCGGCGTGCGGTAGACGACGCTGTCGCGCTGTGCCGCGACGCGGGCGCGCTGGAGATAGTGTTCGACCTGCTTCTGCATGGAAGCGGCCTGTTCGGCGATCAGCTGCCCCTTGGCGCCGCCGAGCGCGCGGCCCTCGTTGAGCAGTACCGCCAGCGGCGTCTTCAGCGAATGGGCGAGATTGCCGACCTGTGTTCGCGACCGCTCGACGATGCGCCTGTTGTTTTCGATCAACGCATTGGTTTCATTGGCAAGCGGTTCGATCTCGGCCGGGAAGCGGCCGTCGAGCCTCTGGGCGGTGCCTTCGCGCACCATGGCGAGCGCGTTCCTGACCCGGCGCAGCGGCTGCAGGCCGAGCAGGATGGCGATCGCGTTGATGGCGATCATGCCGACGCCGAACAGGCTGAGATAGGTCAGCAGGCGGCGCTGGAAGGTAGCGATTTCCTGTTCAAGTTCGCTCTGGTTGCCCATGACGCGGAAACGCGCGGCCCGGTTCTTGGCGTCGAGAACGAATTCGCTCTCGAAAACTTCGAGTTGTTCGCCGTCGATGCCTTCGGCTGCGTAGCTGCGCTGAAAACTGGCATTGAACGGCACCTCGGCAACGCTCGGTGATGGGATCGTCGTGGTCATCGACGACGAGTGGAGATCGCCATGCACGCCCTCCGAAGCGGGCTCGACCGACCAGTACCAGCCCGAATTCGGCTCCGAGAACCGAAGGTCGCCGAGGTCTGGCGCGCCAGTCAGCGCCCCGCTGTCGGAGATGCCGATCGAACCGATCAGGTTGAACAGATGCGCCGAAAGCAGGCTGTCGAAGCCGCGCTCGCTGGCCTGGCGGTATAGGGTGGTGATCAAGGTGAAGATGACAACGAGCGTCACGATCGCCCAGACCGTGGAAAAGGCGATAACGCGGAACGTCAGCGAACGCGGCCACGAACGCAGCGAAAGCGGCGTCCTTGCGGTTGGTTTGAGCGGTTCCGAGTTACGCCTCCGGCTCACGCATGCGGTAGCCCATGCCGCGCACGGTTTCGATCATGTCGATGCCCATCTTCTTGCGCAGCCGCCCGACAAACACCTCGATGGTGTTGGAATCGCGGTCGAAATCCTGATCGTAGAGATGCTCGACCAGTTCGGTCCGCGAGACCACTTCGCCCATATGGTGCATCAGATAGGCGAGCAGGCGGAATTCGTGCGACGTCAGTTTCAGCGGCACGCCGTCGACATCGGCCTTGGAGGCCTTGGTGTCGAGACGCAGCGGCCCGCAGATCAGTTCGGACGAGGCATGGCCGGCTGCTCGCCGGATCAGGGCTCGTAACCTCGCCAGCACCTCCTCGATGTGGAACGGCTTGGTGACGTAGTCATCGGCGCCGGCATCGATGCCGGAGACCTTGTCGCTCCAGCGGTCGCGCGCCGTCAGGATCAGCACCGGCATCTTGCGGCCGCCGCGCCGCCAGCGCTCGACCACACTTATGCCGTCCATCTGCGGCAGGCCGATATCGAGCACGACCGCGTCATAGGGCTCCGTGTCGCCAAGGAAATGCCCTTCCTCGCCGTCGAAGGCGCGGTCGACGACATAGCCGGCATCGACCAGCGCATCCGATATCTGCCGATTGAGATCCTTGTCATCTTCGACGACGAGTACACGCATGCGGAGTTCGATACCTGTTGAAGAGCTTTGTCAGATTGAAGGGCTTGGTCAGATTGAAGAGCTTTGTCAGATTGAAGACTGGGGCAGATATAGGCCGATTCCGGCGGCCTGGGAAACGTAGCCTAAGGTTGATTGGGTCAGTTCAGCGGAACGACGATCTCGGAACGGCGCGGACGTTGTCCGTCCTTGCCTGGAACGAGCACCACGATGACACAGACAGGCTGACCGCCGCGCGTCGATTGCGAGGCCTTGGCCAGCGTTCCGCCATTCTGCTCGGCCACCTGCTGGCCGATGGCGTAGCAATCGGACGCCGCCAGTACGATCGGACTGGCCAGGTCGGGCGGCGCGATGACCGGCATCGCCATCGCCCGCGACGCGAACAGCCCGGCAGCACAAAGCGCCAGTGTCGCGATTCGGAAGTGGGAGCGAAGCGTTTTCATGACCGGCGTTGTAACGTATCGGTGCTGAACGTGAAATGAACGGTGAATGCCGCTGAAAACATCCTCGCCACACCCCTGCAACGCGAGACAATCAACCTGGAATTTCACCGCCTCGAACAGGTGAAATCCCGCGAAAGTCCAGTCTAGACTCGGTTTTGACCATATTGAAAGGGCATCAGGCATTTTCCTGCGTTATCGCGCGAAAACGCAGCAGCCCGTGATGGACGAGCAGATCCTCGTCATGGCGGGCTTCGGCGAATTCCAGCGACAGTCGTGTCTGGCCGCGAGGGCCAATCACCAATGCTGCGTCGGCAAGGCGCGCCTGGATGGCGGCCATGATGGCAAGCGTTTCGGCGTCGCCATGGGCTTTCGACCAGACATGCAGCGTAATCAACTGATCATCAGTGTTCTCGGTGCTCGTATCCCAGTCAAAAGCGGAGGTCTGGCCGCAGGTCACGTACGGAAAAGCGGCATTGTCGGTTGGCCGTTCGAGCAGTCCGGCGCCGCCCAGCAAGGCCGACAGCGATGCATCGCTTTTCAGCCTGAGAAACAGTGCCTGCTGTAAATCGTCTGGCGCGGTCATCGTCTTTTCCTCCAGTTCCTGCGCTGCCGATTATTGCTTTTCGGAAGCTGTCCGCGTTCTGCGTGTTCTGACAAATATAGCCATTCGACGCGCGGAGGCGATGGCGATTCGTCATCGGAATGATGGATGCCGATGATCTCGAAAGGGCGACTTTGCCAACACCATCGTCCGCGGGCACCGCGCCGCGAACATGGACTCTCGATTCCTGGTTACATATTCTCGCTACAGGGTCGCATGACGATCCACGAAGCAATTTCGGAAGCTGATGATGCTCGATGCAGAAAAGACCAGGGCTGCCTCGCGGTTGTTGGTAGGCCACTGGGACCAGGGCACCCGTCTCGGCGCCATACCTGAGGCGTTGCGCCCACAAACACGGCTCGAAGGTTACGCCATCCAGTCGCATGTCCTGGATCGCTCGGCGGCCTCGCTTTTCGGCTGGAAGATTGCCGCGACCAGTCTGGCCGGACAAAGGCACATCAACGTCGACAGGCCGATGGCCGGACGTCTCCTGGCCGAAAAAGCGGTGGAGGTCGGCGGGACCGTTTCGCTGGCGACGAGCAAGATGCGCGTGGCCGAGATCGAGTTCGCTTTCCGCTTCGGCCGCGAGTTGCCGCCTCGTCCTGCGCCCTATGAAATCGCCGAAGTGATGAAAGCCGTGGCGACCTTGCACCCGGCGATCGAAATTCCGGACTCACGCTATGACGATTTCTGCGCCGTCGGGGCGCCGCAGCTCATTGCGGACAATGCCTGCGCCAATCTGTTTGTCATCGGCGAGGCGGCGGAAGACGACTGGCGCGGCGTGGATCTTGCAAAACACCCCGTGGTCGCGTCCGTTTCCGGAAGGTCGCAACATAGCGGATCGGGAGCGGCCGTGTTGGGCGATCCTCGCATCGCGCTCACCTGGCTCGTCAACGAGCTGTCGGGCCTGGGCATAGCGCTCCAACCGGGACAGGTGGTGATTACAGGCACCTGCGTGACGCCGATAAGCGTCGAGGCAGGCGACGAAGTCACCGGCGATCTCGGCCGGTTTGGCCGCATCTCGGTGCGGTTTGTCTAGGCTCCGCGCTGCCTGGCCACGAAGCTGCGCACCGCCAGCACCAGCACGGTGATGATGATCAGGATCACCGAGAGCGCGGCGATCGCCGGGTCGATGTTGTCGCGCAGGCCCATCCACATCAGCCTCGGCAGGGTGATGGCGTTGACCGAGGTGATGAACAGGGTGACGCCGATTTCTTCCCACGACAGCACGAAGGAGAGCAGTGCCGCTGTGATGATGCCGAACTTGATGTTGGGCATGATGATGCGAGTGGCGCGCTCCCACACAGTGGCCCCTAAGCCCCGCGCGGCAAGGTCGATGCGCCGGTCGAGCTGGCTGAGCGAGACCAGCATCAGCACGGTGGCGAAGGGCACCGTCATCACCGAATGCGCCATGGCGACGCCGAGCCATGTGTCATAGCCGAAGAACGTGCTGAAGCCCGAGATCGAGGTCAGCAGGAAGTAGAGCGTGATCGCCGAGACCACCGGCGGCACCACCATCGGCAGTAGCACGAAGCCGACCAGGGCCGCGGTGAAGCGGGGCTGGAACATCCAGACGCCGAGGCTGAAGCACAGCGCGAGCACGGTTGAAAAGGCGCTGCTGACGACACCGATGCGGATTGAGAGCAGGATCGATTGGAGCCAGCGCGGGTCCTCGACCAGCGCCCGGTAGTGGCGCAGCGACAGTTCGCCCGACGGCATCGCCAGCATGCGGCTCGGCGTCAGCGACACCGGGATGACGGCGAGCAGCGGCATCAGCAGGAACAGCGCCACGAGGGCGGCGATGATCAGCGAGACGGGACCGGGGCGGTAGGTCGGCATCAGATCAACTGCTTCGGTCTGACATATCGGAACAAAAGCGCCATCAGCGCGCCGACGAACAGCACCAACACGACGCTGATCGCCGCCCCCAGGCCCCAGTCCGGGCTCTGGAAGATCCTGAGATAGATCAGCTCGGCGATCATGACGCTGCGGCCGCCACCGAGGATCGCCGGCGTGACGAAGAAGCCGAGCGAGAAGACGAACACGATCATCGCCGCGCCGATGATGCCGGAGCGCGTCATCGGCACGAACACTGTCCAGAAGGTGCGCATGCGGCTGGAGCCGAGCCCGCGCGCGGCCAGGAGCACGCGGTCGTCGAGGCTGCGCATAGCCGATGCCAGCGGGAAGACGGCGAAAGGAATGAGAAAATGCGTCATGCCGACGATGACGCCGAATTCGTTGCGCACCAGCGCCAACGGTTCGGAAATGAAGCCGATCGCCTGCAGCCAGCTGTTGATCAGGCCGCGATTGGAGAGCAGCGCCACCCAACCGAAGGCACGGGTCAGCACGGAAATCCAGAAGGGAACGAGAATGCAGAACTCGGCGACCAGGCGCTGTGCCGGGGTTCCACGCACCCAGACAACGGTGATGGCGTAGGCAGCGGCCACCGAAACCACGGTGACGACCGCCGCGATGCGCAGCGTGCGGATGAACACCGACTGCACGAGATCGTCGGTAAGCAGCGCCTCATACTGGCCGAGGCCGGGCGTCGGCAGCGTGAAGCTCCATTTGACGACGCCGAGGAACGGCCAGGCATAGGCCAGGACAAGAAACAGGAGCAGCGGCGCCATCAACAGCGCCGCGCCCATCCTGTCGGAGAGATAGGATCTCATGTCGACCCGATTACCCCTGCCCTGATCAGGCCGAGATGATCTTGGTGTATTCGTCGAGCGCCGGCCCGTAGTTCTTGGCGTACCAGTCCATGTCGAGCGCGATCTGCTTCTTCATGTTCTCGGGATCGACCGGGTTGATGCGCTTCTTGTCGGCAGGGATCAGCGCGTCTGCCGCCGGGTTTGCAGGACCTTGGCCGAGCTTGTCGAACATGACCAGCTGCTTTTCAGGGTCCTGGGCACTGGCGATGAACTTCATCGCAGCGTCCTTGCCGCCGGGATTGTTCTTGAGCACGGCCAGCGCGCCGGGCGAGATCAGGCCCTGGTCCCAGATGAACTTGATCTTGCCGCCGCTATCCTGCTCGATCAGTGATGCACGGGTCGACCAGACGATCGCCATCGAGGCCTCGCCATTGAGCAGCACGCTCTGGCTTTCGGCGCCGCCACCCCAATAGGCAACGACGTTTTCCTTGAAGGCGGCGATCTTGTCATGGGCGCGCTTCAGGTCGAGCGGGTAGAGCGACGCAGGCGCGATACCGTCGGCGAGCAGCGCCGCTTCCCAGCTCGACACGCCCCATTTGTAGAGCGAGCGCTTGCCGGGGAACTTCTTCACATCAAAGAAATCGGCCATGCCGGTCGGCGCGTCCTTGCCGTACTTCTCGGAATCATAGGCGATGACATAGGAGAAGAAATAGGTCGAGGCGGCGTATTCCCAACCAAAGCCGGGCCGCATCTTCTTCTTGTCGACGATGTTGTAATCGATCGGCTCGAGAGCCCCTTGGGCGCCGAGCGTGATGGCTGAGAACGGGTCTACGTCGACGAGATCCCAGGTCGGCGCGCCGCTCTTGAACTGCGCCGCGATGGCGCCTTCGGTCGGACCCGAACCGTCCATCTTGACGGTGATGCCGGTGTCCTTGGTGAAGGCCTGGCCATAGGCGGCATCGTAGGCAGTGATGGCATCGCCACCCCAGTTGACCAGCACAAGTTCCTTGGCCTGCGCAAAGGCACCTGTCGAGCGCAGCAGCATCGGCGTGCCGGCCAGCACGAGTGCCGCCAGCTGCGTGAACTGCCGGCGCGAGATCTCACCGCGGCCTGCCCTGGCGGACAGGTTCTCGATGGCTTGTTTCTTGGTATCATGTGTCATGTCAGTTCCCCTTTTTTGTTGTTGATAGTGGCGGAAAACGGTGCTGCGATATCTCGCCACACCGTTCGTCATTGCCCTCCATGCGGAAGGAGGAAACCCTTTTCCGCCGGCCAGGTGAGCCAGACGGAGTTGCCCTTGCTCAACGCCGCGGCAGCCACCTCGTTCGGCACCGAGACCGTGACCTTGGCGCCTTGCCGCGTCGTCAGGTCGAGCCGCGTTGCCGCGCCGAGATAGGTGGAGTTGGTGGCGGTAGCGGCGATCCCATTCTCACCATCTGCCGCCTCGCTCGATATCGACATGTATTCGGGCCGGATCGCCAGGATGGCATCGCCGCGCACGAGTTCGGCCTTGCAGCCCATGCTGACCGCGCGGTCTTCGCACAGGCCAGTCGAGCCATTGCCGGCGGGCTTGACCCCCTTTAGCGGCAGCATGTTGATCTCTCCGAGGAACTCGGCGACGAAGCGGTTGTCCGGCCGGTCGTAGACCTCGTCGGGCGGTCCAACCTGCAGCAATTTGCCGTGATTGAAGATGGCGACGCGCGACGACAGCGCCAGTGCCTCGCTCTGGTCGTGGGTGACGAAGACGAAGGTGGTCCCGGTCTCCTGGTGCAGCCGCTTCATCTCGGCCTGCATCTGTCCGCGCAGGCCCTTGTCGAGCGCGGAAAACGGTTCGTCGAGCAACAGCACGCCCGGTTCGAACACCAGCGCGCGGGCCAGCGCCACACGCTGCTGCTGACCGCCTGACAACTGCGCCGGCAGTTTTTTCTCGTGGCCCTTGAGGCCGACGCGCTCGATCATCTCGCCGACACGGCGCTTGATGTCGGCGGCCGATTTCTTGCGCACCTTGAGTGGGAAGGCGATGTTGGCTTCGACGCTCATATGCGGGAACAGCGCGTAGCCCTGGAACACCATGCCGGCGGCACGTTGCTCGGCCGGCCGGTCGGTGATGTCGACGCCGTCGCTGAACAGCTTGCCTTCGGTCGGCTGCACGAAGCCGGCAAGGATCATCAGGAAGGTGGTCTTGCCCGAACCGGACGGCCCGAGCAGGGTCAGGAACTCGCCACGGCCGATATCGAGCGACAGATTGTCCAGCGCACGGAACGAGCCGAAGCTCTTGCCGATCCCGATTGCCTTGATCTCTGCGGCACGGCCGGGTTGCTGCATACTGCCCTTTCCCTAACGCTTGTCGAAATCGTAGGCAGGGTGCCGGCTCACCGCAACCGAATAGTTTTCGCGTGATCGGCAAATTTCATTCATCTATGGCGAGATGTCGCCAACTGCCCTCAATACGGCAGAATGCGGTTCTCCTGGAGTTTCGACCGCAGCCATCCTGCGAACGCTTCCAGAACCGGATGCGAAGCCTTGGCGTGTTCGGAGACCAGGAAATAGGAGCGCGGCGACTTGATCGCGATGTCGAACGGCCTGACCAGCCGGCCCTCGCTCAGCGCCCGCCGGCTGGTCAGTTCGTCGCCCATGGCGATGCCCTGGCCGGCAATCGCCGCCGAAAAGACGAGGTTCATGTCCGAAAAGAAGATGCCGCCCTCAATGTCGGGGTTTTCCACCTTGGACAGCGCCAGCCAGCGTGCCCAATCCTCGGTGTCATCGAGATGCAGCAGGTTGGCGCGCAGCACGTCCGACGGCCGGGAAAAACCGCCGACCTTGTTGAGCAGCGTCGGGCTGCAGAGCGGCGTGAACGAGATTTCGCAGAGCGGCTCGACCGCCCGGTTCGGCCAATTGCCGACACCAAACGCAATGAAGGCATCGGCATCGGCATTGCTGACATCGTCGAGCCGGCGCGGCGTCAGGATGCGCAGCGCCACGTCAGGATACATCTGCCGGAACTCGCCGATATGGGTGCACAAGAACAGCGAGGCGAAGCCGGGCGTGCAACTGACGGCGAACGAGCCGCCGACTCCGGTGCCGGCATCGCGCGTCACCGCGTCGCCCAGAACGGTGAGCGCCTTGCGCACATCGCTGGCGTAGCGCTGGCCGCGCGGCGTCAGCGCCACGCCCTTGCCGATGCGTTCGAGCAGGTCGAAGCCGAGGTCGCGCTCCAGCAGGCGAAGCTGATGGCTAACAGCGCTGCGGGTCAGGTGCAACTCGTCGGCGGCGCGCCAGACGCTGCCGTGCCGGGCGAAGCTGTCGAGCGCACGCAGCGCTTGTGTCGATGGTATACGCAAGGAACCTCAGGTGAACCGAATTTGCACGAACCGGGAAAACATATCACTTTTTAGCGACCCGCTTCACTGCTTTCTTCTCATGCCATGGAGAAACCGGTGGCCACCTCGGCGCAAGCAACCGCCCTTGCCTGTCTCGACGGCATCCAGCCGTTGTTGTCCGCGTGGACACGCACCATCTTCGATTACGGCGAGACCGCGTGGCGGGAGTATCAATCAGCCGCCTGGTATGTCGAGCGGCTGAAACTCGAAGGCTTTTCCGTCGAAGAAGGCTCCGCCGGCATGCCGACCGCCTTCTGCGCGCATTGGACCAACGGCCCCGGCCCGACCATCGGCATGTACGCCGAATACGACGCGGTGCCGGGCAATTGCCAGGATGCCGCTACGGTCGAGCGTCCGCGCCGGGGACTTGGCAACCAGGCCGGCGGCCACACCGACCCGCATTCCGGCCTCGGGATTTCGAGCCTCGGCGGGCTGCTGGCGACCAAGGCGGCGATGCAGCGCCACGGCATATCAGGCACGCTGCGCTTCACCGGCGAGCCGGCGGAAAAGGTGCGCGGGTCAAAGCCGATCCATGCCGCCAAGGGCTATTATGACGGCCTTGCCGGCATGATCTCCTTTCATCCGTTCTACATGCTGCCGCTCTGCAACACGGCGCGCTGGGACACGCATTGCGGCGCGGCCTACGCGATGATCTATCGCTTCATCTGCGACCAACCGGAGCGCTGGGCGCTGGCTGCGGGTGCTGCACCCATTCCGCAAGCACATTCGGCGGCGCGCGCCCCCGGCGCCAACGACGCATTGTTGATGATGTACATGGCCTCCAAGGCTCTGCGCGATTCCATGCTGCCGCACCAGGGCGGCTGGTCGATCAGCGAAGCGATCCTGACGGCGGGGCAAGCAACCGCCGACAATTTGCCGGCGGGGCTGGCCGAGATCCAGTACATGATCCGCGTGCCGACGCTTGCTATGGCCGAGCAGGTCACCACGGTGCTCGACCGCAATGCCGAGGCCGCTGCCAGCATGAGCGGCTGCCGCCATGAGCGGCATTGGGTGTCGAAGTCACGACCGGGACTTGCCAACCATGCCATGGCCGAAATCGCCTATGAAGCGCTGTCGACGGCTGGGCCGCCGCGCTGGGACGAGGACGCCAAGGCAGTTGCCCGCGAGATACAGGTCAATGCCGGGCGCATGGCGAGCGACGAGCCGTTCATCGAAGAACTCGAGCGCTTGATCGAGCCGCAGGCGGCGGAAGCGATCCTGCGCCGCGATCTGCCGCCCTCGCAAGTCAATTCGACCTCCGACGATTACACCGACATGAGCTGGCATACGCCGACGGCGCGGTTCTATGTCGCCCGCCCGGCGCTGCGTTCGGAGACCGGCTACCCCTATCCGGCTTGGGTGATGAATGCGCTGGGCGGCATTTCGGCGACGATCGACCCGATGGTCATCTGCGCGTCCAAGACGGTCGCGCTGGCGGCGCTCCGCCTGCTGGAAGACCAGACCGCCCGCGATGCGGCGATGAATGAATTCGTCGCCCGCACCGGCGGCGGAATCGGCGGCTCGAACTGGATCGCGCCGCTCTGCGATTACGAACCGCCGATTGGATTTCGCTGGCCTGAATATGTCACCACCCCGCGCGGACGGGACTGGTGGATACCGAGCAACCAGACACCCCAAGCTGCCTCACGAGGAGAACCCCATGACCGTTCATGACCGCATCGTCGCCGAACCGTTTTCACTGCAGCGCCGCAACCCCGCCGGCGGCACCGAGCCGCTGACCGCCTGGGGCTTCGCCAACGAGACCGACGTGCTGACCGACGTCCTGCTTGGCTCACCCAATTTCCTGCGCCATCTGTCAACCAGCTCGCTGTCGCGAAAGCATCTGCGCGAGGCGCCCTGCAACGTCCAGATCGCCCAGGCGCAGCACAAGGACCTGGTCGCCGCCTACGAGCATTTCGGCGTCAACATCCACTGGCACGAGCCGACGCCTGAGCTGCCGATGCAGGTCTATTCCCGCGATTCCAGCGTCATGACGCCTTACGGCGCCTTCATCACCGCCATGGCCAACTGGTGGCGGCGCGGCGAGAACTATGCCGCGATCCGCACCTACGAAAAGCTCGGCATCCCGATCTACGACATGGTCACCGCAGGCACGTTCGAGGGCGGTGACTTCAACGTCATCGAGGACGGCGTCGTGCTGATCGGCTGCGGCGGCGCCCGCACGCAGGAGGAAGGTGCGCGCCAGGTACAGGCCTGGTTCGATAAGGAGGGTTGGGAAACCCGCATCGCCTTCATCGACGAATACTACGTCCATATCGACCTGATGGTGGTGCCGATCGCCGAGAAACTGACCGCTGTCTGCCTCGCCTGCACCGAACCCGGCATTGTCGACTGGTTGAAGGGCAAGGGCCACGAGATCATCGACGTGCCGTTCCAGGATACGATGGCGCTGGGCTGCAACTTCATGTCGCTGGGCAGGGACCGGGTGATCGCGCCGACCTCCAGCCAGGCGCTGATCGGTCAGCTCAAGGCGCGCGGCTTCGAGGTCGCGGCCGTCGACATGAGCGAGATCTCGAAGACCGGCGGCGGCATCCACTGCATGGCGCAGGCGCTGAAGCGCGAACCGGCCTGAGGAGTGGGATAGCGCTACGCTGCTTCGCTCACATTCGCATCAGCATGATCGGCATCCTGGCGGCCGAGGGTGCAAGGTCGCGCGCGCAAAACGGCTGAGATCGCCGGCTGGCGGCACCATGTGCCCCGCTTGCGAGTCGCAACGCTGGCCGACGCGAAACTTGCGCGATAGCTAATATAAGCGCACAGTAAGAACGTCTTTTGGGAGAGGACAGCTCATCTGCAAATCGGGAGGAAACCATGAACACCATGAGCCTCACCACGCTTGAACGCGGAAAAACGACAATCGACGCCGCAGCCCTGGAAGCGTTTTCGGCACAATTGCGCGGCAAAATGCTGAGCGAAGGCGATGCCGCGTACGACGAAGCACGGACCGTCTGGAATGCCACGGTCGACCGGCTGCCCGGGCTGATCGTGTGCTGCGTCGGCGCTTCCGATGTCGTCAGTGCCGTGAATTTCGCCAGGGAGAACAGGCTTCTCGTCTCCGTGCGCGGCGGCGGCCACAACATTGCCGGAAGTGCGGTCTGCGATGGTGGCCTGATGATTGATCTGTCATTGATGAAATCGGTGCGGGTCGATGTCGCTGCGCGGCGGGCATGGGTCGGGCCTGGCGCGACGCTTGCCGATGTCGACAAGGAAACGCAGGCCTTTGGGCTGGTGGTGCCGACCGGCATCAACTCGACCACCGGCATATCCGGCCTGACGCTGGGTGGCGGCTTCGGCTGGATCACCCGCAAATTCGGCCTGACCATCGACAATCTTGCCTCCGCCGATGTGGTCACCGCCGACGGCAAACTGCTCCGGGCCAGCAAGACTGAAAATCCCGATTTATTCTGGGCGCTGCGCGGCGGCGGCGGCAATTTCGGCGTCGTCACGGCATTCGAGTTCCATCTCCATGAGTTTGGACCGCAAGTGCTGGCAGGGCTTGTCGTCCATCCCTTCGCCGATGCCGAAAAGGTGCTGCGGGAGTATCGCAAGGCGCTCGAAACCGCTCCTGACGAGTTGACCTGTTGGGTAGTCATGCGGCAGGCGCCGCCGCTGCCCTTCCTGCCCGCGGAATGGCATGGCAAGGAGGTTCTGGTTCTGGCCATGTGCTATTGCGGCGACATCGAGGCAGGTGAAAAGGCGACGCAAGAGCTTCGAGCCATCGGCACGCCGATTGCCGATGTCGTGGGCCCCAGCCCGTTCACCGGCTGGCAGCAGGCATTCGACCCACTGCTCACGCCCGGCGCCCGCAACTACTGGAAGAGCCATGACTTCACCGAGTTTTCCGAGGAGGCGGCTGCGGTCGTCAGGGGGGCAATAGCCAAGCTGCCGGGACCGGAATGCGAGATATTTATCGGCCATGTCGGCGGCGCGGCAGGTCGTGTCAAGGCAGACGCAACGGCGTTCCCACAGCGCAGTTCGCATTTCGTCATGAACGTTCACGCCCGCTGGCGCGAACCGACGATGGACAAGGCTTGCACCGACTGGGCTCGTTCAATCTACGAGGCGGCCAAACCTTATGCCGCCGGCACCGCCTACGTGAACTTCATGCCGGAGGACGAGGTCGACCGGGTCGAAGCGGCCTATGGTGGCAACCATCGACGGCTTCTGGAAATCAAGCAGCGCTACGACCCGCTGAACCTGTTCCGCATGAACCAGAATTTGCACCCGAAAGAAAGCCTGCGAGCCGCTTGAGGCGCGCCCGTGCTGCAGTGATAAAAAAGCTCACGTCTCCGCTGGAGGCGCGGGCTTTTGCGTTCACGTGCTGTTGGTCATCGGGCTGTATTCCCGGCCTGCCCCATCAGCAACAAACCCGATACTGTGTCTTCGCCGCCCTTGTGAGTGCTGGAAAAATGGAGGAATAGTCTCCCGGAATGCATCGCCCTGAAATTGCCGGTTTGCGGTTCTCAGGTCGTGCAATTGCTAGCCGGATTCCGAATGGCCAGTCCCGAACCGCGCAAAAGAAGAGGTCCGATCGCCGCCCGGCTGCTGGCGCTCGATGCGTGGATCGATTCCTCGCTCTATGAGATCGGCTTCAAGGCGCGCCAATTCTGGGAATCAGCGACGATCTTCTCGCGGCGCTTCCGCGTCAACGGCTGGCGCCGTGGCATCATCGAACTGTTGAGCGAAGGTTTCACGCTCGGCGCCGTCGGCATCGTGGTGATGCTGGCGCTGGCCATTCCGGCTTTCCAGGACACGGCTGGCGACTGGCGCGCCCAGGGCGACTTCGCCGTCACCTTCCTCGACCGCTATGGCAACGAGATCGGCCAGCGCGGCATCATCCAGCGCGATTCCGTGCCGGTCGACGAGATGCCCAATCACGTCATCAAGGCGGTGCTTGCCACCGAGGACCGTCGCTTCTTCGATCACTACGGCATCGATGTGCTCGGCCTGTCGCGCGCGATCTTCGAGAATGTGCGGGCGAACTCCGTCGTCCAGGGCGGATCGAGCATCACCCAGCAGTTGGCCAAGAACCTGTTCCTCACCAATGAGCGCACGCTGGAGCGCAAGATCAAGGAAGCCTTCCTGTCGCTGTGGCTCGAGGCCAATCTGTCGAAGAAGGAGATCCTGCAGCTCTATCTCGACCGCGCCTATATGGGCGGCGGCACGTTCGGCATCGAGGCTGCCGCCGACTTCTATTTCGGCAAGAGCGTCAAGGACCTGAACCTGGCCGAGGCGGCGATGCTTGCCGGCCTGTTCAAGGCGCCGACCAAATATGCGCCGCACATCAACCTGCCGGCGGCGCGCGCGCGCGCCAATGTGGTGCTGTCCAACCTTGTCGATGCCGGTTTCATGACCGAAGGCCAGGTTCTGCAGGCCAGGCTGCATCCGGCCGATGTCGTCGACCGCGGCGAACAGAAAAGCCCTGACTATTATCTCGACTGGGCGTTCGACGAGGTCAAGAAGATCGCCAAACCTGGCCAGCACTCGCTTCTCGCCCACACCACCTTTGACGCCAACATCCAGAAGGCGGCGGAAGAATCGGTGGAGTTCCACCTGCGCCAGTTCGGCAAGGAGTACAACGTCACCGAAGGTGCCGTCGTCGTCATCGAGACCAACGGCGCCGTGCGCGCCATCGTCGGCGGCCGCGACTATGGTGCCAGCCAGTTCAACCGCGCCACCAAGGCGCTGCGCCAGACCGGCTCGTCATTCAAGCCCTATGTCTACGCAACCGCGATGGAACACGGCTTCACCCCCAACTCCATCATTTCCGGCGGCCCGATCAGCTGGGGCAGCTGGTCGCCGCACAATTACAACGGCGGATCGGCCGGCAACGTCACGTTGATCATGGCAATGGCCAAGTCGATCAACACCGTGCCGGTGCGGCTGGCCAAGGATCATCTCGGCATCGGCCCGATCAAGGCCATGGCCGAGGCGATGGGCGTGGAATCGCCGATCGAAGCACATAAGACGATGGTGCTCGGCACCTCGAGCATGACGGTGATGGACCAGGCGACGGGCTACAGCGTGTTCGCCGACAACGGCTTCGTCGGCTCCCGGCACGGCATCAGCCAACTCGTCACCCGCACCGGCGAGGTGGTCTATGATTTCGCCAAGGACGCGCCGCCGCCACACCGGGTGCTGTCCGAGCAGGCGCTCAAATCGATGAACACCATGCTGGCGGCAGTGCCGGTGATGGGTACGGCGCGGCGAGCCCAACTTCCCAACATCGTCGTCGCCGGCAAGACAGGCACCACGCAGTCCTACCGCGACGCCTGGTTTGTCGGCTTCACCGGCAACTACACGGCGGCGGTATGGATGGGCAATGACGACTTCACGCCGACCAAGAACATGACCGGTGGCTCACTGCCGGCGATGGTGTGGCAGCGACTGATGGTCTACGCGCACCAGAACATCGACCTCAAGCCGATCCCTGGCATCGACAAGCCCTTCGTCGATGAGGAGATCGCCGCCAAGGCCGAGGAAGCACAGAAGAAGAGCGACGATCAGGCGGCGGCCGATGCAGCCGCCGAACGGCCGCCGGTGCTGTCCAGCCGCACGACCCAGACGCTGCGGGACATGACCACGCTGTTCCATTCGGCGCCCGTCCTCAGTACGCCGCAACTGCCGGAGACGCTATCGGCGCTGTGATTGGCGCCGAGACAGTTGAGGGGTGATGGCCGGATCACCGCCATTGCCAAGCTGGAACACCCCTCATCCGACCGAGCTTCGCTCGGCCACCTTCTCCCGCAAGGGGAGAAGGGAGAGCCGTCTGCAATTCTACGTCGGCCCGCTTGCCACAAGGCCCCACGCCGCGATATCCCCGAGCGGCAACTCTTCGTGTTCCCGGCCCCTCATGCTCAAAACTGCCTTCCTGACGCTGCTTTCGCTTGCCATAGCCATCGTCGGCGGTGGCGGCAGCGTCTGGTATGCGCTGAAAATCCAGGATGGCGTCGGCGCCATCAGGATCGGCCAATGGACGGCCTTTCCCGATATCGGCACACCGGCCGCCGATCCCTATTCCAAGGCCCGCGTGGCGCGCGAGGGTGTGCTTGCGCTCGGCCGCGCCGAGGGGCTGTCCTTCGTCGCCGAGCGAGACGCGGCCGGCGCCGAGCTCAAGCGCGAATGCACCTACACAATCGAGGGTGATTTTCCGACGGCACGGTTCTGGACGCTTTATGCCGCCGACCAGTCGCTCGGCGTGGTCGAAACCGGCAAACCCCGGCTGGCGGCGCTGCAATCCTACGGGGTGGTGCGCCAGCCCGACAATTCGGTGATCATTTCAGCCGGCCATCACCCGATGCCGGGCAATTGGCTGCTGACAGACGGCTTCGGCAGGATGTATTTCGTGCTGACCTTCTACGACACGCCAATCGCCAGCAGCACCGGCCTGTCGGACGTCTCGCTGCCGCATATCGTCAAGGTCGGCTGCAATGCGTAGTTTTTACGCTGCGATGCGCGGACTTCTGCATGCCGTCCTGCTCGGTCTGCTCGGCGCCGGCATCGTGCACATCGCCGTGCTGCTGCTGGTGCCCGAGTTTTCCGAACGCGATGCCTGGTCGCGGCTGTCCATGGCGTCGGATCTGTACAAGATGACGCGGCTCGATGCCGAGGCCGGTGGCGCGCCCGTGGTGAAATCCGTCGACCCGCTGTTTTACGCGACGGCCTGCCGGTTCGATCTGGGCGAAGGCATGGTCCGCGTCAAGGCACCTGGGCATGTCCCGTTCTGGTCGGTGTCGGTCTATGACCGCAGCGGCCACAACATCTATTCCTTCAACGACCACACAGCGACCGGCGGCGTTCTGGATGCCGTCGTGCTGACGCCGGCGCAGATGATCGACGTGCGCAAGGATCTTCCAGAGGATCTTCAAGGAGCGATTTTCGTCGAAGCGCCGATCGAGGAAGGCATCTTCGTCATCCGCGCCTTCGTGCCCGACAGCAGCTGGAAGCCGATCGTGTCGCGCTTCTTCGAACAGAGTTCCTGCGAGTTGCAGGACTTCTAGAGCGTGTCGCGTCTGAACGGATTCAGGCGACCCGCTTTGGATCTTTGTTTTTATGCATGTCGTTCTCCCAAAACCGAGGTCACTTTTGGGCGACATGCACTAGACATGATCCCGGACCAAAGGTCCGTGGCCGCCGAAACTCAGTGGTGCGGGACCGGTTTTGGTCCAGGCGAACCCGGCTTGTCGGGATCGACCGGCCGCACTTCGCCGGCATGCGGCCGCTCGTAGCGGATGCCGGGAAAGATGATCACCGCTGCCGGCATTTCGGCGGTTTGCTTTACTCTGGTGTTTGGTGCCGTACGCGGCACGAAAGACAGTACCATGCCCATGGTTCGCGCATTCCTCTCGGTTTCCCCGGAGCACAACGCAACGCCTCCAAATGTCATTAAGGCCGGCAGAGGGTTAACGGAACGCTAACGGATCGTCGCTAACTTGAACTTTGTTCTTGGCACTCTCGGAACCGACACGGTCCCGGTCGAGCGTCGTCAAGGTTGTGTCGAGTACGGGCGTATCCTTCGTGTCATCTTCGGACTTCAGGCAAATCGCGGTGCGAAAAGACTCGGGAAAGGCCGAAAGGCTGTTCCGCGCCGCGGTGTCGGCATTCTGCTCGCTCACTCGCCCTTCACGCCGCGAGATCGGTCAACTCGAAGACCTGACGCTGCCGCTGTTCAATGACGTGTCCGTCGAATCTCGCCGTTACGTGGCAGCCGCCCTTTCCGAATGCGAATACGCCCCCGCCGCCCTGGTGCGCCGCCTTTGCGAGGAACCGGTCGACATTGCCGCGCCGCTGCTCATCCGCTCACGCGCCGTCAGCGACATCGATCTCATCGCGCTGATCGGGCGACATGGCCTGCCGCATGCGCGTGCCATCGCGCGCCGCAAGGGTTTGAACCCGACCATCGCTGATCTGATCAGGGCCCTCGAGAGGCCAACCCTGGTGCGCGCGCCGCAACCGGATGCGAATGCCGCCGCGGCAGACAAGATCGCGCCAGCGAGCACGGAAACCGCCTCTGACGAGCCCGCCCGGGAACAGGCACTCGGCATCGCGGCTGAGAATGCACGGCGCAGGCTGCGCTCGATGATGCGCACGGGCGACGAGGCGGCAGCGACGAACGCCGATCCTTTCAAGGGCGCCGACACCTATGTGAAATTGCGCGAGACAGCGCTGACGGGAAACGCCGCGTTCTTCCAGACCGCGCTCGCCGATGCACTCGACATCGATTTCGAGATCGCGCGATCGCTCACCGCCAACCAGAATTATGCCTCGCTGCTTGCCGCCTTGCGCTCGCTCGACCTCAGCGAAGACAGGGCCTTCCTGATCACGGTTGCCGTCTATCCCGGCCAGTTCCCGCATCCGCAGGCTATCCGCACCTTCCTCGACCGTTACCGGCTGCTGCATCGTGAAGCGGCCCAGGACAAGATGCGGTCGTGGAGAGCGGAAACCCTTTCAAGGGTGGTTCGCGGCGCAGCACCTGCCAACGGCGATACACGCACCGCCTTGAACAGCGACGATGCGGCGGCTTCGTCCGGCCTCAGGGCGTCTTCACGGAAATAAGCTCCTCGACGGGCACGGTGCCGGCCTCGATCTCGACCACCCAGATGTCGGGATCGAATTTTTTCTCCCTTTCCAGCCTGGCCTCGAGCACCACGGCATCGTCGCCTGCTCCGAGCAGAGTGAAAAACCGGTCGTCGGGCTTGGCCGAATCATAGCTTGTCTGCGGCGCCGGCCCGAACAGGGCAACCTCACCCAGCCTGCCCCGCGCCAGCACGAACACAGCGCCGGCCTCGGTCGCGCCGCGCTTGACCACGGCGGCAAATCCACCGGCGCTGAAAACCCGGCGCAACAGGGCCGAGACCCACAGATCCGATGTGACGCGCATGAGAGAGCTCCCGAAACTGCCGGTTCTCTATCGATATTTCCGCCGCTGGGCGAGCCGTCGTTTCAGCCGTCAGTTGGTCAGGCCGATCTCGCGCATCTTGACGTAGACGATCTCATCGGGCTCGCCGGTCTGCGGCAGCCCGAACAGCGACTGGAATTCCTTGATCGCCGCCTTGGTGCGCGCGCCGACGACACCATCCAGCTGCATGTCGTCATTGCCGAACGCCTTGAGCCCGGCCTGGATCTTGACGATGCGGGCATCGGGCGCTTGCGTCTCGGCATCCGCCTGCCCGGAATTTGTCTGTCCTGAACCTGTCTGCAAAGACACCGGAACGGCGGCCGGCATATCCGGGCGCGGCTGCGGCCTGGGTACGACGGAAGCGGTTTTCGGCGTCGCGCCCAGTTGATCGAGCAGAAGCGCATCGATCTCGCCGGACGCGTTGAGCCCGACCTTCTGCTGATAGTCCTGGATAGCCTTGCGGGTGTTGGGTCCGGAAATGCCGTCGACCGTTCCCGAATAGAAATCAAGATCCTTCAATATGCCTTGCACCTGCTCGACAACCGGATCGCCCTTGATCGGTGCCGGCGCGCCGGATGGCCGCACGATGTTGAACGTCGTTTCCGGCTCGTCGGGCGCCGCGTGCGGAAAGCCCGCAATGCTGCGGGTCGCGAAGAATGCGCCGGCATGCGGGAAAGGCTGGTACCACAAGGCATTTGCGGAGACGTAGAACAGCGTCACCAGGAATGCCGTCGAGCCGCCCACCAGGACAGGGTTGCGCGAGATCATTCCGCCGACGGCGACAGCGCCGTCCTGAAAGGCGTTGCTGCGGCGCTTGACCGCCTTAGCCTGTTTTGCGGAGCGAGCCATTTCTGTCCCCTTTCGCCATCGCTACAGGCATGGTCAGCACGCCGGCCTTCTCCGCCTGATGTCCCTTCGGTCCGTTCACCGGCAGGCTGATGGTCACCGTGGTGCCCTCGCCCGGCATGCTTTCGATGGACATCGTGCCTTCGTGCAGCGCCACAAGGCCCTTGACCAGTGAAAGGCCAAGACCAGTCCCCTCGAAACGGCGGGTATAGTCGTTCTGGATCTGCATGAAGGGCTTGCCGAGATTGGCGAAATCCTCCTCGGCGATGCCGATGCCGGTATCCCTGACCCAGAAATGCAGGCGCGAACCGATCCGCTTGGCACCGACGACGACGTCGCCGCCGTCGGGGGTGAACTTGATCGCATTGGAGACCAGGTTGATCAGCATCTGCTGCACCGCGCGCTGGTCGGCATTGATGTCGCCGGCGTCCGGCGCGATCTGCGCCCGCAGATCGATGTTCTTGGCCTGCGCCTGCAACTGCATCATCGACTGGCACATGTCGACCGCTTCCGCGAACCGGAACGGCTCCGGCTCGGTCGCATAAACGCCCGATTCAATCCTGGACACGTCGAGTATCGAGGTTACGACGGCGAGCAGATGCTGGCCCGAATCCCTCACCAGGCCGACATATTCCTTCTGGCGCGGATCCTTGAAGCCGCCGAACATCTCATGCAGCAGCATATCCGAGAAGCCGATGATGGCATTCAACGGCGTGCGCAGTTCGTGGCTGACCACCGCCAGGAAGCGGCCCTTCGCCACTTCGGCGGATGCGGCCGCCTCATTGGCCGCCGCGAGATCCTCGCGCAACCGGGCGATCTCGTCATTCTCGCGCAGGACGAGCGTAAAGACGTCACCCTGTTCCTCACCGCACACCAGATCAAGCGAGAACGGGCGGTAATTGTCGGCCGTCAGGCTATTGCCGTTCTGAGGCAGGCGGATGCGCAATTCGAGCCGGCGCGACAGCGCACCGTCGCGCATGTCGGCCATTGCGCTGAGATAGGAAACGCGATCCGACAGATGGACGCGATCGAAGAGGCCGTTTCCAGACAGCAGTTCGGGCGGCAGTTTCAAAAGCGTGCGCGCTTTCGGCGACGCGTCCAGGACCTCGCCATGGCGGGCGACCCGCAAGACCACCGCATCGATGATGTCTTCGAGCCGGTCGGCAGTGTCGACCACAGCCGCGTCGGCGGTGTTCTGAAACGCCGATGCACGCGGCATCAGCGTAAGCGCCCACGCCAACGGCACCAGCCAGTGCCACGCCGCGATCTGCGCTCCTGCGAACGGAAATACGGTTCCAGCCAAAGGCTGAGCCAGGATGGCGACAGCGGCCGACACGGCTCCCCACAGTGCTGCACGTCGCGAGCCGCCGATCCACCAGGCTTCGAAAGGCAGCGCCAGGACAAGCATGGCGACAGGCGAACTCAGCCCGCCCGCGGCGGCAATGAGACTGCCGAGAGAAATGCCGGCCAGCACCAGGGCGAGCCCACTCGCTATCGCCATCTTGCCGGTCGCCGCCACCAGCAAGGCGACGAACCAGCACAGGCCAAAGGCGGCGAAGATGGCGGCCATGGTGACGGCAACGCCCATGCCTGAAGTGACCAGGGTGACCGCGGCGCCGGCGGCAAAGAAAGGAGCGGCGAGCATGACGCCGATGAAACGGCGCTGGCGCTCGCGGTCGCTCCGCCCAAGGATGGACGGATGGACCATACGTTCGCAACCGGCAGAAATCGCGCCAGGCAATTCAACGTATCTGGCCTTGATTGAACTCAACTCAACGCACTCGCACTTGTCGTGGACAGCTCTGCTTTGCAGATGGTTCTGGTTGGCTTTGAAACTGGCATCCAGCGTTTAAGGAATGGATAAGGCAGGGCCGACCAAGGCCCTGGCCTGCGGCAAATATCGGGATGCCGGCCGCCGAAAGCACGGGCAAATGCAGCCATAGTAAACGGAGAGTTATCCGGCGACGGCACCTATCGGACAGGCGCACACGGCACCCGGACTTGCACATTCCAAGAAAAATACAGGAAAATCATGGGGATGTATGGTTATTTGTTGTTAAGGAAAATCACTGGCAATTGAGACAAATCGATTGCAGAACGCTTCGTTTCGAATTTGCCTAAAATTTGAGGAAAATTCTCTCTTTGCCCGCAAGCCGTCCTTTGCGCCTGTGTGCCAAGATCCTGCCTACAAAAGAGGTCATGCCATATGGATGCATGATCCGGTCACGACGAGAGGGCAAGGGCATGGTCTTCCTCATAAGAATGGCTTTCTGGTTTTCGCTGGTACTGCTGGCGCTGCCGCTGGCTGTCGGCCCCGATGAATCGGGCCGCGAAAGCGTCGGGCCGATCCAGGCCTTGTTTGCGGCACGCGAAGCGGTTGGCGATATCGCCGGCATTTGCGAACGCAAACCCGATGTCTGCGAGACTGGCAAGTCGGCGATGCACACCATCACCGCCCGCGCCAAGGAGACCGCCAAGATCGCGGCAGCGATGATGGACGACAAGTCCGCCGCCGGCCCCGACACGTCGACGATGACTGGCAGCCTGCCCGAAGAAATCGTCTTGCCCGAGACCGTCAACCTGCCGCCTCAGAATTAAGCCGTTTCGACGGCGCACCGCGGGCTGTCTGCCCTCTCGACGCCCGCGGTGTCCTTGTTTTTTCCGTGACGCGGCGCCGCCGCGTGACTATATCCGGCATTATGACCACGACGATCCAGACGATCCGCGACGATTTTTCGTTCCTCGAGGAATGGGAAGACCGCTATCGCTATGTCATCGAACTCGGCGAGGCGCTGCCGCCATTTCCCGACGAGCAGCGCAGCGCCGCCAACAAGGTGCCGGGATGCGTCAGCCAGGTCTGGTTGACCACCGAACGCGGGGCTGGAGCCGACCCAGTCATCACCTTCACCGGCGATTCGGATGCTCATATCGTGCGTGGGCTGGTCGCGATCATGCTGGCGCTGTTTTCCGGCAGGACCGCCAGCGAAATCCAGCAGACCGATGCGGAAGCGACATTGAAAGAACTCGGCCTCGACGAACATCTGTCGCCGCAGCGCGCCAACGGCCTTCGCTCGATGGTCAAGCGTATCAAGCGCGACGCCGAGGCAGCGCTCAAGCAGACCGCCTGACACCTCCATACCGGATCCGCGCCTCGCGGCGCAAAAATCAAACGGCGCCCAAAGGCGCCGTTGATGTCGATCCGATCTGGCTTATTTTGACGCAATCCCCAAGGGAGAGCTCTATGCGCTTTCCCGGGAAAACCGTTTCACTTTTCCTTGAATTGCTCTGGCAGCGATTACCGCGCTTTGCGCTTGCGGCCGAGGCCCATCTTCTTGGCAAGCTGTGACCGGGCAGCCGCATAGTTGGGTGCAACCATCGGATAGGTCGGGTCAAGGTTCCACTTTTCGCGATACTGGTCCGGTGTCAGGTCATAGTGGGTCATCAAATGGCGCTTCAGCGACTTGAATTTCTTGCCGTCTTCAAGGCAGACGATGTAGTCGTCATGAACCGACCGCTTCGGGTTGACCGCCGGCTTCTGCTTGTCGGCAGGCGGCTGTTCGGCGGTTCCGCCCACACGCCCGAGCGCAGCATGGACATCGGATATCAGGTTCGGCAATTCGCCGACCGGCACGGGATTGTTACTGACATAGGCGGCCACCACATCGGCGGTCAATTCGATCAGCGCATCGCTGTTTCTGGAAGGTGTTTCGACAATATCCATGGTCTTCGGGCCCCAACAAGAGTTACATCGATCTGCGCCCTTTTTTACAAGCAGGGCATCGCACGAATTTTGTGCAGGTAGAGTTTCTACGATTCGTGTCGCGGGCACATCAATGAGCGCCCAGACCAAGTAAGTCAATTCGGCCCTTACGCTATATTGAACGATATTGATCAATTATTCCGCGATCAGCTTCAATCTTTCGTGCATTGTGTAATTTATCGATATTTCGCGCGCTCGTCGGCAACGGCTGACGCAACGTCAGCTCGCCGTTACATTCGCGGCATCCCACGGAATGGGTTTTAATGTTTGATTTTGCTTGGCTATCGTCGGGCAATATTGGTTGTTCATATTTGTCCACAAAACCACAGGTTGCCGTGGTCATACGCAAGCAATCAGGCGACATGCCTGTCATCCGGCGGATCGGCTGATTGCTGCCGGATCAATCAATGCGGCGTGATGTATTTGCCATACGCCCAGCTGGTGACGAATTTGCCGTTCTGGGCCGGATCATGCCAGACTTCGCACCAGCGAAAACGAATCTTTTGTTCCTCCTTCCATGCCGGCTGGTTGGCGATGTCGAGCAGGTTTATTCCGCCGGTGCATCGCCCGGTCATCTGCAGAACGGTCCCGTTCGGATATGCCGCCTGCTTCTGGGATGCGCCCGAAGGGTATTTGCGCACATTGAGCGTGTCGCCGAACGGCACATTGGCCACTTGCCAAGCCGCGAATACGGTCGCATGAGACTGGCCGGCAAAGGCCAGAGTTAGTGAAGCAACGGCGAAAGCCGCAGCAGTCCGAGACCAAATAGTCATCATCTCTCCTCCCGGCTCATCTCCTGGAGCCGACACAATCCATACGCTCCGGCTCTTGAACCTGCCCTGATCGGCGTGTTCATTCGCCGTTCAAGATATTCTCCATTCGAGATGGTCCATTCAAGATACTGGCCCATTGAAGATACTGGCCCATTAAAGATACCGGCAAAGCGAGACGCAATGACCAAGACATCCATATTTCCGATCGTCAGCCCGCCAACGCCCGAGAAGCGGCCGGTTTCCGACACGCATCATGGCATCACGCGAACCGACGACTATGCCTGGCTGCGGGCCGACAACTGGCAGGAAATGTTTCGCGACCCGTCATTGCTCGATACCGGGATCCGCGCAGAACTCGAGGCGGAGAATGCCTACCAGTCAAAGCTGATGGCCGACACGGTCGAACTGCAAAAGCAGCTTTTCAAGGAGATGAAGGGCCGTATCAAGGAAGACGATTCTTCCGTGCCGATGAAGGATGGGCCCTATGCCTATGGCTCGTCCTTCAAACTTGGTGGCGAGCAGCCGCGCTATTTCCGCATGCCGCGAGACGGCGGTGCCGAGCATATCCTGCTCGATGGTGACGCGGAGGCCGCGGGCAAGGCCTATTTCCGTCTTGGCGGCGTCGACCATTCGGCCGACCACGCAAGGCTGCTGTGGGCATTCGACGACAAGGGCTCCGAATTCTACACGCTTCGCGTGCGTGACCTTGCCGACGGCAGGGAACTTGCGGACCAGATCCCCGACACCGGCGGTTCAGGTGTCTGGAACGCCGGCAATGACGGCTTCTTCTATACACGTCTCGATCCCAACCACCGCCCGTCGAAGGTGCTGTTCCATGCGCTTGGCGACAGCCCGCAAAGCGACCGGCTGATCTATGAGGAAACCGATCCCGGCTTCTTCATGAATGTCGACGGCACCCGCAGCAACGAGTGGATCATGATCGGCATCAACGATCACGAGACCTCGGAATACCGCCTGATGCGCGCCGACGATCCGTTTGCCGAACCGAAACTGGTGTCGCCGCGCGAGATTGGCCTGCAGTACGAGTTGGAAGAAGGCGGCGATATCTTCTTCATCCTGACCAATGCCGACGGCGCCAAGGACTTCAAGATCATGACTGCACCAGCGGGCGATCCCGTGCGCGCCAACTGGCAGGAACTGGTGCCGCACGAGCCCGGCCGGCTGATCCTGTCGGTGATCGGCTTCAGGGACCACATGGTTCGGCTCGAACGCAAGGAGGGCCTGCCGCGCATCGTCGTGCACGACCGCACCAGCGGCGAGGAGCATCTTTTGTCCCTCGACGAGGAGGCTTTCTCGCTCGGCCTGTCGGGTTCCTATGAGTACGACACCGAGATCATGCGCTTTTCCTACTCGTCGATGACGACGCCGGCCCAGGTGTTCGACTACAATATGCGCACCCGCGAGCGGGTATTGCTGAAGACCCAGGAAGTGCCATCCGGCCATGATGCGGACCACTATGTCACGCGGCGGCTGATGGCGCCGGCCAGCGATGGCGAACTGGTGCCGATCTCGCTTTTGCACCATCGCGACACGCCGCTGGACGGATCCGCACCTTGCCTGCTTTACGGCTACGGCTCCTATGGCATCACCGTGCCGGCCGCCTTCAACACCAACTGGTTCTCGCTGGTCGACCGGGGCTTTGTCTTCGCCATCGCTCACATTCGCGGCGGCAAGGACAAGGGCTATGGCTGGTACGATGACGGCAAGCGGGAGAACAAGATGAACACGTTCACCGATTTCATCGCCGTCGCGCGCCATCTGGTGACGGAGCGTTACACGGCGCATGACCGTATCGTCGCCCAGGGCGGTTCGGCCGGCGGCATGCTGATGGGTGCCGTCGCCAACATGGCGCCGGATTGTTTTGGCGGCATCGTCGCCGAGGTTCCCTTCGTCGATGTCCTCACCACCATGCTCGATGCGACCCTGCCGCTGACGCCGCCGGAATGGCCCGAATGGGGCAACCCGATCGCGTCCGCCGACGACTACCGGACCATTGCCGCCTACTCGCCCTATGACAATGTCGCTGATCACGACTATCCGCCGATCCTGGCGCTGGCCGGTCTCACCGATCCGCGCGTCACCTATTGGGAACCGGCCAAATGGGTGGCCCGGCTGCGCGACCGCAAGAGCGGGGACAATCCGGTTCTGTTCAAGATCAACATGGATTCCGGCCATGCCGGTGCCTCCGGCCGGTTTTCGCGGCTGGAGGAGATCGCCTACACCTATTCCTTCGCGCTGAAGGTGATGGGTAAGGCGCAGCCTACGGGAGAAATCGACCGATGATCGATCTCGCTACACTGATTGCTTATGTCGCGGTTGTGCTCGGCTTCGTCTTCATCCCCGGCCCGGCCACGCTCCTTACCATAGCGCGGGCAACGAGTTCCGGAACCAAGGTTGGCATCGCGACCGGCGCCGGGATCGCTGTCGGCGACATCTTTCACACCGTCATGGCCATGATCGGCATATCGGCGATCATCGCCGCATCGGCGACGCTGTTCAGCGTCATAAAGTACATCGGCGCGGCCTACCTGGTTTATCTCGGCATTCGCGCGATCATGGAGAAAACACCAGGCGGCCCGGCTGCCGGCGCGCTTGCGATCTCTGCCGGGAAGGCGTTTCGACAGGCTGTCCTGACCGAAGTGCTCAACCCCAAGACCGCTCTGTTCTTCCTTGCCTTCCTGCCTCAGTTCGTGCGGCCTGAAAACGGGACGGTGATGCTTCAGATGACCGTGTTGGGGGCCATCTTCGTCGTACTGGGCCTTTTCAGCACGGTCGTCTTTGCCGTGAGCGCTGGCCGGCTCGGCACGTTCCTGCGCCGAAATCCGTCGGTGTTACGATGGCAGGGCAAAGTTGTCGGCGGCATCTACTGCGCTTTGGGCGTCCGTCTGGCGCTGCAGCAACGCTGACTCCAGACGATAATCGACGCGCCTTCCGAAGAGGCTGCGTGATCAGGGCTTTTTAAGTTCCCGTTGCTCATTTTCACTCGCAATTGCGATGACCGCGCGCTACCCAGTGCGCGGTTTTTCCCGGCCCGACAGCCTCCAATCGCGTAAAGGTCCATTATGCTGCTCGTCGACGTCTATCTCGACAAATCGCCTATCCAGGGAATCGGCGTCTTTGCCAAGAACCACATTCCTCGCGGCACTCTGATCTGGAAGCTGGACCCAAGGTTCGATCGGCTCATCGAGGTCGAGACTTATGAACGTGCGGCCGGCCCGGTGAAGAGCTATCTCGATCGCTACTCCTATCCCGACCGCCGCGATCCGAACTACATCGTCTTCGAAGCCGACGACGCGCGCTACATGAACCATGCCGACGAGCCGAACTGCGACGTCTCCTCACCGGAGGAGAGCTTTGCGCTGCACGACATCGCGCCTGGCGAAGAGCTGACCTGCAACTACAACCATTTCTTCGAGACGGGTTTCGATTTTCTCGGCGACCGCCACCTGTCTGAAGACTCGGTCTAGTTTGCCGTCTTCTTGCGGGCCGGATAGCCGTTTGGATGCGCCGGTATCGCCTTCAGATAGGCGGCGATGGCCGCACGGTCCTGCGGCGTCAGTTCGGCCATGTTCCGTTGGACATCGACCATGGCCCCGCCGACCGAATCGAAATCGGGCGTGAAGCCGGTTTCGAGATAGTTGGCGATATCGGCCTCCGACCATTCGGCGAGACCGCCCTCGCCCGATGTGATGTTCGGCACGACGCCATTGCCTTCGGCGGCCACGGCGCCCGCCAGCCACTCGTTCTTCTTCGTGCCGCCCGCAAGATCGCGCGGCGTGTGGCATTCGCCGCAATGGCCTGGCCCTTCGACCAGATAGCGGCCTGCCATCACCGGATCAGGCTTGCCTTCGGGGAAGGCAACAACCGGCTGATCGCCGAGATAGAGCAATTTCCACAGGCCGATGCCGCGGCGAATATTGAAGGGAAAACCGAGCGAATTGCCCGCTGCCTTGCCGGCGACGGCCGGCAACGTCTTCAAGAAGGCATAGAGATCGCCAATGTCAGCCGGATTCATGCGCGCGTAGGATGCATAGGGAAACGCCGGATAGAAATGCTCACCAGAAGGCGACACGCCCTTCAGCATGGCATTGGCGAGGTCCTCGACAGACCATGCGCCGATACCGTCCCTGGGATCTTGCGAAATGTTGGGCGGCACGAAGGTTCCGAACGGCGTCTTGAGTTCAAGGCCACCCACGAGTTGAAGCCGGGCGTCGCCCTGTGAGCCCGGCTTTGCATGGCAGGATGTGCAACCGCCGGCATAAAAGATGCGCTTGCCCCTGGCTGCGTCGCCAGGACCGAGCTTGGCCAGGGTTTCCCTGTCGAGCGTCACCGGCGCCGACAGGACCCACCCGGCAACCGCGCCGACGCCGCCCAGAATGACGACGGCGCCAACAAGTTTCTTCAGCCATGCCATGGCTGGTGATCAGCCCTTCTTGATTCTGTAGCCTTGATGGCAGGTGCCGCAATCCGAGCCGATAGCGCCGACTTGCGCCTTCAGCGCGTCGGCATCGGCGGGAGCCGCAGCGACCGCGGCCTTCACGTCTGCGAGATATTTGTCCTCGGCTGCGTTGAAGCCAGCCATGTCTTGCCAGATCTTCGGCGAGGCCGTGGTAGCGCCGGTGTCGCTGCCGGCCGGAAACAGCGCATCGGCATCGAATTTTTCCGCATTCGCCTGCAACGCCTGAAGTTGCGTCAGCACAGCCGCGGCATCAAAGGGCTCCTCGCCCTTGACAACTTTCGACAGGCCGCCGACGATCTTTCCACGTTCCTTCATCAGTGCCTGCCGGTCGAGGACCGGGTCGGCAAAAGCCGCCGAGGCCGCGAGTGCGAGCATAGAGATGGCGATAACAAGCTTTCTCATTCAATTGGCTCCATGATGAAGGCATTTCGGGACAGGACGTTAACGGATGCCGTAGGTGGAAAATTCCCTCCCCGGACGACTTTTGCCAGATCTTTGCTTTTTATGGGACACTGAAAAAGAAAAGCCCCGGGTGATACCGGGGCTTCCTGGAAATCGATCACTTCGCCTTTTCGTACAATTCAAGGACATGGTCCCAGTTGATCAGGCTGTCGACGAACGCCTCGAGATATTTCGGCCGGGCGTTGCGATAGTCGATGTAATAGGAATGCTCCCAGACATCGACCCCGAGGATCGGCGACGCGCCATGGACGAGCGGGTTCTCGCCGTTCGGCGTCTTCGAGATCGCCAGCTTGCCATCCTTGACGGAAACCCAGGCCCAGCCGGAACCGAACTGGGTCGTGCCGGCGGCAATGAAGTCGGCCTTGAACTTGTCATAGCCACCGAGATCGCTATCAACTGCCTTCTGCAAGGCGCCCGGCAGCTTGTTGCCGCCGCCGCCTTTCTTCATCCACTTCCAGAAATGGATATGGTTGTAGTGCTGGGCGGCATTGTTGAAGAGGCCGGCATTCTTGCCGAACGACTGCTTGACCACCTCTTCGACCGACAGATCACCCAAGCCTGCCTCGGCGGCGAGCTTGTTTCCGTTATCGACATACGCCTTGTGGTGCTTGTCGTGGTGATATTCCAGCGTCTCTTTCGACATGTAAGGCTGCAAGGCCTCATAGTCGTAAGGCAGAGCGGGCAATTCAAAGGCCATGGATAGTACTCCCTCGTGGAAAAATCCGGTGTCGACACCGGAGTAAGATAGGTCTGGAATGGATTGGGACAACTCCGGATGAAGCGTCGGTCGCCTTTTTATCCGCTCAAGCAGCGGAAGTCGAATGCGCCCAATCCCAATAGAGTTCGCGCGCCTTTTTGGCCACCGGCCCGGGTTGCAGATTGCGATCCTCGATACGCGTGACCGGCACGACCTTGGAATGGTTCCCGGTCGAAAAAATTTCGTCCGCTTCGAGGAAATCGCGCACCGACAGCGTCTTTTCCGTGGTCTTGAACCCATACTCGCCAAGCAGCGTTATCGTGCGCGAGCGGGTGATGCCGGACAGGAAGGTGCCGTTCGGCGCCGGTGTAAAGACATGACCGTCCTTGACCAGGAAGATGTTCGAGGTCCCGGTCTCGGCAACGTTGCCCAGCATGTCGAGCACCATTGCGTTGTCGAAGCCGCGCATCTTGGCTTCGAGAATGGCCCGACCGTTGTTGGGGTAAAGGCAGCCGGCCTTGGCGTTGGTCGGCATGGTTTCGATGGTCGGACGCCGGAACGGCGACACGGTCACCGAAAAGCCAGTCGCCGGAATCATCGGCGATTCATAGAGGCAAAGGCAAAAGCGGGTAGACGCCGGATCGGCCGGGACGCCCATATAGCCGCCATGCTCGGCCCAGTACATCGGCCTGATATAGACCGCCGTCTTGCCGTCGAACTTCTTCAACCCGTCCCATGTCAGCCCGACGATCTTGTCGGCGCTCATGTTCGGCTTCAGGCCGAGTGCGATCGCCGAAGAATTCACCCTGGCGGCATGGAGGTCGAGATCCGGCGCCACGCCTTCGAACCAGCGGCCACCGTCGAACACGCTGGTGCCGAGCCACATGGCGTGGCTGCGCGGCCCCAGAATGGCGACGTTGCCCTCGTGCCAATCACCATCGACGAAAGTCCATGTCGCGGATTGCGCCGCAGCCGCCAGTGTCATCGTGTGGTCCCGCCTCAATCGGTCTCGTGTGACGGCCATTGGAAGATGCTTTGGCGGGCGCCGTCAACCGGCATCATGGAGTTTTGTTGAGGCCAGTGCCGGGGCGCAATGCAATCAAAGCTTGCACCTTGTCGCACCTGCCCTCAAAACTGTTGTCATGCAATACGCCGCCTATGTCTTCGACGCCTATGGCACGCTGTTCGACGTGCATGCCGCCGTGCGTCGTCATGCCGACCGGATCGGGCCGGACGGCCAATTGTTGTCCGATATCTGGCGCGCCAAGCAGCTCGAATATTCCTGGGTGCGCACGCTGATGGGCGCCTATGCCGATTTCTGGCAACTGACCGAACAGGCGCTCGATTTCGCCTTGCGCAAAGTTCCCTCGGCTGACCCCGGTCTCAAGGCGATATTGCTGGATGCCTACTGGCGGCTGGATTGCTATCCGGAAGTGCCGGCCGTGCTCAAGGCGCTCAAGGCTTCGGGAGCGAGGCTGGCGATCCTGTCCAACGGCTCGCCCGAAATGCTGCAGGCGGCGGTCAAGTCCGCCGCGCTCGACCAGGTTCTGGATGACATCTATTCCGTCGATAGGGTGCGGCGCTTCAAGACCGACCCGGCGGTCTACGATATGGTCGCCACCGGCTGGCGCCTCTACCCCGGCGCGGTTTCCTTTCAGTCGTCCAATCGCTGGGACATTGCTGGCGCCACCAAATTCGGTTTTCGCACGGTGTGGATCAACCGCTCCAACCAGCCCGAAGAATACCGGGATTTTCCACCGGCCCTTATCCTGCCGTCGCTCGAAGCCCTTGTGCCCGGCAGCTAGGAAACCTGTGTCTCTGGCGCCACAGTAGCAGCCTGGTCACAGCTTCGCCTTTGTTTGCCCACGTTCGGGCCAGAATCGGAACCGCCTATCGTCCCAGGTGTTGTCAGGCACCCGCGCAACTGTCGGCGAATTCACGTTTTGTTGCGATTTGAGACTTAAAGAAGGCAACCATGTCCATAACCGAAATCGAATCTTTTCGCCTGAGCCGTCGCGGCTTTCTCAACGCCGCAGCCCTGGGCGCCGCTTCGATCGCGGTTTCCGCATGCGCTACCACCGGGCCGGGTCCGGTCGAGCCGCCGCCACCAACCTATGTCGAGCCGCCTCTGGCCGATTATGTGACGATGTACGCCGCTGTCAGCGACGGCGGCTTCGATTTGCCGGCCATCCCCGTCGACAAGATCGATCCGCAGTTCCTGCGTCAGATCGTTCCCGACCCGACGGGACAGAAGCCGGGAACCATAGTCGTCGATACCACCGGCCACTTCCTTTATCTGGTTCGTCCAGGCGGTCAGGCGATACGCTACGGCGTCGGCCTTGGCCGCGCCGGCTTCGAATGGTCCGGCGACGCCGTCGTTCAGTGGAAGCAGAAATGGCCGAAGTGGACGCCGCCGGATGAAATGATCGCCCGTCAGCCGGAATTGAAGCCCTATAGCGCCGACAATGGCGGCATGCCCGGCGGCCTGAAGAACCCGCTCGGCGCACGCGCGCTCTATCTGTTCCAGGGCAATGTCGACACGCTCTATCGTCTGCACGGCTCGCCTGAGTGGCGGTCGATCGGCAAGTCGGTCTCGTCAGGCTGCGTGCGTCTGATGAACCAGGACATTATCGACCTCTATGATCGCGTGCCCTCGAAGACTCCGGTCGTCGTGACCAGCGACGCCAGCCAACCCATGGTGGCGACGGCCAACCGACAGGCGATTCCGATCGACGCCGGCGTGCCGGACGGATCGGTGCTGCTTGGACCGGTCAAGGCGATCACCAATTCGATTTTCTGATCAGGCGAAGGAGCGGCGGTTGCGACGCTCCTTCACCGGATTGTCTCTCTGAAACGGAAACGATTCTGCGTCGGCGGAGACCGGTCTGTCGCGTGGCGTCCCACTGCGATATTCTGGGGTGATGAAACTCAGCCAGAGCATACGGTTCTGCACGTCCGAGGACGGTACCCGCATCGCTGTCGCATCGTGCGGGGAAGGCAAGGTGATCGTTCGGGCGGCGCACTGGCTGAGCCATGTCGACTATGATCTCGCAAGCCCGGTTTGGCGGCCATGGCTCCAGGCCCTTTCGGCCCACAACCAGTTTGTTCGCTACGATCCACGCGGCTGCGGTCTGTCGGATCGCCATGTCGCCGACCTCTCGATCGAAGCGTGGCACGCAGACCTGGACGCCGTGACGGCGACCATTGAGCAGCCAAGTTTCGTTCTGCTCGGTCTTTCGCAAGGCGGCGCTCTCAGCATCGCCTATGCGCTGCGGCATCCTGAGCGGGTGTCGCATCTGGTGCTGCTGAATGCCTATGGCCAAGGTGCGAGAGTTCGAGCACACACCGAGGCCGAGCGGTTGGAAGCCGAAACACTCGTCAATTTCGTGCGCATCGGCTGGGGACGTGAAAATCCTGCGTTCTGCCAGTTCTTCACCAACCTTTTCATTCCCAACGGGACACAAGAACAGCATCGCTGGTGGGGCGATCTTGAGCGCGTGACGGCAAGCGCCGACGTAGCCGCCCGCCTGCTCTGGCAGATGCAAGGGATCGACGTCCTCGACCTCGCGGTAAAACTCCGCGTCCCGACGTTGATCGCGCACAGCCGCGGGGACATGCGCGTGCCGTTCGATGAAGGCTGCAAGCTTGCCGCAGCGATCCCTGGAGCCCGCTTCCTGCCGCTTGAAAGCAAAAATCACGTTCTCCTGCCGACCGAGCCAGCCTGGAAGGTGTTCCAGGATGAACTCGATGCCTTCCTCGGACATGAGCGGCCCAGGCAGCCACGCGCAATCCGAGAGGCTGGCCTGACACCTGCAGAGGCGGCGCTTCTTGATCTGGTCAAACAGGGACTGGACAACCGCGCGATCGCGCAGCGCTTGAGCAAGAGCGTGAAGACCGTGCGCAATCAACTGTCGATGACCTTCAGCAAGCTCGGCGTCCACAGCCGATCGCAGGCAATCGTGATGACGCTCTCCGACAGAGAACGAGCGCCCCAGCCCGATTGAGTTCCTCGCAGACCACAAACAAGGGACTTCTGTCCCTATTTGCGTTCGCTTTCACTTCCCCCACGGGACCGCTGCATCATGCCCATCATCAGAGGGGGGCTCATCCTCGGAATCGACGGAACGACAAGCCGTCGTCCGAAGATCAGGAGGAACCCGACATGACGCAACTCAATGAAACCAAGCTCAATGAACTGGTAGGCCGCGTTCTGGCAGACCTTGGTGGTGCAGTCAGCGTGCCGCTGGTTCGGATCGGAGATGCGCTGGGTCTCTACAAAACGCTCAAGGAAATCGGCCCTGCGAAGGCCGACGAACTTGCCGATGCTGCAGGATGCGCGCGTCGCTACGTTCGTGAATGGCTGTCGGCGCAGGCGGCGTCCGGCTACGTGTACTATGAACATGGACGGTTTTCGCTGACGCCCGAGCAGTCATTCGTATTTGCCGAATCCGACAGCCCGGTCCATCTGATTGGCGGGTTCGACACCGCGGCTGCTATGGTCGAGAACCAGCCAAAAGTGGAATCGGCTTTCAAGACCGGGCGAGGCGTTGCCTGGGGCGATCAGGCAGGGTGTCTGTTTTGCGCCGTGTCACGTCTGTTTCGGCCGGGTTATGTCAATGCCCTGGTGAAGGACTGGCTGCCGGCGCTTGACGGTGTCGTAGCCAAGTTGAAGGCAGGGGCATCGGTGGCCGACGTTGGGTGTGGGCACGGTCTGTCGACGATCCTGATGGCGCAGGCGTTCCCCGCCTCCCGCTTCATAGGTTACGACTTCCATCCAGCCTCGATTGCCGCCGCGACCGCGCATGCCCTGTCGTACGGACTGACGAACCTGAGTTTCGAGGTCGGCCGGGCGCAAGATTTTGGCGGGCGTGACTTCGATCTGATCACCTGCTTCGACTGCCTACACGATATGGGCGACCCAAAGGCCGCGGCGGTGCATATTCGCAAATCGCTAAAAGAGGGCGGCACCTGGATGGTTGTCGAACCAATGGCGGGAGATACTCTGGAGGAAAATATCAATCCCGTCGGACGGCTGTACTACTCGGCCTCGACAATGATCTGCGTTCCCACATCACTGGCACAGGAGACAGGCCTCGCGCTCGGCGCTCAAGCAGGAGAGAACCGGCTGACGGAGGTGATCCGGTCAGGTGGGTTCTCTCGCGTCCGGCGGGCCGCCCAGACCCCACTCAACATGGTGCTCGAAGCGACCTGACGCAGAAAAGGTCGGTTCAGGCCCTACTCGAACCGGCCAACGTCTTTCCGGCAAAACCGGCTGTCCCAGTGCCGCTTATCCGATGCGGCTCCAAGCCACGGACATTTCGCCAAAGCGGATGCCCCTGCCTTGGATCCGAAGCTCATCGTCCCCTCGACAGACTCCCCAATATGCCGCGCACGATTGCCCGGCCGACCGACGAGCCAACCGAGCGCACCACCGACTTGATCGCCGCCTCGGCCACCGTCTGGCGGTTGGACGGGCGCGGTGCAGATGTGCGCCTGCCACCCGATTGCGGCGCGGGATCGTCATTGCCGAAGCCCGGAATGGTCCAGCGCGAGCCGCCGCTGCCGGCCTGCTGGGCCTGCTCTTCGGCATCCTGCGCGTCCTTAGCTTTTTTTTGCAGCATTTCGAAAGCCGACTCGCGATCGACGGCCTGATCGTACTGGCCGGCGACCGGGCTTTCCTGGATCAGCTTTTGTCGCTCGGCTGCCGTTATCGGTCCAAGGCGCGACGACGGCGGGCGGATCAGGGTCCGCTGCACCATGGACGGGACACCCTTGGCCTCCAGCGTCGAGACCAGCGCTTCGCCCGTGGCAAGCTGGGTAATGGCGGTCATGCAGTCGAAATCGGGATTTGGCCGGAACGTTTCGGCCGCCGTCCTCACCGCCTGCTGCTCACGCGGCGTATAGGCGCGCAGCGCGTGCTGGACGCGATTGCCGAGCTGGGCCAGGACTTTTTCAGGGATATCCAACGGGTTCTGCGTGACGAAATAGACGCCGACGCCCTTCGAGCGGATCAGTCGGACCACTTGTTCGACGCGATCGATCAGCACCTTGGGTGCTTCGTCGAACAGAAGATGCGCCTCGTCGAAAAAGAACACCAGCTTCGGCTTGTCGGGGTCGCCGACTTCCGGCAGCACCTCGAACAGTTCCGACATCAGCCATAGCAGGAAGGTCGCGTAGAGCCGCGGATTCATCATCAGCTTGTCGGCGGCAAGCACGCTGATGGCGCCGCGTCCGTCGCGGGTGGTGCGCATGATATCGGCGATACGCAGTGCCGGTTCGCCGAAGAAATTTGCGGCTCCCTGTTGCTCCAGGACCAGCAGCGTGCGCTGGATAGCCCCGACCGATGGCTTCGTCACGTTGCCATAGCGTGAGCCGATCTCGTCGGCGCGCTCGGCGATGTTGGCGAGCAGCGCCTGCAGGTCCTTCATGTCGAGCAGCAGCAGGCCTTCCTCGTCCGCCAGGCGGAAGGCGATGTTCATGATGCCTTCCTGCGCCTCCGTCAGGTTCATCAGGCGCGACAGCAACAACGGCCCCATTTCCGAGACCGTGGCGCGGATGGGATGACCCTGCTCGCCGAACAAGTCCCAGAAAATAACGGGAAATTCCTGGAAGTCATAAGGATCTAGCTTGACCTGTTCGGCCCGCTTGACGAGGAAATCCTGTGCCGTGCCCATCATCGCGATGCCCGATAGATCGCCCTTGATGTCGGCGCAGAACACCGGCACGCCGGCGTTGGAAAATCCTTCGGCCAGGATCTGCAAGGTGACAGTCTTGCCGGTACCGGTGGCGCCGGTCACCAGGCCATGACGATTCCCATATTGCAGCAACAGTTGCTCGGCACGCTGATAGCTGTCGTCGGGCTTGCGGCTGGCGCCGATGAAAATACTGGTGTCGTCAGCCATATGTCCGGTCTCCGCAAACTGATGTGTCTAAAGCCAGGGGCCTTGCCGCAGGTATAGTGAGGCCATTGCGCAGCGACAATGCCATTCGTCCAAATCGGGGCCCTTCGTCCAAATCCGGGCCATTCGCCCAAATCCGGGCCATTCGTCCAAATCGCCCCATTCGGTCAAATCGGGTTTTTGGAGCTTGCGGATTTTGCCGCTGTTTGGCAATCGTCGTCCATGCGGACTGACCTATATCTGATGGATCGAATCCGGTCTCTGAAAGCGCATTGCATTGCGATATCGGACCGGGGACCGTAGACTGGACCGCTCCCGGCTGGTGCGGCCGTATGAAACGAGGAGGACGGATGGGCGCCGGAGCCTTGATCCAGGACGTGGAACCCGAAAACATCGAGCGCCAGCGATGGCTCGCCTTGGCGGAAAAGGCTTTGGCAGGCGCTTCCTTCGAGGAAAGGCTGGTCTCGCACAGCGACGACAACATCCGTATCGAACCGCTCTACGACCGCAGCACTGCGGCGGAACCGATCGTGCGCGCAAACCCGAAATCGTCATGGATCGTCAGCCAGCGGGTCGACGATCCCGACACCAACCGCGCCAGAAGCCAAGCGCTGGAAGATGTGGCACAGGGTGCCACGGGATTGTCGCTGGTCTTCGAGGGGGCGCCGAACGCGTTCGGATACGGCTTGCCGAGAACGGCGGAGGCGTTGGAGGCGGTGCTGGACGGCATACCGCTCAACCGCATCCAGGTTCGCATCGACGCCCATCCCTGGAGCCGCGCCGTGGCCGACTGGCTGGTCGCTTTCCTGAGCAAGCGGCGGTCGGACCCGGCAAAACTCAACCTCTCCTTCGGCATCGATCCAGCAGCGATCTTCGCGGGAACGGGTCGGCTGCGCATGTCGATCGAGGCGCTGCGGGCCTCCATGCCGCAGTCGCTGGCGCATTTCTTCGCGATGGGCGTTCCGGGCGTGCTGCTGGAAGCTGACGGGCGCGTGTTCCACAATGCCGGCGCCACGGAAGCGCAGGAACTTGGCATCATGCTGGCTTCGGCTGTCTCCTACCTCAGAATGTTCGAGACGGCGCGGCAGCCGCTTGTCTATGCCGCACCTCATATCGGTTTTGCACTCAGCGTCGACCAGGACCAGTTGCTGTCGATAGCCAAGATGCGGGCGCTGCGCAGCCTCTGGGCGCGGGTGCAGGAGGCTTGTTCGATCCCGACATCCACGGCCAGTATCCATGCCGAGACGTCGTTTCGCATGATGACGGCGATGGACCCGGAGACCAACATCCTGCGCACCACCATTGCATGCTTTGCCGCGGCGTGCGGCGGCGCCGATTCGATCTCCATCCTGCCGCACACGATCGCGCACGGTCTGCCGGCGGGTTTTGCCCGTCGTGTTGCCCGCAACACGCAGCTGATCATGGCCAATGAAAGCCATATCGATCATGTCACCGATCCCGCCTATGGTTCCGGCGCTGTGGAAGCGCTGACCGCGGAATTGTGCGAACTGGCCTGGGCGGAGTTGCAGACGATCGAAGCCGAGGGCGGTGTCCTGTCCAGCCTTCAGGACGGACACATCCAGAAGCGCGTCCACGCAGCGGCGGAGCAGCGCAATGCAGCCTACCGCACAGGCCAACGGGCCATCGTCGGCACCACGCTCTATCCATCGAAAGACGAACGTCCGGTCGAGACGCTGGCGGCGGAACGGCGGCCGGCCTTCACCGAAGGCGTTGCCGTCTGCGAGCCGCTGTTTCCAGTCCGCATCGACCAATCGATCGGAGCCGGCTCTTGATCCCGGACTTCGGCCAGATCGGCTGGGTCCCGCCACGCCGCACGCCTGTCGAGGTCAAAGGCCAGCGGACCACGCCGGAAGGGCTCATTGCCAAGCATCTGTACAATCAAAGCGATCTCAAGGGGCTGCCGCATCTCGACACCTATCCGGGGCTGCCGCCCTTCGTGCGCGGCCCCTACCCGACCATGTATGTCCAGCAGCCCTGGACGATCCGGCAATATGCCGGTTTCTCGACGGCCGAAGATTCCAACGCCTTTTACCGGCGCAACCTTGCCGCCGGCCAGAAGGGGCTGTCGGTCGCCTTCGATCTCGCCACGCATCGCGGCTATGACAGCGACCACCCGCGCGTTGCCGGCGATGTTGGCATGGCGGGCGTCGCCATCGATTCCATCCTCGACATGCGGCAGCTCTTCGACGGCATTCCGCTCGACGAGATGACGGTATCGATGACGATGAACGGCGCGGTGCTGCCGATCATGGCGCTTTACATCGTCGCCGCGGAAGAACAGGGCGTTGCACAGAGGGATCTCGCCGGGACCATTCAGAACGACATTTTGAAGGAGTTCATGGTCCGCAACACCTACATCTATCCGCCAAAACCTTCGATGCGGATCGTGTCGGACATCTTCTCATACACATCGAAGAACATGCCGAAGTTCAATTCGATATCGATCTCCGGCTATCACATGCAGGAGGCCGGCGCGACGGCCGACCTTGAGCTCGCCTACACGATCGCCGATGGCATCGAATATGCCCGCGCCGGCGTCGCGGCGGGCCTCGACATCGACCGCTTTGCGCCTCGCCTGTCCTTCTTCTGGGCCATCGGCATGAATTTCTTCATGGAAGTCGCCAAGCTGCGGGCCGCGCGCCTGTTGTGGGCGACCCTGATGCAGAAGAATTTTTCGCCCAAGGACGAGCGCTCGCTGTCGCTGCGCACCCATTGCCAGACTTCTGGCTGGTCGCTGACGGCGCAGGATCCCTACAACAACATCATCCGCACCATGATCGAGGCGATGGCTGCAACGCAGGGCCACACCCAGTCGCTGCACACCAATTCCTTCGACGAGGCGATGGCGCTGCCGACCGACCACTCGGCGCGGATCGCCCGCAACACCCAGCTCATCCTGCAAAAGGAATCCGGCACCACGCGCATCATCGACCCGTGGGGCGGTTCGGCCTATCTCGAACGGCTGACGCATGATCTGGCGGCGCGCGCTCTTGCCCACATCGAGGAGGTCGAGGCGCTCGGCGGCATGGCAGCGGCGACCGAACAGGGCATTCCCAAGCTGCGCATCGAGGAAGCCGCCGCGCGCACGCAGGCGCGCATCGATTCCGGCGAGCAGATGCTGGTCGGCGTCAACGCCCATCGGCCCGAGACCGACATCGAGGTCGACGTGCTGAAGATCGACAATGCCGAGGTCAGGGCCCGGCAATTGTCGAAGCTGCAACGGCTGAAGGGCACGCGCGACGTCGCCGCCGTCGAAAGCGCGCTCGATGAGCTGACCCGTGCCGCGCAAGGCAATGAAAACCTGCTGGAATTCGCCATCCGAGCGGCGCGCGCCAATGCCACGGTCGGCGAGATTTCATTCGCGTTGGAAAGGGCGTTTGGGCGCCACGTCGCCACGGTACAGACCATTTCCGGGGTCTATCGGAAGGCGCTTGGCGATCATCCCGTGGTCGACGGTCTGCAGGACAAGCTTGACGCCTTCGAGAAGAAGACCGGCGGCAAGCCGCGCATCCTGGTCGCCAAGATGGGACAGGACGGCCACGACCGCGGCCAGAAGGTCATCGCCACGGCCTTCGCCGATCTCGGCTTCGACGTCACCGTCGGCGCGATGTTCCAGACACCGGAGGAGATCGCCAAGCTGGCGGTCGCACAGGACGTCCACATCGTCGGCGCCTCGTCGCTGGCGGCGGGACATCTGACGCTGATCCCCGAACTGCGCGACGCGCTGAAAAAGCTCGGCTGCGGCGACATGCTGATCGTCGCCGGCGGCGTCATCCCACCGCAAGACTATGACGCGGTGCGACAGGCCGGCGCTGCCGAGATCTTCCCGCCGGGAACTGTTATTCCGGAGGCGGCGGATCGGCTGCTGGACCGGCTGCTGGCGGTCCGCTAGGCTTGTTATAATACCTGTTGCAACTTCTCGCCGGTCGAGTTATAATCGGCGTTGCAACAGGATATCTGTCATGAACACGACCATTCGCAAGATCGGTAATTCGGAAGGTGTGATCCTGCCCAAGGATCTGCTCGATCGTCTGAACATGAAGACAGGTGATCAGCTCCAGATCGTCGAAACGGACAAGGGCATTGCCCTTGAGCCGATGGACGACAGTTTCGAGCGGCAGATGGAAGCTGCTCGCAAGGTCATGGACAAATACAAGGTCGCGCTTCAGAAGCTCGCCGAATGAGCTGGGAGTTCCTTACCCGGCGTGCGGTTGAAGCGATGCATGCCGAGCAGTTGCGCAGGCATGGCGGTGCTCAAGGTTTGAGAGATGAAAATGCTCTCGAATCTGCGCTCGCGCGTGCCGAGAACAAGGCCAACTACGAAAACCCTTCGGTTGAAGACCTAGCAGCCGCCTATGTCTTCGGCATCGCAAGAAATCATGCCTTTGTCGACGGCAACAAGCGCACGGCCATAGTTGCAGCCGGTGCATTTTTGATCGTGAACGGCCATGTCCTGACAGCCGACAACGGCACGCTCTACGAATTCGTCATGGCCGTTGCTTCAGGCGAGATCGATGAAGCCGGAGCCGCGGCGTTCTTCCGCGACCATGTCGTCAAGATCGAGGATTAGCTCTCGGAAAGCTTGACGATTTCCCATTCCTTGCCGTTGACGCTGGCCAAGTCGCCGATCTTCTTGCCGAATAGGGCGACCGCCATCGGCGAAACATGCGAAATGCTACCCTTGGTGGGATCAGCCTCGTCTTCGCCGACAATTTTCCAGTGGACCTTCCTGCCGTCGTCGCCCTCGATCGTGACGCCCATGCCGAAGCGCACCACGTCGCTGCCCGGCTCCGGTACGGAGAGTTCGGCGCTTTCACGCCGGGCGGTCCAATAGCGCAGGTCGCGCGACGCGACCGCGATGCGCTCGCGGTCGGCTTTGCGTTCGGCCTTCGCCAGTATGTCGCGCAGATCGGCGAGATTGTCCTCGATCTGCGCCAGGCCGCGTTCCGTCACCAGATTGCGATGGTGGCTGACCGGCCGCTCACCGACGCCGGCGATGGCATTTTCGCTGTCTTCCTCGCGGGTGAAAGCTCTGCTCATTTCCTGAACTTAGGCCCGCAGAGGCTGCTCGACAAGCCATTGTCGCGCGCTCGGCAGGAGAGACAGAACGGCTGGCACGATTCCTGCGATAGCTGGCTCAACGCTGGGATTCTGTGCCGATGTTGAACAGGCGAACGCTGCTGACTGGGACCGCCGGCTTTGCCGTCATGGGGCTTGCGCTCGGCAAGGCGGTGGCCGCAAGCTTGAGCGGCATCGAGAAAGCCTCGATGCGCGGCTCGATCAATGCCACAGAACTCGGCGTGCAGCCCGGCACATCAGACGATCAGAGCAAGACCTTCGCCAAGCTGCTGCGTGACGCCAATGCCCGCGATATGCCGGTGTTCCTGCCGCCCGGCACCTATGTCGTCTCCAATCTTTCACTGCCCGGCCGCGTACGTCTTTCCGGGGTGCCGGGCGCGACGCGCGTCGTTTACGGCGGTGACGGCCACCTTTTCATGGCCGAACAGGCTGACCATATCGAACTCAGCGGTCTGGTCTTTGATGGTTCGAACCGCACGATGGGCGATTACACGCAAGGGCTGCTCGATCTGCGCCGTATCGCGCACCTCGCCATCGACAATTGTCAGATCACCGGCAGCAGCAAGAACGGACTGGCGCTGGAACACGCGATCGGCCGGATCGAGCGCAGCGAGATATCGGGCGCCGCCGATGCCGGCATTTACTCGGTCGAGGCTGGCGGGCTGTCCATTACGGGCAACACCGTCTCCGATTGCGCCAGTGGCGGCATCCTCGTGCACCGCTGGCAGGTGGCCGAAGACGGCACCATGGTCACCGGCAACCGCGTCCAACGGATCCAGGCACGCAGCGGCGGAACCGGGCAGAACGGCAACGGCATCAATGCCTTTCGCGCCGGCAATGTCGTCATCTCGGGCAACATCGTCTCGGACTGCGCCTTCTCGGCGATCCGCGCCAACAGCGCCAGCAACCTGCAGATATCGGGCAACACCTGCTCGCGCTCGGGCGAAACGGCGGTCTATTCCGAGTTCTCGTTCGAAGGCGCCATCATCAGCAACAACATCGTCGACGGCGCCGCCAACGGCATCTCGATCGTCAATTTCAACGAAGGCGGCCGCATGGGCGTCTGCTCCGGCAACATCGTGCGCAATCTGTCGACCAGCGGTCCCTACCCCGCCGACTCGCCGGGATTTGGCGTCGGCATCGGCGTTGAGGCCGACACCACCGTTTCCAACAACGTCATCGAGAACGCGCCGCTTTATGGCATGCAGATCGGCTGGGGTCCCTACCTGCGCAATGTCGTCGCTACGGGCAACATCATCCGCAAGGCCGGAACCGGTATCGTCGTGTCCGTGGTCGAGGGTGCCGGCACGGCGGTCATTTCAGACAATATCATCGACGGCGCGCTCAACGGTGCGGTTGTCGGCCAGCGCTGGGCCGAGCCCGCAACGGGCGACCTCGCCTCGTCAAACGATACCGGCTATGCGCATCTGACCGTCGAGCGCAATCACGTCAGTTGAGGGCTGCCGTCGGCCTCAGCGCCCCGACCTTGGCACCGTTGCGGTTTTCTATGGGCGTGTTTGCCAACTCGCTCAGCTTGAACGCCAATGCCTCGTCGGCGCGCAACAGTTTGGCGAGGACGGTGGCAATCATGGCTTCGCCGGCGCGGCCGGCGCCATCATCGCATTTGAGCGCGATGCCGAGACCAAGCTCCGGAATTGCGGCACAATGGACGCCCTCGGCGCCGCCTTTGGTGAAAATCCGCCCTGGTGCGGCCTCCATCAGTGCGACGTCTTCGCGGCCTGTGCCGGCAACGAAGAACGGCTCGGCCATGCAGGCGGCCAGCAGCCGCCTCGCGGCCTTGGCTCGCTCGGGGCCAAAACCTGATGTCGTGGCCATGCGGGCAAAGCCGATCGCAAAGCTCCTGAGCGGCACCGCATAGGTTGGGATCGAACAGCCATCGATGGCCCGCTGGTCCTCACCATGGACAGCGCCCGTCACCGATTGCATGGCGTCGCGCACCAGTTCCTGCAAGCCATGTCCCGGCTTGACATAGCCACGATGCGCAATGCCCGCGTGGACGCAGGTGCAGAGGAAGCCGGAATGCTTGCCGGAGCAATTGTTGTGCAATGCGTTCGGCGAGCCGCCGGCGCGGGCGAGCGCAATCTCGGCGTCATGATTGGACGGCCAATGCGTGCCGCACTCGAGCGCCGACCCATCCAGCCCGACCTTGGACAGAATGGATCGCGCCAGTTCGACATGGGCCGGCTCGCCTGAGTGGGACGCACAGGCGAGCGCCAGTTCGCGGTTGCCGAAGCCATAGGCATCGGCCGCACCGCTTTCGACCAGCGGCAGTGCCTGGATCGCCTTGACCGCCGAGCGCGGAAACACCGGCTTGGCTGTGTCGCCGATCTCCCAGACGGGCTTGCCATCGCCATCGAAGACCGCGACTGAGCCGCGATGCGCGCTCTCGACGATCGCGCCGCGCAACACTTCGATCAGAACCGGATTTGTCATGAACCCTCCCGTAAATGCGGGCGGTTTACCTGATCCGGTCGAGAATGGAAACGTAGTTGGCGACCGCGGCACCGCCCATATTGAAGATGCCGCCAAGCTTGGCGCCCGGCACCTGGATGCCGCCGGCCTCGCCGACAAGCTGCATGGCGGTCAAGACATGCATCGACACGCCCGTGGCGCCGATCGGATGGCCCTTGGCCTTCAGCCCACCGGAGGGATTGACCGGCAGGCGGCCATCCCTGGCCGTTGTGCCGTCCAGCGCAAGCTTGGCCCCCTCTCCCGGCTTGGCAAGACCCATCGCCTCATATTCGATCAGTTCGGCAATGGTGAAGCAGTCATGCGTCTCGACGAAGGACAGATCGTCGAGCGTCACGCCGGCTGATTTCAACGCCCGGTTCCAGGCCTGTTCGCAGCCTTCGAAGGTCAGGATGTCGCGCTTCGACATCGGCAGGAAATCCTGCACATGCTCGTTGGCGCGGAAGGCAACGGCACGGCGCATCTTCAGCGCCGTGGCGGTGTCGGCAAGGATAAGGGCGGCGGCGCCGTCGGAGACCAGCGAGCAGTCGGTGCGCTTCAGTGGGCCGGCAACGAACGGGTTCTTCTCGCTCTCCTGGCGGCAGAACTCGTAGCCGAAATCCTTGCGCATCTGTGCATAGGGGTTGTCGACGCCGTTCTTGTGGTTCTTGGCGGCAATCATGGCCAGCGCATCCGACTGGTCGCCGTGGCGCTGAAAATAGGCCTGCGCGATCTTGCCGAAGACGCCGGCGAAACCCGCCGGTGTCTCGCCGTCCTCGGGCAGATAGGACGCCTTGAGCAGGTTCTTGCCGATCTCCGGCCCCGGCGTCGTCGTCATCTGCTCGGCGCCGACCACCAGCACGATGCGGGCGGCATTGGCGTCGATGGCGCGGATGCCCTGACGGACCGCGGCCGATCCGGTGGCGCAAGCGTTCTCGACGCGCGTCGCCGGCTTGAAGCGCAGCCGGTCGTCGGCCTGAAGCACCAGGCTGGCGGTAAAATCCTGCGCCGAAAAGCCGGCGTTGAAATGGCCGAGCACGATCTCGTCGACCTCGTCGGGACCGACGCCGGCATGGTCGAGCGCGTCGGTTGCCACCTTGACGATCAGATTTTCGAGCGTTTCGCCCTCGAGCTTGCCGAAGCGCGAATGCGCCCAGCCAACGATGCATGCGGTCATGGCGGTCTCCATCCTTGGCGCCAGCCTAACATGTGGGCTCAGGGCGCATTTCGCCTTTATTGTTCAAATATAAACAATCCTGCCCACTTCGTGAAGGACAATCGCTTGGTACAGCCAAGATCGCGGTCGATTTTTTTGTTGATTGACGCGTCAATAAAAAATAATCCTGTTTTCTCAAAGGATCATCGCGAGATGCCGAAAGTCGGAATGGAACCGCTGCGCCGCAAGGCGCTGATCGACGCGACGATCTCGGCGATCGGCGAGCGCGGCTCGCTCGACGTCACCATGTCCGAGATCGCCGGACGCGCCGGGGTTTCGTCGGCTCTTGCCCATCACTATTTCGGCGCAAAGGACGAACTGTTGCTGGCGACGATGCGGCACATCCTGGCCGAACTGACCATCGACATGCGACGCGCCCTTCAATCGGCTGCCACCCCGCGCGAACGCGTTTCGGCCGTGGTGGCTGTCAATTTCTCCGACATCCAGTTCCAGCCGGAAACCATCGCCGCCTGGCTCGCCTTCTATGTCGAAGCGCAGAAATCGTCGGCCTTGCGCCGACTGCTCAGGGTCTATGCGCGGCGACTGCATTCGAACCTGATGAGCGGGCTGACCGGCATCTTGCCCAGAGCCGAAGCCGACCGCGCAGCCGAAGCGACAGCGGCGATGATCGATGGGCTCTACATCAGGCGGGCGCTGAAGGACGGCGTGCCCGACGCCGCGACCGCGATCGCGCTGGTCGAGGACTATCTCGGAACCAAACTCGGTGAGCGGTGCAAACAGTGACAATGAAGCGACCCAACTTCCTGATCGTCATGGTCGACCAGCTCAACGGCACCTTGTTTCCCGACGGTCCGGCGGAGTTTCTGCACACACCGCACCTGAAAGCGTTGGCCGCACGATCGGCGCGCTTTGCCAACAACTACACGGCGTCGCCGCTCTGCGCACCGGGCCGTGCCTCGTTCATGAGCGGGCAATTGCCGTCGCGCACCGGCGTCTACGACAATGCCGCCGAATTCGCCTCGTCGATCCCGACCTTCGCCCATCATCTGCGCGCCGCCGGCTACTACACCTGCCTGTCGGGCAAGATGCATTTCGTCGGGCCGGACCAGTTGCACGGTTTCGAGGAACGGCTGACGACCGACATCTACCCTGCCGATTTCGGCTGGACGCCGGACTACCGCAAGCCCGGCGAGCGTATCGACTGGTGGTATCACAATCTGGGCTCGGTGACCGGCGCCGGCGTTGCCGAGATCACCAACCAGATGGAGTATGACGACGAGGTCGTGTTCCTAGCCACACAGAAGCTCTATCAGCTTTCGCGCGAACAGGACGATGCGAGCCATCGGCCATGGTGCCTCACCGTCTCGCTGTCGCACCCGCACGATCCCTATGTCGCGCGCAAGCAGTATTGGGATCTCTATGAGCATTGCCAGGCGCTGGATCCGGAAACCGGGTTCATCGCGCATGACGAGCAGGATGCGCATTCCCGGCGGCTGTACCACGCCAGCGATTATCCTTCCTTCGAGATCACGCCGGAACAGGTGCGTCGTTCGCGGCAGGGCTATTTCGCCAACATCTCCTATGTCGACGACAAGCTGGGCGAGATCCTGGATGTTCTCGAGCGCACCCGCATGGCCGACGACACAATCATCCTGTTCTGCTCGGACCACGGCGACATGCTCGGCGAGCGCGGCCTATGGTTCAAGATGAGCTTCTTCGAGGGCTCGGCGCGCGTGCCGCTGATGATTGCCGGCAAGGGCGTTCACGCCGGGCTGATCGAGACGCCGGTTTCCAATCTTGACGTGGCGCCGACGCTTTGCGACCTCGCCGGCATCGACATCGCTGCAATCGCGCCGTGGACCGACGGCCAGTCGCTGCTGCCGCTCACCAAGGGTATTGAGCGCACCGCGCCGGTGCTGATGGAATATGCGGCCGAAGGGTCCAACGCGCCCTTGGTTGCGATCCGCGACGGCAGATACAAATTCGTCCATTGTGAACTCGATCCGCCGCAACTGTTCGATCTCGAAGCCGATCCGCTCGAACGGGACAATCTGGCCGACGACGCGGCCAATGCGGGCCTGGTGGCGGCATTCATGGACAAGGTCCAGGCGCGCTGGGACATGGCCGGCTTCGACGCCGCTGTCCGCGAAAACCAGGCGCGCCGCTGGGTCGTCTATCCGGCGCTGCGCAACGGCGCCTATTACCCCTGGGATTTCCAGCCGCTGCAAAAAGCGTCCGAGCGTTACATGCGCAATCACATGAACCTCGACAATCTCGAAGAGAGCAAAAGGTATCCGCGAGGCGAATGATGTCAGACCTTCTCGTCCCCTCCCTCGACCACCTCAAGCAGGCCTATGCCGTCACCTCCAGGGCGACGCAGATCACACCGCTGCTGGAATCGGCGGCACTGGCCCGCGAGACGGGTGCGGCCCGCGTCTTCATCAAGCCGGAATCGCTGCAATGGGCCGGATCGTTCAAGGTGCGCGGCGCCTATTGGCGCCTGAAGCAGCTTTCCACTGATGAGGCCAGGAAAGGCGTCGTCGCCTACTCCTCCGGCAATTTCGCGCAAGGGCTGGCGGCTGCCGGCCAGGCGCTCGGCATTCCCGTCACCATCGTCATGCCGATCGACGCACCGACCGCCAAGCGTGATGCTACGGCCGGCTATGGCGCCCGCGTCGTGCTGACCGACCATGGCGAACGCGCGCGTGAGGAAGTCGCCGCCGCCAAGGCACGCGAGATCGCCGAGACCGAAGGCTTGGCCCTGCTGCATCCATTTGACGATCCGGAGATCGTTGCCGGCCAGGCGGGCGCCGGCCTCGAAGCGCTTGACCAACTCGAAGCCAAAGGCGCCAGCGCCGATCTTTTGTTCTGCTCGGTCGGTGGCGGTGGGCTGATCGGCGGCGTTTCGCTCGCCTTCCACTATCTGTCGCCCGCCACTGAGATCATCGGCGTCGAACCTGAAGGTTTCAACGGCATGGGCTCGTCGCTGGCACATGGCAGCATCGAGACGATGCCGATCGGGCCGAAGTCGATCTGCGACGGGCTGATGTCGCGACGGCCGGGCGACGCGCCTTTCGCGGCAGTCAAGACCGCCGGTGTTCGCGGCATCACCGTCGACGACCAATCGGTGTGCAGCGCCATGCGGATCGCTTTCGAGCGCATGAAGCTGGTGCTCGAGCCCTCGGGGGCCGCCTCGCTCGCCGCACTGCTCGGCGGCAAGGTGGATGTGAGGGGCAAGACCGCCCTTGTTGTGGCTACCGGCGGCAATGTCTCGCTCGCCGATTTCATGGCGCATATGAACCATGCTTGAAGCAGATTTCGTCATCATCGGCTCCGGCTCGGCCGGCTCGGCCATGGCCTATCGCCTGTCTGAAGACGGCAAGCATTCGGTCATCGTCATCGAATTCGGCGGCAGCGATATCGGGCCGCTGATCCAGATGCCGTCGGCGCTGTCGATCCCGCTCAACATGAGCCTCTATGACTGGGGCTTTGCCAGCGAGCCGGAACCGCATCTCGGCGGCCGTGTGCTGGCGACACCGCGCGGCAAGGTTATCGGCGGCTCGTCCTCGATCAACGGCATGGTCTATGTGCGCGGCCACGCCCGCGATTTCGACCATTGGGCCGAAGAGGGTGCGGCCGGCTGGGGCTTCGCCGACGTGCTCCCCTATTTCAAGCGTATGGAAGATTCGGACGGCGGCGAGGATGGCTGGCGCGGCCACGGCGGGCCGCTGCATGTGCAGCGCGGCTCGCGTAAAAATCCGCTCTATGGCGCCTTTGTCGAGGCTGGTCGCCAGGCCGGGTTCGAACTGACCGAAGACTACAATGGTTCCAAGCAGGAAGGTTTTGGGCCGATGGAGCAGACCATCAGCGGCGGTCGCCGCTGGTCGGCGGCATCGGCCTATCTGAAGCCGGCGCTGAAGCGCAAAAATGTGAGTCTGGTCAAGGGCTTTGCGCGGCGCGTGATTATCGAGAATCAGCGCGCCATCGGCGTCGAGATCGAAGCTCACAAACAGATTCAGGTTGTTAAGGCGCGACGTGAGGTGATCGTCGCCGCATCGTCGATCAATTCGCCCAAGATACTGATGCTGTCCGGCATCGGCCCGGCCGAGCATTTGCGCGAAAACGGCATTCCGGTGGTGGCCGACCGGCCCGGTGTCGGCCGCAATCTGCAGGATCATATGGAGCTCTACATCCAGCAGGAATCATTGCTGCCGATCACGCTCAATTCGGTGCTGAATCCGTTCTCGAAAGCGCTCATCGGGGCGCAGTGGCTGTTCCTCAAGACCGGGCTTGGCGCCACCAACCATTTCGAAGCGGCGGCCTTCGTGCGCTCGCGCGCCGGCGTTGACTACCCCGATATCCAGTACCATTTCATCCCGGCGGCAGTCCGCTATGATGGCAAGGCGGCTGCGAAATCGCACGGCTTCCAGGCGCATGTCGGACCGATGCGCTCGAAGTCGCGCGGTTCGGTGACGCTGCGTTCGCCGGACCCGAAATCCAAGCCGGTGATCCGCTTCAACTACATGTCGCATCCAGACGATTGGGCGGAGTTCCGCCACTGCATCAGGCTGACGCGCGAGATCTTCGGGCAGTCGGCGTTCGACCCCTATCGCGGCAAGGAAATCTCGCCGGGCAGCCACATGCAGTCGGACGACGAGCTCGACATCTTCATCCGCGATCATGCCGAGAGCGCCTACCATCCTTGCGGCACTTGCAAGATGGGCCGCGCCGACGACATGATGAGTGTCGTCGATCCGGAGTGCCGGGTCATCGGCATCGAAGGCTTGCGGGTCGCCGATTCGTCGATCTTCCCGCGCGTCACCAACGGCAATCTCAACGCGCCCTCGATCATGACCGGCGAGAAGGCTTCCGACCACATCCTTGGCCGCACGCCGCTGGCGCCGTCCAACCAGGAACCATGGATCAATCCGCGCTGGCAGGCGTCGGACAGATAGAGCATGATCGTGTGACTGCACGATCCGCATGCCGCGAAAGACAATCTGGAGACTTCCATGCGCGCTCAGCCCACGGCATCGCACTATGTCAACGGACGCTACATCGAGGACGAAGGCGGCGCGCCGCTGCCGGTCATCTATCCGGCAACCGGTGAGATCATCGCCATGCTGCGCTCGGCGACGCCGAACGTGCTGGAACTCGCCGTCGAGGCAGCGCGGGCGGCGCAGCCCGCCTGGGCGCGGCTGAAGCCGGTCGAGCGCGGGCGCATCCTGCGCCGCGCCGCCGACATATTGCGCGCCCGCAACGCCGACCTCGCCCGCATCGAGACATTGGATACCGGCAAGGCGATCCAGGAAACGCTGGTGGCGGACGCCCCTTCGGCGGCGGACTGCCTTGAATATTTCGGCGGTGCGGTTGCCGCCTACAATGGCGAGTGGGTCGATCTCGGCGGACCCTTCGCCTACACAAGGCGCGAAGCGCTCGGCGTCTGTGTCGGCATCGGCGCCTGGAACTACCCGATCCAGATCGCCGGCTGGAAATCGGCACCGGCGCTCGCCATGGGCAACGCCATGGTGTTCAAGCCTTCGGAAAACACACCGCTTTCAGCACTCGCGCTGGCCGAGATCTACAGCGAAGCGGGGCTGCCTGACGGCCTGTTCAATGTCGTGCAGGGCTATGGCGATGTCGGCGCCGGGCTTGTCGGCCACGATGTCGTCGCCAAGGTCTCGGTGACCGGCTCGGTGCCGACCGGCCGCAAGGTGCTGTCGCTCGCCGGCTCGAAGATGAAGCACGCGACGATGGAGCTTGGCGGCAAGTCGCCGCTGATCGTGTTCGACGATGCCGACATCGAGAACGCCATTGGCGGCGCCATGCTCGGCAATTTCTATTCGACCGGGCAGATCTGTTCCAACGGCACGCGCGTCTTCGTGCAGAGCGGCATTCACGACCGCTTCGTCGAGCGTCTGATCGAGCGGACCAAGAAAATCCGCATCGGCGACCCGCTCGACCCCGAAACCCAGATGGGGCCGCTGGTTTCCAAGGCGCAGCACGACAAGGTAGTGGGCTATATCGAGATCGGCAAGCAGGACGGAGCAACGCTTGCCTGTGGCGGCAACGTGCCTTCGCTGCAGGGTTTCCAGGGCGGATTCTTTGTCGAGCCAACGGTGTTCACCGGCGTCACCGACACAATGCGCATCGCCCGCGAGGAGATTTTCGGGCCTGTCATGAGCGTGCTGAAATTCGACGGTGAGGACGAGGTGATCGACCGCGCCAACGACACCGAATTCGGCCTTGCCGCCGGCGTCTTCACGCGCGACCTGCCGCGCGCCCACCGCGTCATTGCCGAGCTGCAGGCCGGCACCTGCTGGATCAACGCCTACAATCTGACGCCGGTGGAAATCCCGTTCGGCGGCTTCAAGCAGTCGGGCATCGGACGTGAGAATTCATTGGCGGCGCTGGCACTCTATTCGCAGCTGAAGTCGATCTATGTCGAGACGGGCGACGTGGCGAGCCCGTACTGATCAACCCTCTACGCCTTCGGGTCGGCCGTGCTGTCCAGATACTGGGTCAGCGCACAGACCAGATGATAGAAGATGCTGGCCGGCACGTCCGATGCCAGTGAGCGGCCGCGCTCGTCGATGCGGTCGATCCACAGGCCGAGCGGCGCCGGGTCGATGTGCCAGCGAAACAGCCGGCCGACGCGCGCTTCGATCTCGGGCTTCAGGTCCGGCCCGCCCGAACCATCCAGCGCGATAGCCGCCTTCACCGCTTCGGCCTGCGGCCAGCTGCGTGATATCAGGTCGAGCGGCAGGCCCTGCCGCGAGACGGCGCCATAGGCAAGGCCGGTGGCGCGGTTGAGGCCATTGGCAGTGGCCGACGCGTAAAGTTTTCTGGCAAAGCCGCTCAATTCGGCCTGGCCGCTGCGTCCAGCGAAATCGACCAGCAGCGAGGCCCACTCGAAATGGTGGCCAGGCTCGGTCCATGACCCTTTCTCTCCTGCGGATGGCTTCCATTCGGCATCGAAATACTCGCCAAGCGTCCAGCTTTCCGGATCGAAGAAATGACTTCGGAAGAGGTCGATGATGCGCGCTGCGCGGCGCAGATGGGCGCGCTCGCCAGTCGCCTGATGCCAAGCGAGGAAGGCCTCGAGCAGATGCATATGCGGGTTGGAGCGGCGCTCGCCTTTGCCGTCCGATGTCTCGAGGAAGCCGGTCATGCGGCTGTCTTCGAGATGCGCATCGAGAAAGGCGAAGGTTTCCTCGCCGAGGCGCAAGGCGTCTGGATTGCCAGACATATGCGCATGCGCGAGCGCCAGGAGCACGCAGGAATGATCGTAGGCATCCTCGGTGGCGTCGGCGACCGAACCGTCGACATTCAGCGTCCGAACCCAGCCGCCCTTGTCGGTGCGGCCCTTGCCGGCCATGAAGGCGATGCCGTGGCTGATCAGCCGGTCGGCCGGACCGTCCCAGCCGCGCGCTCGGGCGACGGCGAAAGCATAGACCTGCCTTGCCATGGTGCGCATGCGCTTGGGCTTCATCAGCGGCGAGGCGTCCAGGCCGAGCGCTTCGTGAAAGCCGCCATGGCGTTCGTCGACCCCCGATGTCGACCACAGCGGCAAGGTCTCCTGAAACAGCCAGTGATGCACGCGCCGGCGCCAGGCGCCGCTTTCGATGACGCGGTCATGCGCCGGCGTGAACCTGGTTTCCAGGCGACCCGATTTTTCGAGCTGCTCGACGATCTTCTTGACGTGCTGGCTGTGGCTGACCGGGGCGACGAAGGTGGCATCCGATGTCGAAACGATGGCGATGTCCTTCATGCCGATCGCCGACAGCAGGCGGCCATCACTGCGAATGTAGGAATTCTCGCAATCGATAGCGACGACATCGCCGATGATGACATTGCCCCGGTCGTCGGCGGGGCCGACATCGAGCAGCGACTGCCAGGAGCCGAGATCGTTCCAGCGGAAGCCGGCCGGCACCATGGCGATGTCTTTTGCCCGCTCCATGATGGCGTAGTCGATCGAGTTCGACGGAATGGCGGCGTAGAGTTCTAGCGGCATGTAAAGGCCGGACAGATCCGATGTCGCTGCCCTGTAAGCTGCTTCGGTGGCCAGCCAGATATCCGGCTGGAACGCTATGAAGGCATCACGCATGGCGACGGCGCGAAACAGGAAGATACCGGTGTTCCAGTAGAAATTTCCGGCCTTGAGATAGCTTTGCGCAGTCTCAATATCCGGCTTTTCGACGAAGCGCGACACATCGAAGGTGCCGCCGCTTTCGGCCGCGACCTCGATATAGCCGTAGCCGGTCTCGGGCTGTGTCGGCTTGATGCCGAACACCACCAGCCGTCCACTGCGCGCTGCCTCGGTGCCGGCTTCGACGCTCTGCCAGAATTGGCGCGGGGTCGATATCTCATGATCCGACGGCACCACCAGCACCAGGCTGTCACCGAATTCGGACAGCGTGCGCAGCGTCGCCAGTGCGACGGCGGCGGCTGTGTTGCGCCCGGTCGGCTCGAACAGCGGACCGCCGCCGGCGAGGTCGAGACCAGCAAGATCGGCGTGAACGCGATCAGCATGGCGCTCCGCGGCGATCAGGAAGATCGGCGTTTCGCCTTCCGGCCGGGCCGTCAGCCGACGCAAGGTCTTGGCCAGCATCGAGCCATCGCCGGACAGATCGTGGAACTGCTTGGGGTTGTCCTCGCGCGACAGCGGCCACAACCTCGAGCCGACGCCGCCGCTCATGACAAAACTGACAATCCGCTCGGTCATTCAACTACCATTCAAAAGGTCTGGTTGTAGGCGCCCACCTCGGGGCTGCGGCGCAGCACGGCGTCGACAGCCTCGAACATCTCCCGTCGACGCTGCGACGACACCGGGCTTTCGACCACCACGACCAGTTCCGGTTTGTTCGATGAGGCGCGCACCAGCCCCCAGGTGCCGTCGTCGGCGACGACGCGCACGCCGTTGACGGTGATGAGGTCTGCGATCTTCTGGCCGGCGAAAACCATTCCATCCCGTTTCATGGTCTGAAAATCGGCAACCACCCGTTCGACCACGCCATACTTCACCTCGTCCGCGCAGTGAGGCGACATGGTCGGCGTGCCGAAGGTCAGCGGCAGCGCGCGATAAAGATCGGCCATCGAACTGCCCGGGCTGCGATCCAGCATTAGGCAGATGGCGATGGCGGTGACCAGCCCGTCGTCATATCCGCGCCCGATCGGCGGATTGAAAAAGAAATGACCTGACTTTTCGAAACCGGCGACAGCACCGAGTTCGGCGACGCGGCGTTTGATGTAGGAATGGCCGGTTTTCCAATAGTCAGTGACGGCGCCATTGGCGCGCAGCATTGCGTCGGTATGGAACAGGCCGGTCGATTTGACGTCGACGACGAAGGTCGAGTTGGGATGCTGGCTGGAAATATCCCTTGCCAGCATCACACCGACCTTGTCGGCAAAAATTTCATTGCCTTCATTGTCGACGACACCGCAGCGGTCGCCATCGCCGTCGAAGCCAAGGCCGATGTCGGCGCCTGATGCCAGCACCTTGTCCCGGATGGCATGCAGCATCCGCATATCCTCGGGATTGGGATTGTAGCGCGGAAATGTATGGTCGAGTTCGACGTCGAGCGCGATGACCTCGCAGCCGATGCGCTGCAACGCTTGCGGCGCGAAGGCGCCGGCAGTGCCATTGCCGCAGGCTGCGACCACTTTCAGCTTTCGGGCGATGCGCTTGTCGCGGGTCAGATCGTCGAGATAGGTCGCGCGAAAATCGCGGATGAAATCGTAGGAGCCGCCGCCGACGAGATCGAAATCACCAGCCAGCACGATCGCCTTCAGCGCGCTCATCTCTTCCGGGCCGAAGGTCAGCGGCCGCGCAGCACCCATCTTGACGCCAGTCCAGCCATTTTCGTTGTGCGAAGCGGTGACCATGGCGACCGAGGGCGTATCCAAAGCGAACTGGGCGAAATACGCCATCGGCGACAACGCCAGTCCGATGTCCCTCACCCGTGCGCCTGCGGCCATCAAACCGGACACCAGGGCCAGTTTGATCGACAGCGAATAGGAGCGGAAATCATGCCCGGTGACGATATCGGGACCGGCGCCGAGACGGCGGATCAGCGTACCAAGCCCCATGCCGAGCGCCTGGACGCCGATCAGATTGAGTTCCGGTCGTTGCGCGGAGCCGGGATGGCCGAACCACCAGCGCGCATCATATTCGCGAAAGCCGGATGGCTTGATCAGCGCTTCGGTTTCGAATTCGAAACTGTTGGGCCGGGCGTCGCCAACGATGCTGAAGGACAAGACTGGAAACTCCGAATGGCAGAAATTACGAATTGTCGAGGGCTGCGGCTTAGCACACAAGGCTTTAGGCCACGTTTATTCCGGAAGGGAATCCGGGCCTTTCGGGCAATGCTCGACGAAAGCCGACGAAATGCGACAGAAGTGCCGCCGTGCCGCTTGCAGGAACCAAGTGTGGCGGCTATAAGCCCGCGGTCTGGTCACGGAGTGTAGCGCAGCCTGGTAGCGCACCTCGTTCGGGACGAGGGGGTCGCAGGTTCAAATCCTGCCACTCCGACCAGAAAAAACAAAGAGTTAGCGCATCCCGACTTCGGCGCTCCACCTGCCCCTCAAGCGAGACTACTCGCGTCCCCGTCAGTCGGATGGCGAATTTCTATTCGCCGTGCCTCTGTGACTCGACCGACAGCGATGCCTGTTGCACTGGACAGTAACCAGACGGTCCAACCGGCCGCCTGATGTTTTCATGCGTGCGCTCGCGGACAGCTTCTGGAAAGATCCTGACGGATACGCGCGTCTCCGCTCAGCGGAGGCCAAAAAAGCTCAAGATCGCTATCACGATGACTACAGCTCCAACGAGCCAAATGATGTTGTTCATGATCTCTCTCCTGTTGCCTGGGGAAGCCCGCGCCTCTGGCGGAGAACGCGGGCCGACCAGCCTTTGCCGACTGATCTGCAGCAGACACCAAATCGTGATCCCGGCTGCGAGAATAAACCATCAGGCACGCCTAATGTTCCGTCGTGCGTCCTATGATCATAGGCGCCGGCATCATCACCACGACAGCGCTGTCGTGACAGGTTCCGTCCTCACCCATCGGCACCATCCCGTGGTGATCGAACGACGGGTACCGACGCTGGGATCCGGCCCCGATTCTTGATGGGAGTCGGGTCTTGATGGGAGTGGGGCCACGAGAGGCCTTTGGCACGCATCCCAATCACGCCCGCAACCAGACTTAAGTCCAGCCCCTGCCCGACCGAAGTCCAGGTTGGAAACGCTTGCCCTTGCCCCAAATTCGGGTGGTGGGCGAAAAATGATCAATGAAAACTAAAGAGCAGCAGCATGTCGAACCGTGAGACCAAGAAATCCCATGCCCTGGGCATGCGCATGACAGAGATCAAGGCCAGGATGCAGGAAGCCCAGATTACCGAAGACGAGATGAAGACCTTCCAGAAGGTCGCGGCCATCATGGAGGGCGACGAGGGCCGAATCGAGGTTGACGACCTGATTGCCGCGTCATTCCTCACCGACACGACGCTGAACAGCCAGAAGCGTTAAGCGACCATGCCGACGATTAGCAGACTTTTTGATTCCCCCGCCGATGCGGCGCGGGTCGCCAGCGACTTGGTGGCGGCCGGAATTCCTCGCGTACAGATCGCCATCATCGGGCCTTACAATAACGAGGCGGGATTTCTTAGGGTTTCCGCTTTGGGATCGTTACTTGGCGCTGCCGCCGGCGTGTTGGCCTGCCTGAGCGCCGTTGCGGCCTATGGCACCAATCCTGTTGCTGCGAGCGTGTTGCCAGCAGCGGTGGCGGGCGCGGTCTGCGGCGGCGTTGCCGGCGGTCTGCTTGGAACATTCGCCATGACAGCCATAGAGGCGGATGGTCAGGACGTTGCCGAGGGGGTGGTTCTGGTGACGGCGCATGTCGATGAAAATGACGCCGACATCGCTCAGGCAGTGCTCGGCGGTCGTCCCCCGTCGACGTTCGTGGCTGAAGCAGCGTAGGAAAGGCCCGCCCGACGTTGCCGAGACGCGCTCTCTGCGTTCACCAGTGATTGAACCCAACACGCGCCAGATAGCAATTCGAGTGGCAGAGAATGTTCCTGCGCCGGACGCAAAGCTGGCCGGTAGCAGGTTTCTTCGCGGGCCGCATATTTTGACGAAAAGGTCCGTCGGCTTTAGGGTTGATGGACCTGATGGAGTCAGCGAAACGGCGGGCCGAGTGCGACATGAATTTGAATTCAACCACAGCCCCGCCCTTGATTCTTGTGATGACGCTGGTTCTCTTCGCTGGCTGTTCATCGCTCGGCAGAACCGTCGATGCAGCGAAATACGATTCGATGACGTGCACCGACCTCAACAGGGCGATGGGAGACGTCGCCCGTGACATCTCGCAAACGGCAATCACGCGCGGCAAGGTGGCCAACACCAATGTTCCACGCTGGCTGCTCGGCGGCTCACGCGTGAAGACCGCGGTAGCCAACCGTGAAACAGCCAGGATCGACCGGCTTAAGCAGCAACAGGATGCCATTGCCGCTGTGCGAGCACGCAAGTGCCTCAGGTCCGCGAATTGAGCGGACAGCCAATGCCTCGGTGCGGAGCCCGGTTCAGGCGCTCAGGCGAAATCGCGTCACGTCGATCGCCGCGGCCATCAGCGTCTGTGTGTAGGCGTGCCGCGGATCGATGAAGATCGCCTCAGTCGGCCCTTCCTCGACGATCTTGCCCTGTTTCATGACGATGATGTAGTCGGCCATGGCGCGCACGACCGACAGATCGTGGCTGATGAAGAGATAGGACAATTCGTGGTCCGCCTGCAGCTTGCGCAGCAGTTCGACGATCTGTTTCTGCACAGAGCGATCGAGCGCTGAGGTCGGCTCATCCAATACCACCAGCCTGGGCTTCAGGATCATGGCGCGAGCAATGGCGATGCGCTGCCGCTGGCCGCCGGAGAATTCGTGCGGGTAGCGATTGCGTGCGTTGGGGTCGAGGCCGACCTCGCGCAAGGCGTCGACCGCGCGTTGATCACGCTGCTTGCCCGAAAGATCAGGCTCATGCACCAGAAGTCCTTCGGTGATGACCTGGCCGACGGTCATGCGCGGCGACAGCGAGCCGAACGGGTCCTGGAAGACGAGCTGCATCTGGCGCCGCAGCGGCCGCATCGCCTGCCTGTCGGCTTGGGAAATGTCGCGATCGCCGAAGCGGATAATTCCGTCGCTCGGCAACAGCCGCAGCAAGGCGCGGCCGAGCGTCGACTTGCCCGAGCCGGATTCACCAACGATGCCGATGGTCTGGTTTCGCTGCAGCCGGATCGAGATGTGATCGACGGCACGCAGCATCAGCGGTTCACCAGCAAGAAACCCGCCGCCAATCCTGAACGTCACTTCGACATTTCTGCCTTCGAGCAGCACCGGAGCATTGGCGGGCGGCGGCGCCTTGCTGCCGGTCGGCTCGGCCGCCAGCAGCATTTTCGTGTAGGCATGCTGGGGATTGACGAAGATGGCCTCCGCCTCCCCCTCCTCGACAACCTCGCCTTGGCGCATGACATAGACCCGGTCGGCAAAGCGGCGGACGATGCCAAGATCGTGGGTGATGAAGACGATCGCCATGCCGAGCTTGCGCTGCAATTCGGCCAGAAGCATCAGGATCTGCGCCTGGATGGTCACGTCGAGCGCCGTCGTCGGCTCGTCGGCGATCAATATGTCAGGGTCGTTGGCGAGCGCCATCGCGATCATCACACGCTGGCGCTGGCCACCTGACATTTCATGCGGATAGGATTTCATCCGCCGCTCGGGATCGGGAATATGCACCAGCCGCAGCAGCTTGAGCGCCTCTTCCCGCGCCTCGGCGGCATTCAGGCCCCGGTGCCGGCGGATCGGCTCGATCAACTGATTGCCGATCGAATAGAGCGGATCGAGCGAAGTCATCGGCTCCTGAAAGATCATGCTGATCTTGCGGCCACGAACCTGGTTGAGCTCGGATTTGCTGAGCGTCAGAAGATTGCGGCCGCGATAATCGACGCTGCCTGTCGCTTCGCCGTTCGATGCCAGCAGGCTCATCGCCGCCATCATCGTCTGGCTTTTGCCGGACCCGGATTCGCCAACCACGGCAACGGTCTCGCCCGCATTGACGTGGATGCTGATGCCCTTCACCGCCTCGACTGCGCCGTCGAGCGTGCGGAAGCGGACACGCAGATCCTTGACGCTGAGGATCGTTTCGGAAGCAGCCATCTTAGCGATCCCCATCTTATCGATCTCTCGGGTCCAGTGCGTCGCGCAGGCCGTCGCCGACGAAGTTCAGCGCGAACAGCGTCGAGACGAGGAAGAAGGCGGGAAACAGGAGCAGCCAGTTGGCGGTGCCGATGTTCTTGGCGCCGACCGAGATCAGCACGCCCCAGCTGGTCATCGGCTCCTGCACGCCGAGGCCGAGAAACGACAGGAAGCTTTCCAGGATGATGACCTGAGGCACCAGCAGCGTCATGTAGATCACCACCGGGCCGAGCAGGTTGGGGATGACGTGGCGCAGCAGGATACCGCGCTGGCCGACACCCATGGCTTCCGCCGCCTGGACATATTCCTGCCGGCGGATCGACAGCGCCTGGCCGCGCACGATGCGCGCCATGTCGAGCCACAGCACGGCGCCGACCGCCAGGAACATCAGCACAAAGTTGCGGCCGAAAAACACTACCAGCATGATGACGAAGAAGATGAAGGGCAAGGAATAGAGCACGTCGACGATGCGCATCATCACCTCGTCGACCTTGCCGCCGGCAAAGCCGGCAGCGGCCCCGTAGACCACGCCGATGACCACCGCCACGACACCCGCGAGCAGGCCGATGGCCAGCGATATGCGCCCGGCCATCAGCGTGCGCGACAACAGATCCCGGCCGGTGTTGTCGGTGCCGAACAGGAAATATTGCTGCTTGATCGAGGCGCTCATCGTCACTTCGAGACCGTCGGGCGACTTGCTCTCGATCTTGGTGCCGTCAAAGGCATCGGAACGGTCGAGATAACGGATGTTGCGATCGTCGATCGGCCTGGTCGACTTGACGGTGACGAAGACCTGGTTGCCTTCCTGCCGCCACTCCTTGATGTCGACCCGCATGCGCTTGATCGCTTCGGTGAGCGCCGTCTCGATCATGTCGGCCTTCGGATAGGCTGACAGGCTTGGCGGCATACGCACATAGTCGGCATAGATGGTGGTGTATTGATGTGGCACGAACCACGGCCCGAACACGCTGACGACACCGATCAGGGCAAGGTAGTACAGGCTGAACATGGCGGCGCGATTGGCCTTGAGCCGCGCCCAGGCATCCCCCCAGAGCGAACGGCCGATGACGGTGGGGGCTGTGGCTGCGATGTCAGTCATAGCGCACCCTCGGATCGACGACCGCGTACATGACGTCGACGATCAGGTTGAAGACAATGGTAAAGATGGCGATCACCACCACCGTTCCCATCACCAGCGTGTAGTCACGATTGAGCGCGGCATCGACGAAATAGCGGCCGACGCCTGGAATGGAGAAGATCGTCTCGACAATGACCGAGCCGGTCAGCAATGCCGCCGCCGCCGGACCGGTGAAGGAGACGATCGGCAGGATGGCACCGCGCAGCGCGTGCTTGACCACCACCGACCAATCGGACAGGCCGAGCGCGCGCGCCGTGCGGATGTGGTGGGACCGCAAGGATTCGATCATCGAGCCACGCATCAGCCGGGCGACGATGGCGATCTGCGGCAGAGCGAGCGTCAACACCGGACCGACCTTGTTGATGAAAGCGCCATCGCCCCACCCACCGATCGGCAGCAGCCTCCAGTTCAGCCCGAACAGGAGTTGGATCACCGGCGCGATGACGAAGGTTGGGATGGTGCTGCCGGCCGTCGCCAGCGCGATCACCGTATAGTCGCCAAGCTTGTTCTGGTTAAGCGCCGCAATGGTGCCGAGCACACAACCGAGCAGCAGCGCCAGGACGAGCGCCGAGGCACCGAGCTGAACCGATATAGGCAGGCCCTTGGCGAAGAGTTCGGTGACGGTGAAGTCCGGCATGTTGTAGCTCGGGCCGAAATTGCCGCGCAGCAGATTGCCGAGATAATGGACGAATTGCAGCCAGAGCGGATCGTTGAGGCCGAACTGGGCTTCGAGATTGGCCCTGATCTCGGGGCTCAGCCCCCGCTCCTGGTTGAATGGGCCGCCCGGCGCGACGCGCATCAGGAAAAACGCCATGGTCACGATGACGAACAGCGTCGGGATGGCGGTCAGAAGCCGCCGTAATACGTATCGCAGCATCGGTGCCCCGCTTGACCCAGAGCAACGCGCGTCCAGTTGGACGGTTGCGCCCTAGCCTTCAAATCTTCGCACCGACATGCCGAAAATCGATTCCGGTTCCCGGGCCGATGCGATGGCAAACCAGCACCGCCGCGCATCGAGTTGCGCGGCGGCCCAGCTAAGGATCAGTCCTTGCTGATGAAGCGGGACGGATGGATGTCCATCACATTGTCGTCGAAGCCATGCAGCTTCGAGGAAACGATGTCGTGGAAGCTGTAGTAGAGAAGCGGAATGTTACCGACGTCATCGACAAGGATGCGCTCGGCCTCAGTGAGGTCCTTCATGCGCTCTTCCGGCTTGCCGCCGGCAGCCGCAGCCTTGTCCATGGCCGCTTCATATGCCGGGCTGACATAGCTCGAATAGTTGTTGCCGCTGGCCTTGCGGGTGATGCCGAGGAAGGTCTCCGGATCCTTGTAGTCGGCGATCCAGGCGGCACGCGCCACGTCGTAGTCGCCCTTCTGCTCGAGGAAGGAGTAGTGGGTCTTGGTGTCGGTGTTGACGAGCGAGACGTCGATGCCGAGCGGCTTCAACTGTTCCTGGATGGCGACGGCCGTGTTCTTGTGGTTTTCCGAAGTGTTGTAGCGGATCTCCATCTTCAATGGATGCTCGGGCGTATAGCCGTGTTTCTCGAGGGTCTTCTTGGCAGCGTCCTCGCGGTCGATCTGCGACATGTCGGCGTATTTGGCCATTGCCGGCGTGTAGCCCGCGATTCCCGGAGGCACCATCGAATAGCCAGGCAGCATCGAGTTCTGCCAGACCTTCTCAGCGAGGAAGTCGCGGTCGATCGCCATCGAGATGGCGTTGCGCAGTTCGACATTGTCCCAGGGCGCCTTGTCGGTCTTGATCGCATAATAATAGGTGCCGAGATAAGGTCCGACGCGGACCTGGTCGCCGAACTTGGTCTTGAGGTCAGCGAGCTGTTCGGTCGGCAGGTCGCCGTAGCTGTCGAGTTCGCCGGCCTCGAACCGCTTCATTGCCGATGAGCGGTCTTCGGTCGGGATATAGTTGACGACGTCCATCTTGACGGTCGCGGCGTCCCAGAATTTCGGATTCTTGACCAGCTTCATGTGGTCGTTGGGAATCCACTCGGCCAGCGTATAGGCGCCGTTCGAAACGAGATTACCCGCCTTGATCCAGTCGGCGCCGAGCTTTTCGATCGAAGCCTTGTTGACCGGATAGGTGGCTTGGTGGGTCAGCATCTCCAGGAAGTAAGGCGTCGGCGCCTTCAGCGTGACTTCGAGGGTATTTGCTTCAATCGCTTTGACACCCATATCTTCCGGCTTGCCCTTCTTGGTGTTGACGTCCTCCGCACCCTTCACCGGGTACAGCATCGAGGCGTATTCGGCAGCGGTGGCCGGATCTTCCAGCCGACGAAACGAATAGACGAAATCGTCCGCCGTCACCGGGCTGCCATCCGACCAGAAGCCATCCTTGCGCAGCTTGAAGGTGTAGACAGTGCCGTCGTCGGACACTGTCCAGCTTTCGGCCGCGCCCGGAATGAGGTTCGTCTTCTGGTCATGCATGACCAGGCCCTGGAACAAGTCGCGTATGATATCGGCTTCGTAGACTGTCGAGGTCTTGTGCGGATCGACCGTCTCCGCTTCGGCGGCGCTACCTCTGTTATAGACGGTCTCGGCGAAAGCCGGCGTGTAGAACGTGCCGGCGGCCAGCGCCATGGTCGTGGCGAGCACCGTCGCCTTCAGCATGTTTTTCAGCATGAAGTTCTCCCTGTCGGCGCTGCCGTTGGCGCGCCTAGTAAGTGTTGACGCCCTGGAGTCGATATCTGACCCCTTTGAGCGCGCCGCTGGTTCCCGTCCTGCGGCTCGTGCCCAGACACTAACGCGGAGAATTTTTATTTCAACAGACTCTCTGGGTCACCCAAAGTAAGGCGGACGAAAGCTATGGCGTGGCCACTGAAACACCAGCCGAAACCAGAAGCTTGACTTGGTTTCTTCACCTAGACGCCATTTTTCACCGCGAATCGGAGCCATGCCAGTTTGCCGGAATGTCTTAATGCGTTCTTAAGCAACCTGGGGTTACATTATGAGTACCTTCTATATGGTTCGAACTTCAGACGCGTGGCGGCTATGAGTAACAGAGAAAGTAAATTGCCCAAAATCCGTCAATTAACGCGGAAATTTCAAGAAGAACGGGGCACTTCTGCGGTCGAATTTGCCTTACTTTCACCGATTTTCATTCTCCTTCTACTCGGAATGGTTGCGTATGGTATATACTTCGGCGCCGCCAACTCGATCCAACAGATCGCAGCGGATGCCGCCCGCACGGCAATTGCCGGATTGAACCAGACCGAACGCCAGACGCTCGTAGCCAGCTTCGTCAGCAACAATGCCGGCGGATATCCTTTCGTGGATGTCAGCAAGTTGACCTACCAGGCCAACGACAGCACGGCTGATGGAAGCCAGTTCGTGGTTTCCATCCAGTACGACGCCCGCAACCTGCCGATCTGGAACCTTTTCCCGGGCATAGCCATGCCCGGGACCACGATCAAGCGTCAGTCAACGATCAGGGTCGGGGGCATTTGAATGCTGCTGCACGCGTGCAATGGGATCGGCCGCCTTGCCCGGTTGATGCTGAGTGACAGGAAAGCGAACTTCACTGTCATGGCGGCATTGAGCGCGCCGGTGGCGCTTGCGCTGGCCGCGGTGGCCATCGACGAAGCCTCGATCTACACCGAGCGCCGCGAAGCCCAGGCAATGGTGGATTTGGCGGCGATCACCGCCGCCTCGAACATGACCAAAGTCAACACAGCGGTTGTCACCACGCTGACCGACAACGGCATGCCAGGGGTTGTCGTTCAAAGCTCGGGACAGACGATCGAGCCGTCGGCCGGCAAAACCGTCGTGACGGTCACGCCCGGGCGATATGTGGCATCCGGTGCCAATGTGGGCCAGCGTTTCCAGGCCAGCGTAACACCCTACAATGCCGTCCGTGTCACCCTGAAGAAGATCCCGGCCCGCTATTTCGCGAGTTCGCTGATCCCCACCCCCGTCATCGGCACCCAAGCCATCGCCAGCATGACGCCGCAGGCGACGTTCTCGGTCGGATCGAGGCTCGCCAGCCTCGATGGCGGTATCCTCAACGCGCTTCTCGGCGGACTTCTCGGCAGCAACATCTCGCTCAGCGTCATGGACTACAACGCGCTGCTCTCCGCGGATGTGAGCGTGCTCTCCTTCGTCGACGGCCTTGCCACACAGTTGAACCTGACCGGCGTGTCGTATTCGGATGTGCTGGCATCGAAGGCGACCGTCGGCCAAATCGCCACGGCCATGGCCAATGTGCCGGGGCTTGGCAACACGGCCAAGTTCGCCCTGCAGACGATCGCTTCCAAGTCGACCAGTACGGTCCAGATCCCGCTCAGTCATCTGATCGATCTCGGCTCCGTCGGCAAGTTGGGCCTCGGTCAAAAGCCGGCCGGCCTTGGCGTCGATGCCAGCGCGATGGGCATGCTGACCGCCGCCGCCGGACTGGCAAACGGTTCGAAGCAGGTCGACGTCGCCCTCGGCGCCGCCATTCCGGGGGTGCTGTCGACCACGCTCGCCATCGCCATCGGCGAACCGCCGCAATCCTCGCCGTGGCTGGCGGTTGGAGAAGCCGGCACCGTGGTTCGCACCGCGCAAACGCGCATCAAGCTGCTGGTCACGGTCGGCGTCGGCAATCCAAACCTGGGCGGCGGTATCAGCCTGCTGTCAGTCAAGCTGCCGCTGAATGTCGAAGTGGCCTACGCCGAAGCAAAGCTGACCGACATCAGTTGCCCAACCGGCCCCGACAGCCTGAAGGTTACCATTGCCGCGAAGCCCGGCATCGCGGCGGTGAACCTTGCCGCCAGCGATGCCGATAACAGCCCCACCGCCTTCGCGGATTTCAGCAACCCGCAGTCGTTCTCCGACGCCAACATCGCGGATGTCAGCCTCAATCTGCTGCTGTTAAAAATCCCGCTAATACTGGTGAAGGGTTCGGCGGGTGCCGACATCACCAACGTCAGCCCGACCAACCTGGTCTTCAACAAAACCGAGATCGCCGCCAAAACCATCAAGACGACGCCAACACGGGACATTACCCAGACGCTGACAACGTCACTGGTCGACAAGTTGTCGCTTTCCGTCAATGCGCTTGGTATCCTCGGGCTTGACATAACGGCGTTGCTCGGCACCGTGAAGCCAGCTGTGACGACGCTTTTGAAAACCGTAACGGCACCAGTCGACACATTGCTTTACAACCTGCTCGATACGCTCGGCGTGCATCTCGGCGAGGCCGATGTCCGGGTCACCGGCGCGACATGCGGACGTGCCGTGCTGGTGCAGTAACGGTCCGGGTATCAGTCGAGCCTGCCAAAAAAGACTCCGAGCGCTGGCAGCAAAAGCTCGGTCGTGACGATCGCGGTGCCATCCAGCTGTACAACCGCTCCGATATTCCCCGGCAACGGCCAATTGGCCGGTCCTCCAGCGAAATTGAAGACACAGAGCAGTCTTTCACCGCCGCCCTCGCGAATGAAAGCGAGCACGTCACCCTCGGCGTCGAGAAAGCGGATCGAGCCTGATACCAGAGCCTCATGCTCCCCGCGCAAGGCCAGCGTGGTCCGATAGGACTTCAGCACCGAGGCCGTGTCGGCATTCTGGACGTCGACCGCGCGGGCGCGATGGCTGGCCGGTATCGGCAGCCACGGCCTGGCCGTGGAGAAGCCCGCATTGTCGGCGCCGGCCTCCCAGACCATCGGCGTGCGACACCCATCCCTGCCCTTGACGCCTGGCCAGAAGCGGATGCCGACGGGATCGCGCAGATCCTCATAGGCCAGTTCCGCCTCCTCCAGGCCCAGCTCCTCGCCCTCATAGAGGCAGATCGAGCCGCGCAGGCAGGACAACAGCATGATCGAGAATCTTGCGACCGCGTCGGGATCGCTGCCCGGCCTTGTCCAGCGGCTGACATGGCGCACCACGTCATGGTTGGAGAACGCCCAGCAGACCCAGCCGTCGGAAACGGCCGCTTCGAAGGCTTCGACGCAGCCACGCACATGCGCGGCCGAGAACTGCGGACCGAGCAGGTCGAAGGTGTAACACATATGCAGCTTGTCGCCGCCTGACGTGTAGGCGGCGAGCGTCTGCAGCGAGCGGCCTTCATCACCGATTTCGCCGACCGCGGCGCGGTCGTCATATTCATCGAGCAGCGTCCTGAAGCGGCGCAGGAACGCCAGGTTTTCCGGCTGCGTCTTGTCGAACAGATGCTCCTGGTAGAGGTAGGTGTTGGTCTCGCTGTTAGTGCCGGCGACGCTCGACGCCAGGGGCGGATTGCTGCGCAGCCAGCGGTCATGGACATAGTAATTGACCGTATCGAGCCGGAAACCGTCGACGCCCCGCTCCAGCCAGAAGCGCACCGTGTCGAGAAGCGCGTCCTGGACCTCCGGGTTGTGGAAATTCAGGTCGGGCTGCGAGGCTAGGAAGTTGTGCATGTAGTATTGCCGGCGGGTCGAATCCCATTCCCAGGCCGGGCCACCGAACACCGAGAGCCAGTTGTTGGGCGCGCCGCCATCGGGCTTGGTATCGGCCCAGACATACCAGTCCGACTTGGGGTTATCGCGGCTGGCGCGGCTTTCGACAAACCAGTCGTGCTTGTCGGACGAATGCGACAGCACCTGGTCGATGACGATCTTCAGGCCGAGACGATGCGCCTCGGCGACCAGCGCATCGAAATCTTCGAGCGTGCCGAACACCGGATCGACATCGCAGTAATCCGACACGTCGTAGCCCATATCGGCCATCGGCGACTTGAAGAAAGGCGACAGCCAGACGGCGTCGACACCAAGCGAGGCGACATGGGCGAGCCTCGACGTGATACCCGCGAGATCGCCGCTGCCGTTGCCGGTCGTGTCCTGGTAGGAGCGCGGATAGATCTGGTAGATGACGCAACCGCGCCACCATCCGGTCTTGTCACTCGCCGCCATCGCGCTTCTCCCCTGTGCCGGCTTGCGCTCGTTCGATCATGAAGATCACCGCCCGTCCCGATATCGGTCGCGAGCTGTCCGCCGCATCCGGCGCTTCGATGGCTGGAGCCCAGAAGAATCCGTCTCGCTCAGGCAAGGTGAACATGCAGGCCCGGCGATCGCCGTTGATAAGCACCGCAAGACGGCGGTCATCCTCGGCGGCCAGGATCATGACCAGGCGGTACCGCTGCGGATCCTGCCAGCTCTGTTCGTCGAGCGGCGCGCCTGTCTCGGTCAGCCATGCGACGTCCGGTATCTCCGAACCTGCCGGTGGCTGGCCAGTGAGGAAGCTTGTGTCGGAAAGCGCCGGCATCGACCGGCGCAGCCTCGAGAGTTCCGCCGTGTAGCGCTCCAGCGCCTGGTCGCGGCCGGCCCAGTCGAGCCAGGTGATCTCGTTGTCCTGCGCATAGGCGTTGTTGTTGCCCTGCTGGGTACGGCCGAACTCGTCGCCTGCGGTCAGCATGATGGTGCCGCGCGAGGCAAACAGCGTGGCGAGCAGCGCGCACTGATCGTTCTGGCGAGACTCCCATACGGCCGGATCGTCCGCATCCCCTTCGACGCCGCTGTTCCAGGACAGGTTTTCATTGTGACCGTCGCGGTTCTGCTCGCCATTGGCTTCGTTGTGCTTGCGCTCGTAGCGCACGATATCGGCGAGCGTCATTCCGTCATGGGCGGCGATGAAATTGACGGTCCGACTGGCGTTTTGCCTGTTCGTTGCGAACACATCGGACGAACCGGCAAGCCGGGTCGCCAGCGCACCGACCATGCCGGCGTCGCCGCGCCAGAAGCGCCTGACGTCATCGCGATACTTGTCGTTCCATTCGAGGAATGGCGGCGGAAAATTACCGAGCTGATAGCCGTCGGAACCGATGTCCCACGGCTCGGCGATCAACACCCGATCGGCCAGCAGCGGGTCGTCGCGCATCGCTCTCAGCATCGGCGCCTCGGCATCGAATGTTCCTTCAACCCTGCCCAGAATTGGCGCCAGGTCGAAGCGGAAGCCGTCGACGCCGGCATCCCTGACGAAATGGCTAAGCGTGTCGAGGACCATCTCCTGGACGACAGGATGATCGCAAGCGACCGTGTTGCCGGTGCCGGTATCGTTGGCCAGCCCGCCGTCTGATGAGTGCCGGTAGTAGGCCTGGTTGTCCAGGCCGCGCAGCGACAACGTCGGGCCAAGCCAGTCGCTCTCGCCGGTGTGGTTGAAGACGAGGTCGAGGATGACGCCGATGCCAGCCTCTCGCAGCACGGCGACCGTGTTTCGCAACTCCATGATGCCGCCTGGCGCCAAACGCGGATCGAGGGCCATGAAAGTCACGGGATTGTAGCCCCAGGCGTTGCGCAGCCCGAGCGGCGGCAAATGTCGCTCGTCGATCGACGCGGTCACCGGCATCAGTTCGACCGCGTCAACCCCCAGTTCTTTCAGATGCTCGATAACCGCCGGGTGAGCAAGTGCGGCGACTGTTCCGCGCAATTTTTCGGGAATGTCCGGATGCAGCATGGTGAAGGCGCGCACCGGCACTTCGTAAATAAGGCCGCCCGGCTGGAATAGCGGCGGGGCAGCCTGCACCGGCTTCGGCAGCGCAGCGGCAATCGCCTTCGGCATCAGCGGCGCGGTATCGGCGCCCTCGCCCCGGCGCTGGGCCAGCCGCCAGTCATAGACATAGGACCTGTCGATCTCGACGGCATATGGATCGGTCAGGAGCTTGGCGGGATCGAACCACAGTCCGCGTTCCGGCGCGTAGTCGCCATCGGCGCGAAAGCCGTAGCGGATGCCCTGGCCAAGGCCCGCAATGAACAGCGCATGGACGCCCTCACCTTCCGGCTGCAGTTCGAGCCGTTCGATTTCCCGGTTGCCCTGCTCGTCGAAGATCGAGACCCAAAGCCGACGGGCCGCCTGCGACCAAGCGGCAAAGCGGATGCCTTCGCGGGTGACGGTGGCGCCGAGCTGGGTCATGCAGTCTCCCCCTTCGCCCCTTGTGGGAGAAGGTGTCGCCGAAGGCGACGGATGAGGGGTGTTCCAGCTTGGCAAGGACAGCGATCCTTCGCGCACCCCTCAATCGTCTCGGCGCTACGCGCCGATCCACCGCCCTGGGGCGAGCCACGGGTCTCGCCCCGTCCTTCGAACCCCACAAGGGGAGAAGGGAAAGCGCGAACCGCCACCCTCAAGTAATCACGCTTGGCTTGGGGCGGCCGGTATGGCTGTGAATCCCGGCAATATCATCGGCTGCGGCTATCAGATCGGCAAGGGCGGCCTGGGTGTCGAGGTCGTGCCTCGATTTGTCCGGCTCGTAACGTTCGATGTAGACGCGCAGCGTCGCGCCCGACGTGCCGGTGCCGGAGAGGCGGAAGACGACCCGCGAACCACCTTCGAACAGCACCCTGATGCCCTGATGCTCGCTGATCGAACCGTCGACCGGATCGCGATAGGCAAAATCGTCCGCGCTGGCGATTTTCATGCCGCGCACGCTGGTACCCGGCAGCGCGCCGAGCTTGGCGCGCAGTTCGTCGACCAATGCGTTGGCGCGGTCGCTCTCAACCTCTTCATAATCGTGCCGCGAATAGTAGTTGCGACCGTAGGTCGCCCAGTGCTCAGTGACGATCTGCTTGCAGCTTTCGCCGCGCGCGGCAAGGATGTTGAGCCACAAAAGCACCGCCCATAGGCCGTCCTTTTCGCGGACATGGTTGGAGCCGGTGCCCGCACTCTCCTCGCCGCAGATCGTCGCCATGTCGGCATCCAGCAGATTGCCGAAGAACTTCCAGCCGGTCGGCGTCTCATAGAGGGCGATGCCGAGTTTTTCAGCGACGCGGTCGGCAGCGCCACTGGTCGGCATCGAGCGGGCGATGCCCTTCAAACCGGCCTTGTAGCCGGGCGCCAGGCGGGCATTGGCGGCGAGCATGGCAACTGAATCCGACGGGGTAACGAAAATGCCCTTGCCGATGATCAGATTGCGGTCGCCGTCGCCATCCGAGGCAGCGCCGAAATCCGGCGCGTCCGGTCCCATCATCTCGTCATAGAGGTGCTTGGCATGGACGAGGTTCGGATCCGGGTGATGGCCGCCGAAATCCGGCAGCGGCTTGAAATTGCGGCAGGTGCCGTTGGGCGCGCCGAGCCGATTTTCCAGGATCTCCTTGGCGTAGGGGCCGGTCACCGCGTGCATGGCGTCGAAGCGCATGCGGAAGCCGGATTTGAACAGTTTGCGCAGGGCATCGAAATCGAACAGGCTTTCCATCAGTTCGGCATAGTCGGCGACCGGGTCGATGATCTCGACCGTCATGCCGGCGGCCTTGACCGTGCCTGTTGTGTCGATGTCGATCGGATCGATATCGGCGATCTTGAAGCTTGAGATCGTCTTGGTTTTCTCGAACATCGCGTCGGTCAGCTTTTCGGGCGCCGGGCCGCCATTGCCGGCATTGTACTTGATGCCGAAATCCTCATGCGGGCCGCCGGGATTATGGCTGGCCGACAGGATGATGCCGCCAAAGGTCTTGTACTTGCGGATGACATGCGAGGCGGCTGGCGTCGACAGGATGCCGCCCTGCCCGACCATCACCTTGCCGAAGCCGTTGGCGGCGGCCATGGCGATGGCCTTCTGGATGACCTCGCGATTGTAGAACCGGCCGTCACCGCCAATCACCAGGGTCTTGCCCTTGAAACCGTCAAGCGCGTCGAAGATCGACTGGATGAAATTCTCGGCATAGTGCTCCTGCTGAAAGACAGGCACCTTCTTGCGCAGGCCCGACGTGCCGGGCTTCTGGTCGGAATAAGGCTTGGTGGGGACGGTCCGTATCATGCTTCAGGCAACCCTTTTCGAAAGCAGCGAGCGATAGAGTTCGACATATTTTTCGGCGCTCTTGTCCCACGACACATCGGCCTTCATGCCCTGGCGCTGCAGCGATTCCCAGACCGTCGGACTGGCATGGGCGTCGACGAGGCGGCTAATGGCGTGCAGCAAGGCACCGCCATTGTTGGGCGCGAACTGGAAGCCGGTGGCGACACCGGCAGAGACGGCGGCCTCATTGGCGTCGATGACCGTATCGGCGAGGCCGCCGGTGCGCGCGACCACCGGCACGCAGCCATAGCGCAGGCCGTAAAGCTGCGTCAGCCCGCACGGTTCGAAGCGCGAGGGGATGACGATGGCGTCACAGCCACCCTGCATGATGTGCGACAGCCCCTCATCGTAGCCGACGACCACACCGATACGGCCGCGATGCCGGGCGGCAGCGGCAAGCAGCGCGCCTTCGAGACCGGCATCGCCCGATCCGAGGATGGCCAGCCGCGCGCCAGTGGCAACGATGCCGTCGATCACCAGCGCCAGTATGTCCATCCCCTTCTGCCAGGTCAGCCGGCTGACGACGCAGACGATCGGGCTGTCGTCACGCTCAAGGCTGAAGCGGTCCTCCACGGCAGTCCTGTTGGGCGCGCGCGCCTTCAGTGTGCTCGCCGTGTAGGGGGACACCAGATGCTTGTCGGTTTCCGGATCCCAGATGCCGGTATCGATGCCGTTGACGATGCCATAGAGATCGCTGGAGCGCATGTTGATGAGGCCGTCGAGACCCATGCCGAATTCCGCCGAGCGGATCTCCTGCGCGTAGGTCGGGCTGACCGTGGTGATCGCCCAGGCGGCCTGCAGGCCAGCCTTGAGGAAGCCGACACCACCATAATATTCGACGCCGTCGAGCGCCATCGCCGCCGCCGGCAAGCCGAGTTCACCGAAGATGCCGGCGCCGAACTGGCCCTGGAAGGCGAGATTGTGGACGGTCATCATCGAGGGAATGCCAACTGCCTTGCCGTAGCGCATGTAGGCCAGGGTCATCGCCGACTGCCAGTCATGGGCATGGACGATGTCGGGTTGGTAGCCCGAGATGGCGCCACCGGCGATGTCGCCGCCGACCTGGCTCAAGGCCGCGAAACGCCGCCAGTTGTCTGGCCAGTCCACGCCGGTGGCATTGCCGTAGGGACCGCCGGGACGGTCAAACAGATGCGGCGCATCGAGCACGAACAGTTCGAGCCCAGCGAGTTGGACTGAATGGACGGAGGCCTTGCCGCCCTGCAGCAAGGGATATTGCAGAACCGCCCGCTTCTTCTTGAAGGCGGCCATGACGGTCGGAAAGCCCGGGATGAGCGTGCGCACGGTCACGCCCTTGGCCGCCAAGGCGATGGGCAGCGCGCCGGTCACGTCGGCAAGCCCTCCGGTCTTGATCAGCGGAAAGATCTCGGGCGTGACCGACAGAACCTGCATGCGTTAGAGCCCTAACTTGTCGATCATGTCCTGCGTGACCAGGCAGATGCCCTTTTCGGAAACGCGGAAGCGCTTGGCGTCGAGAATAGGATCTTCGCCGACCACCAGCCCTTCCGGTATCCTAACACCATGGTCGATGACCACGCGCTTCAACTTTGCGTTCCGGCCGACATGAACGTCGGGCAGCATGACGACTTCTTCCAGCGTCGAATAGGAATTGATGCGCGCGCCGGTGAAGATCAGGCTTTTTTTCAGCGAAGCCCCCGAGACGATGCAATCGCCCGAGACAAGCGAAGACACAGCCGAACCGCGGCGGCCATCCTCGTCATGCACGAACTTTGCCGGCGGCTTCAATTCGGCATAAGTCCAGATCGGCCAGTCGCGGTCGTAGAGATCGAGCTCGGGCGTGATATCGGTCAGGTCGATATTGGCTTCCCAATAGGCGTCGACCGTTCCGACGTCGCGCCAGTAGGCCTCGTTCTCGGCGGTCGAGCGGACGCAGGATTTGGCGAAGCGATGCGCGATCGCCTTACCGTGCTGGACGATGTAGGGGATGATGTCCTTGCCGAAGTCGCGGCTCGAGCCCGGCTCGGCCGCATCGCGGCGCAATTGCTCCATCAGGAATTTGGTCTTGAAAACGTAAATGCCCATCGAGGCCAGGGCAAACTCCGGCTTGTCGGGAATGCCGGGCGGATCGGCAGGCTTTTCGACGAAGGCGATGATGTTGTCCTTGGCATCGACATGCATGACGCCGAAGCCGGTGGCTTCCATGCGCGGCACTTCGAGGCAGCCGACGGTGACATCGGCATTGGCATCGACATGCTGGCGAAGCATCATCTCGTAGTCCATCTTGTAGATGTGATCGCCGGCCAGGATGACCATGTATTCGGGCCCGTAGGCCTCGATGATGTCGATGTTCTGGTAGACGGCGTCGGCGGTGCCTTCATACCACTGCGTTTCCGAGACGCGCTGGCTGGCCGGCAGGATGTCGAAACTCTCGTTTCGTTCAGGGCGCAGGAAGTTCCAGCCGCGCTGCAGATGGCGGATCAGCGAATGCGCCTTGTACTGAGTGGCGACACCGAGGCGGCGAATGCCGGAATTGAGCGCGTTGGAAAGCGCGAAGTCGATGATGCGCGTCTTGCCGCCGAAATAGACGGCCGGCTTGGCACGCCGGTCGGTCAGTTCCTTGAGGCGGCTCCCACGGCCGCCGGCCAATACATAGGCCATGGCATCGCGCGCCAGCGGCTGGGTCCGTTTCAGGTCTGCCATTTCTACCCTCCCAAGTTACTCGATATCGACATGGCTCAGTCGGCAACGAGTTCAAGCATGATCGTCGACAGCGGCGGCAAAAGCATCGTCGCTGAGATGTTTCCTCCCTCCGCCCGCGCCTCGACCATGCCGCCATTGCCCTTGCCGGAACCGCCATATTCCGAAGCGTCGGTGTTGATGATCTCACGCCATTTGCCTGATGTCGGCAACGGCACGCGATAATTGTCACGCGGCACCGGCGTAAAATTGGAAATGACGGCCACCGGGCTGCCGCCCGGTGCACTGCGCAGCCAGGCAAAAACCGAATTCTGGCTGTCATCGACGATCAGCCAGGAAAACCCTTCCGGCTCACAATCACGGCCATGCAGTGCCGGGCGCGAACGGTAGAGATAGTTGAGATCGCGCACCGTCTGCCAGACGCCGCGATGCGGCCGGAATTCAAGCAGGTTCCAGTCGAGCGCGCGCGCCTCGCTCCATTCGCGGCGCTGCGCGAACTCCTGCCCCATGAAAAGCAGCTTCTTGCCGGGATAGCCCCACATGAAAGCGTAGTACGCGCGCAGCGTCGCAAACTTCTGCCAGTCGTCGCCGGCCATCTTGCCAAGCAGCGTGCCTTTGCCGTGCACAACCTCGTCGTGCGAGAGCGGCAGCACGAAATTCTCCGAAAAGGCGTAGGTCAGGCCGAAGGTGAGGTCGTTGTGGTGGTGTTTTCGGAAGATCGGTTCCTTGGAGAAATACTCCAGCGTGTCGTGCATGAAGCCCATATTCCACTTGAAGCCGAAGCCCAGCCCGCCTTCATGCACCGGTGCCGAGACCTTCGGCCAAGAGGTCGATTCCTCGGCGATGGTCATCACGCCCGGATGGTGGCCGTAGACCTCCTTGTTCATCTTCTGCAGGAAGCTGACCGCCTCGAGATTCTCGCGGCCGCCTTTCTCGTTGGGGATCCATTCGCCGGCCTTGCGCGAATAGTCGAGGTACAGCATCGAGGCGACCGCATCGACGCGAAGACCGTCGACATGGTATTTCTCGGCCCAGAACAACGCATTGTTGACCAGGAACGACACCACCTCGCGGCGGCCGAAATTGTAGATCGCGGTGTTCCAGTCGGGATGAAACCCCTTGCGCGGATCGGCATGTTCATAGAGCGCGGTGCCATCGAAATTGGCCAGGCCGTGCTCATCGACCGGGAAATGCGCGGGCACCCAGTCGAGAATAACGCCGACGCCGGCACGGTGGGCGCCGTCGACGAAGCGGGCAAAGCCGTCCGGATCGCCAAAGCGGGCCGATGGCGCGTAGAGGCCGGTCGTCTGGTAGCCCCAGGACGGGTCATACGGGTGTTCGGAGATCGGCATGAATTCGATATGGGTGAAGCCGGTCTCGACCACATAGGGGATCAGCCGGTCGGCCAGTTCGTCCCATGACAGGAACGTACCGTCGTCGCGAAGCTGCCAGGAGCCGGCATGGACCTCGTAGATCGAAATGGCTTCGCGCCGGTGATCGGCATTGCGCCAGAAATTGCGATGCGCCTCGTCGCCCCACTCATGCGCCGGCGGCACGGCCACGACCGAAGCGGTGGCCGGACGCAGTTCGGACTTTAAGGCGAACGGATCGGCCTTCAGCGGCAGCCTGACGCCGTCGGGGCCGATGATCTCGTATTTGTAGGGCCGGCCGGCACCGATATCGGGAATGAACACCTCCCAGATGCCGGTGTCGCGGCGATCCCGCATCGAGTGCCGGCGGCCGTCCCATTCGTTGAAATCGCCGACCACAGAGACACGCCGCGCATTGGGAGCCCAGACGGCGAAATGCACGCCCGTGGCGCCTTCGTGCTCGATGACATGGGCGCCGAGCTTGTCGAACAGCCTGAGATGCGATCCCTCGGCGATGTAGTAGTCGTCCATCGGCCCGAGCACCGGACCGAACGAATAGGGATCGGTCAGCCACCAGTCGCCGCCGGCATTGCGCGCGTGATAGCGAAGCGGTTGCCGCTTCTTGATCGAGAGCTTGCCTTCGAAAAAGCCGCCATCGTCGCGCCTGGACAATTCACCCGCGATGGTGCCGGTCAGCGTATAAGCGGTGACGAATTCGGCATTCGGAACAAAGCAGCGGGCCACAAAACCCTTCCCAGCCTCCTGAACACCGAGAATGGCAAACGGATCGCCATGCGTGCCGGCAACAATCGCCGCAACATCGCTGGCTGCCGCCAGTCCGTCCGGCCCGCTTGTCGCAGCGGTCGCGCGCGGCTTCTTCATCAGGCAGTGTCCCTCCCCAGGCACCGAGTGTTTGTTTCTAGTGGTGTGATCCGACTTTCAAGTCACACCACCGGGACCACACTGTTTGCGGCCTCATGCAATCACATCAGGCAGGCACGTTCCAGATTTCTTTCGCATATTGGCGGATCGTGCGATCGGAGGAGAACCAGCCGACACGCGCCACATTGCGGATTGCCCTGGCGTACCAGTCGGGACTGTTGCGCCAGACCGCATCGACCTCGCGCTGGGCGGTGGCATAGGCGTCGAAATCGGCGGCGACCATGAACCAGTCGCTGTTGTAGAGGCCGTTGACGAGGTCGCGGTAACGCTCCGGATCGTCCGGCGAAAAGACGCCCGACGAGACGGCAGCGACCGCTTGCGCGAGCTCAGATGATCCTTCGATGACGGCGCGCGGATCGTAACCGTTGTTGCGCCGCTCGGCGACCTCGGCGGTGGTCAGGCCGAAGATGAAGATGTTGTCGTCGCCGACGCATTCCTTGATCTCGACATTGGCACCGTCGAGCGTGCCGATGGTCAGCGCGCCGTTGAGCGCGAACTTCATGTTGCCGGTGCCCGACGCTTCCATGCCGGCAGTCGAGATCTGCTCGGAAAGGTCGGCCGCCGGCATCATGATCTCGGCCAGACTGACATTGTAATTCGGCACGAACACCACCTTCAGCAGACCGCGCACGGCCGGATCGCGGTTGATGACTTTTGCGACATCGTTGGCGAGTTTGATGATCAGCTTGGCATTGTGGTAGCTGGGCGCCGCCTTGCCGCCGAAGAATTTCACGCGCGGCATCCAGTCGCGCTCGGGGTGCGAGCGGATCTGGTCATAGAGGGCGATCGCCTCGAGAATGTTCAGAAGCTGGCGCTTGTATTCGTGGATGCGTTTGATCTGGATGTCGAAAAGCGCCGAAGGATCGACCTTGATGCCGAGCCGGTCGGCGACGAGGTTGGCCAATCGCGCCTTATTGGCGCGCTTGACGGCGGCGAACTTGTCGCGAAAGGCGGCGTCGCCGGCGAAACCGTCGAGATCCTTAATGGCGTCGATGTCATCGAGAAAACGGTCGCCGATCGCCTCACGGGCGAGCGACGTCAGTCCGGGATTGCATTGGATCAACCAGCGCCGCGGCGTGATGCCGTTGGTCTTGTTGTTGATACGATCGGGATAGAGCTTGTGCAGATCGGCGAACACCGTCTCCTTCATCAGGTCGGTGTGAAGAGCCGAAACGCCGTTGATGGAATGCGAGCCGACAAAGGCCAGATTGCCCATGCGCACCCGACGGTCGCCATTTTCCTGGATCAGCGAGATGCGGCCAATCTGCTCGTCCGAGAACTGGTTGGAAGCACGCGCCTCCAGAAGCACTTCAGCGTTGATGGCATAGACGATCTGCATGTGGCGCGGCAAAAGCCGCTCGAACAGCGGCACCGGCCAGCTTTCCAGCGCCTCGGGCAGCAGTGTGTGGTTGGTGTAGCCGAAGGTGCGCTGGGTGATATCCCAGGCCTGGTCGAAGTCCATGCCGTGGACGTCCATCAACAGGCGCATCAACTCCGCCACAGCGATGGCCGGATGAGTATCATTAAGATGGATCGCCGCCTTGTCGGGCAGCGACTTCAGGTCGCCATATTGGCTCAGATGGCGCTGCACGATGTCCTGCAGCGAGGCGGTAGAGAAGAAATACTCCTGCCGAAGCCGCAGTTCCTGCCCGGCCTTGTGGGAATCGGCGGGATAGAGCACGCGCGACAAGGCATCGGCCTTGTTGCTTTCGGCGAGCGCGCCGATGTGGTCGCCGGCATTGAATTTGTCGAGCAGGATCGGATCGATCGGCATGCCCGACCAGAGCCGCAGCGTGTTGACGCGATTGGCCCGCCAGCCGACGACGGGCGTGTCATAGGCGACGGCCAGCACATGCTCGGTCGGTTTCCAGACATGGCGTTCGAGGCGCCCGTCCTTGGAGGTGATCGATTCCACCGAACCGCCGAAACCAACCTCGAAGGAGCGTTCGCGACGTTCGAATTCCCACGGGTTACCGTGATCAAGCCAGGTCTCTGGCAGTTCGACCTGCCAGCCGTCGTGAATCTCCTGCCGGAACATGCCATTGGCATAGCGGATGCCGTAGCCATGCGCCGGAATGTCGACGGTCGCCATGCTTTCCATGAAGCAGGCCGCGAGCCGGCCGAGGCCGCCATTGCCGAGCGCCGCATCGGGCTCGAGTGCTGCAATCAAGTCGAGATCGACACCGAGAGAGGACAGCGCCTCGCGCATGTTGTCCATCAGGCCCAGATTGGAGAAGGCATCGCGCATCAGGCGGCCGATGAGGAATTCCAGCGACAGATAATAGACGCGCTTTTCCTTCTGGTCGTAAGCCTCTCTCGTCGCCTGCATCCAGTGATCGACGATCCGGTCGCGCACGACCTTGATCGAGGCGGTCAGCCAGTCGTACTGGGTCGCAACGGTGGTGTCCTTGCCGACCCTGTATTTGAGGGCAACCAAGACTTCACGTGCGAGTGTCTTTGGGTCAGGATTTTCGAGCAGTGGAGGAAGGGGTTCGGATGTCATCGCGCTCGTCATGATGCCTCTCGTGCGGTTGCCATGATCATACCGGCTTTCATCGCTCCTCCCAGCCCATGCTAGCTGATACCGCCATATATTCAATCGATTTAAACAGGTTCGATCCGGCTTGCCCCCTGCGGCAATTTGGCAATTCTGAAGGGTGACGCGCCAAGACGGCCCGCGCGCCGCGCTTCAAATCCCTGTTCCGTGCTTGCCGTTGTCGCCATGCGCCAGCCACTTGGGCGAGATGTATCAAGCCGCCAGCGCCGCCTCCGGCGGGGCCTTGGCTCCTGTCATGAAGGCGACGGCGTCGGACATCGTATATTGCTTGGGGTCGATGACGGCGAGGCGACGGCCCAGCCGATGGATGTGAATGCGATCGGCCACTTCGAAGACATGCGGCATGTTATGCGAGATCAGCACGATCGGGAGGCCGCGCTTCTTGACGTCGAGGATCAACTCGAGCACGCGGCGGCTTTCCTTGACGCCAAGGGCGGCCGTCGGCTCGTCCATGATCACCACACGACTGCCAAAGGCGGCCGCACGCGCCACGGCAACGCCCTGCCTTTGGCCGCCCGAGAGCGTCTCCACAGCCTGGCTGATGTTCTGGATGGTCATCAGGCCAAGTTCGGTAAGCTTGTCGCGGGCGCGCTTTTCCATCGCCGGGCGATCGAGCATGCGAAGCCAATCGCCCAGAAAACCCGGTTTACGGATTTCGCGGCCAAGGAACATGTTGTCGGCGATTGACAGCGCCGGCGACAGCGCCAGGTTCTGGTAGACGGTCTCGATGCCGGCTTCGCGGGCCTCCATCGGCGATTTGAAGGAGACGGGTTTTCCTTCGAGCCGGATCTCGCCTTCATCGGGCACGGCAGCGCCGGAAATCGCCTTGATGAGCGACGATTTGCCGGCGCCATTGTCACCGATGACAGCAAGGATTTCGCCGGGGTAGAGGTCGAAGTCGGCGTTGTCGAGGGCGGTGACGCGGCCGTAGCGCTTGACCAGGCCACGCGCGGTAAGAATGGGTTCCTGGGTCATGGTCATGCCGAAACCTTTCTGATCCATTGGTCGACCGCCACGGCGCCGATGATCAGCACACCGGTGAGCAGCACCTTCCATTGCGGATCGGCGCCCAGCATGTTGAGGCCCATGGAGACGACGCCGACGATCATCGCGCCGAACAGCGTGCCCAGGATCGAGCCGCGTCCGCCGAACAGGGAAATACCGCCGATCACCGTCGCGGTGATCGCCTGGAGATTGTAGTCGGTGACGGCAGCCGACGGCGAGATCGAGCCGTTGCGGCCGATGGAGACCCAGGCAGCGAAAGCGGCGATCAGCCCGGCAAGGGTGTAGACCGTCATCAGCACCTTCTTGGTCTGGATGCCCGACAGCTTCGCCGCCTCCTGATCATCGCCAACGGCGTAGACATGGCGGCCCCATGCCGTGTGATTTAGCACGTACCAGAGGATCATCACGAGCACGACCGTGGCAATGACGCCGAGCGTCAGCACCGCCGTGCCGACCTTGAAGCTGATGGCAAAGAGATGCAGCAGCGGCGCCTGGGTGTCGACATCGGTGTCGCGGATCGTCTCGTTGGCCGAATAGATGAAGTTCGTGGCCATGACGATGTTCCAGGTGCCAAGCGTCACGATGAAGGGCGGCAGCTTCATGTAAGCGACAAGCACCCCGTTAAGCAGCCCGCATGCCGCGCCGGCGGCAAGCCCGATCGCCACGGCGAGCGCGCTCGGCATACCGTAGCTGACGGCGCAATTGCCCATGATCACCGCTGAAATCACCATGATCACGCCAATCGACAGGTCGATGCCCGCGGTCAGGATGACCAGCGTCTGCGCAGCACCCAGAATGCCGATAATGGCGATCTGCTGCAGGATAAGCGTCAGCGTGTAGGACGAAAAGAACCGGCCACCGATGGTGATGCCGAAAACGATGATCGCCAGAACCAGGACGATCAGCGGCACCGCGGCCGGCGTCGAATGCAGGAAATGCTGGATGCGCTTGACGGCCGATTTGTGCTCGTCAAAAGCAGCAACGCTGGTGTCGCTGCTCGAGAGAACCTTCTCGAATTCCTGAGCTTGAGCCATGTTTACTCCCCATAGGCTTCAGCCAAACGCCGACGCCAGTCCACGCCTTTCCGGTCTGCTGCCGGGATTGTTCGCGGTCACGCGAGCCATCGTCCACCCGAAGCGGCCGGGGATCAAGCCCCGACCGCCCAGGTTCGGTAGATGCCTGTCAGACCGGCATCAGCCCCAGCATTTGGCGAGGCCTTCCTTGGTGTCGATGGACTTCACGCCGGTGGCCGGCTTGTCGGTCACCAGGTTGACGCCGGTATCGAAGAAGTCCTTGCCTTCGGTCGGCTTCGGCTTGGTTCCGTCCTTGGCGAAAGCAGCGATCGCCTCGATGCCGAGTGCTGCCATCTGCAACGGATATTGCTGCGACGTCGCGCCGATGACACCTTCGGCCACCGACTTCACGCCGGGGCAGCCGCCGTCGACGGAAACGATCAACACCTGGCTTTCGAGGCCGACAGCCTTGAGCGCCTGATAGGCGCCGACAGCGGCCGGTTCGTTGATGGTGTGGATGACGTTGATGGTGTTGTCCTTCTGCAGAAGGTTCTCCATCGCCTTGCGGCCGCCCTCTTCGTTGCCATTGGTGACGTCGTGGCCGACGATGCGGGGATCGTCCTCATCGCCGATCTTGTTGGGATCCTTCACATCGATGCCGTAGCCCATCATGAAGCCCTGGTCGCGCAGCACGTCGACAGTCGGCTGCGAAGGCGTCAGGTCGAGGAAGCCGATCTTGGCGTCCTTGGCCTTGTCGCCGAGCGTGGCGGCTGCCCAGGAACCGATCAGCTTGCCGGCTTCGAGATTGTCCGTCGCAAAGGTCGCGTCGGCGGCGTCGATCGGATCGAGCGGCGTGTCGAGCGCGATCACCAGCAGGCCGGCATCGCGCGCCTTCTTCACGGTCGGCACGATGCCCTTGGTGTCGGATGCAGTGATCAGGATGCCCTTGGCGCCGTCGGCGATGCAGCTCTCGATCGCCGCGACCTGGCTCTCGCTGTCGCCGTCGATCTTGCCGGCGTAGGTCTTGAGGTCGACGCCGAGTTCCTTGGCCTTCGCCGTGGCGCCTTCCTTCATCTTGACGAAGAAGGGATTGGTGTCGGTCTTGGTGATCAGACAGGCACCGACACCGGCCGCGGATGCGGACGACGCAAACGCCACCAACCCCAGAGCCGCGGCGGCAAACACGGTCGATTTCAACAGTTTTGTATTGGTCACGATTTCCTCCCAGTGGAACCATTCCGATGCCGGCCAACCGGCACCTGCAGCGCATCCAACGAAATTCTCCCAGCGTGGACGCTGCCTCAACAGACACCAGGCCGAAGCTTCTGTCAATAATTAAATCACTCTTATTTATTATTGACAGCCTTGCTTCATTCACCCATTCTGGCCCAAAAGCATTGAGGGGAAACGACGGGAGGAACAGGGTGGAAACCGCCATTGCGAGGCACGGTTCGCCCGAGGTGAATGACAGCCTCATTCACCGCGGCACCAACCAGAGCGGCATGCGCGACCACAATGAGCGGTTGGTGCTCTCGTTGGTGCGCCAGCACGGCAGCCTGGCGAAATCCGACATCGCCCGCATGACCGGGCTTTCGGCGCAGACGGTTTCGGTCATCATGCGCGAGCTGGAGGAAGAAAGCCTTCTGCTGCGCCAGGCGCCGTTGCGCGGCAAGATCGGCCAACCCTCCATCCCGATGGCGCTCAATCCCGAAGGCGCTTTCTTCATCGGTCTCAAGATCGGCCGCCGCAGCGCCGAACTGGTGCTGATCGATTTCCTTGGCCATGTCCGTTCGATGCTGCAGCATTCCTATCGCTACCCGGCGCCGCGCGAGACAGTAGACTTCGTCAGCAACGGCATGCGGCAGATGCGCGGCGAGCTGACGCCTGCACAGGACAAGCGCATCGCCGGGCTCGGCATCGCCATGCCGTTCGAATTGTGGAACTGGGCCGATACCGCCGGCGCCCCGCGCGACGTCATGGACGAATGGCGCCACCGCGACATCAGGGCCGACATCCAGGCGCAATGCGATTTTCCGGTCTATTTGCAGAACGATGCGACTTCGGCCTGCGGCGCCGAGCTCGTCTTCGGCCAGGCGGGTGCCGCGCGTGACTTCGTCTATTTTTACATCGGCGCCTTTGCCGGCGGCGGAATCGTGCTGAATGGCCGGCTGTTTGGCGGCCCGACCGGCAATGCCGGCGCGCTGGGTTCGATGCCCGTACCCGGACCGGACGGCAAACCGGCCCAGCTGATCGACGTGGCGTCCATCGCCATGCTCGAAAAGGCGCTCAATGCGCGCGGCGTCGAGGCCTCGCATCTGTGGACATCGCCGGAAGACTGGGGCGAGATCGGCTCCGAACTCGACGACTGGATCGCCAGTGCCTCGCAAGCCCTTGCCTACGCCATCGTCGCCGCATCCTCGGTCATCGATTTCGAAGCGGCGGTGATCGACGGCTGGATGCCGAAGGCGGTGCGCCGCCGGCTGGTCGACGCCATCATCGCGGCAATCGCCACGATCGACGGCGAAGGCCTGAAGCTGCCCGCCGTTCGCGAGGGAACCGTCGGCATTCACGCCCGGGCGCTCGGCGGCGCCAGCCTGCCCCTTTCCGAACGCTTCCTGATCGGCTCGACGACGATTTCCAGGAGCGCCTGATGCTGATCGGAATCCCGGCGCTGCTCGGTCCGGAGCTTCTGGCCACGTTGCGTGCCATGGGCCATGGCGACGAAATCGCCCTTGTCGACGGAAACTATCCGGCCGAACAACAGGCCACCCGGCTGGTGCGAGCCGACGGGCACCATCTCATCCCGGTGCTCGACGCGATCTTGAGCGTGCTGCCGGTAGACGACGCCGTTCCAGAGGCGCTGTTTCGCGCCTCTGTCAAAGGCGATCCCTCGCTTGCCGATCCTGTCCACCATGAGATCGAGGCGATCTGCGCCAAACGCGCGCCGGACCGCAAGGTGGTTGCGCTGGCCGGCGCCGACTTCTATGCACGGGTCAAATCGGCGCATGCCATCGTCGCGACCAGCGAGCCGCGGCTCTACGCCAACATCATCATACGCAAGGGCGTGATCCATCCGCCGGAGACCAGGAAGCCATGATCCTCTGCTGCGGCGAAGCCCTGATGGACATGCTGCCGCGCACGACGACAGCGGGTGAGCCGGCCTTTGCGCCTTATGTCGGCGGCGCGGTGTTCAACACGGCGATCGCGCTTGGCCGGCTCGGCGCGCCGGCAGGCTTCTTTTCGGGCCTGTCGTCGGATCTGTTCGGCGGCCAGTTCCGGGATGCGCTGGGGGCAAGCAAGGTCAGCTCCACCTATGCGCACACCTCACCACGGCCAACGACGCTGGCCTTCGTCAAGCTCACCAACGGCCAGGCGACCTACACTTTCTATGACGAGAACACCGCCGGCCGCATGCTGACCGTCGACGACCTGCCGCAGCTTGGCAGCGAGATCGAAGCCATGCTGTTTGGTGCCATCAGCCTGATTTCGGAGCCCGCCGGCAGTGCCTATGAGGAGTTCATGCGGCGCGAGCATGAAAGTCGAGTGATGATGCTCGATCCCAACATCCGGCCGAACTTCATACCGGACAAGGCCAAGCACCTCAGGCGCATTCGCGCGATGATGGCGATGGCCGACATCGTGAAATTGTCGGACGAAGACCTGAACTGGTTCGGCGAAGCCGGCTCGCACGAGGATGTCATCCGCAACTGGCTGGACCGAGGCCCGAAGCTGATCGTCGTCACCCATGGCAGCGAAGGCGCCGTCGGCTATACCAGGGAACATGCCGTCACCGTCATGCCGGAAAAGGTCGAGGTGGTCGACACGGTCGGCGCCGGCGATACCTTCAACGCCGGCATCCTCGCCTCCTTGCATGAGCAGGGCCTGCTGACCAAGGCGGCGATTTCCGCCTTGTCGAAAGACGCCATCCACAAGGCGCTGGCGCTCGGCGCGAAGGCGGCGGCAGTGACCGTGTCGCGGGCCGGCGCCAATCCACCCTGGCGACATGAAATCGCCTGAGCAACGCTCAACATAAGTTGAGCCCAATCGATCACTTTATGTTTCGCAGGGCTCTTTTACAGGGCTATAAGGGCGGGATGGCGCCCGACGAAGCCCGGATTTCCGGCATCTGACTGACATTCGCCGGGAAATACTGGTAACGGACTGCGACACTTGGGCAATTTGGGCTCCGCCTGCCCGGCTTTCTCGGCAAGCGCAACTCTGGTACCAGCGGCCGATTATCTGGCTAACCCGTTTTGAGGCCGACATGCAGTTCATCGATCTTGGCGCGCAGCGCGAACGAATCCGCGACCGGCTGAAGGCCGCGATCGACCGTGTCGTCGACGAAGGCCGTTATATTCTTGGCCCGCAAGTCACCGAATTCGAGAACAAGCTCGCCGCCCATATCGGCACCAAGCATGTCGTGGCCTGCGCCAACGGCACCGATGCACTGCTGTTGCCGCTGTTTGCGGCCGGCGTCGGCCCGGGCGACGCCGTGTTCGTGCCGAGCTTCACTTTCGCCGCCACCGCCGAAGTGGTGGCGCTGGCCAAGGCCGAGCCGGTGTTCGTCGATGTCGACCCACATACCTACAACATCGACATTGCCAGCCTCGAAGCGGCCATTGCCATGATCAACAAGGAAGGAAGGCTGAAGCCGAAGGCAATCATTCCCGTCGATCTGTTTGGCCTTGCCGCCGACTACGAGGCGATCATGGCGATCGCCAGCCGAGAAGGGCTGATGGTGATCGAGGATGCCGCCCAGTCGATGGGCGGTTCGCTCGACGGCAAGATGTGCGGTGCTTTCGGCCATGTCGGATCGACCAGCTTCTATCCGGCCAAGCCGCTTGGCTGCTACGGCGACGGCGGCGCGATGTTCACCAATGACGATGCGCTGGCCGAGCAGCTTCGCTCCTTCGCCTTCCATGGCAAGGGCGAGACGCAGTACGACAATGTCCGCGTCGGCATCAATTCACGCCTCGACACGATCCAGGCGGCGATCCTGATCGAGAAGCTGGCAATCCTCGAAGACGAGATGGTCGCCCGCCAGGTGGTGGCAAAGCGCTATGCCGAAGGGCTTGGCGACATCGTCACCGCCGCCCGCAATCTGGACGGCAGCCGTTCGGCCTGGGCGCAATACGCCATCGAGACGCCCAAGCGCGACGGGCTGAGGGCGCATCTCGGCGAAAAGGGCATTCCGTCTGTCATTTACTACGTGAAGCCGCTGCATGCCCAGGTCGCTTATCGCGACTACCCGCGCACGCCGACCGGCCTTGCCGTATCGGAAGACCTGCCGAAGCGGATCCTGTGCCTGCCCATGCACCCTTATCTCAGCGAAGCCGACCAGGACCGCATCATCGAGACGATCCGCAACTATATCGGCTCGAATTCGGCGCAGGCCGCGGCAGAGTAAGCTGCCGAGCCTTTCTCAGCCGGGGCCCGCCGCCCTGCCGCTGGCAATGAAATGCGGATTGGCAAAATCCTCGTCGTCGCTTTGCCTGCGCTTGCCATAGACCAGAGGTTGGCCGTCCAGCGTGCGCGTCATGCCGCCGGCGGCGCGCAGGATGGCGTCGCCCGCCGCTGTGTCCCATTCCATGGTGCGGCCGAAGCGCGGATAGACATCAGCCTCGGCACTGGCGAGAAGGCAGAACTTCAAGGACGAACCGACCGAAACGATTTCGGCGGCACCGAGGTCGCGAATATAGGCCTCGGTTTCCGGTGTGTTGTGAGACCGACTGGCGACGACGGCCAGCGGCGTCGCGGCCGCTCTCGCCGCGATCGGCCGGCGGCCGACGATCTGGTAATCGCCATCGATTTCGAGTGATTCCGCCCTGCCCGGCAGGCCGGAAAAGAAGCGGCCCGTGCAGGGCGCAAAGACGACGCCGACTTCCGGCACGCCATCGCGGACCAGCGCGATGTTGACGGTGAAATCGGTGCGGCGGTTAACGAACTCCTTGGTCCCATCGAGCGGATCGATCAGAAAAAAAGCCCCGTCCAGATCGGGCGGCACGATGCCGGCGGAAGCTTCTTCCTCGGCCACGCAGGGGATATCGGGAAATGCGGCACGCAGTCCGGCGAGAATGATCTTTTCGCTCTCGCGGTCCGCCTCGGTCACCGGCGAGGCGTCGGACTTACGGTCAACCGCACAGCCGGCGTGGAACACACGCATCACCTCGCGCCCGGCCGACAAGGCCAGGCGCTCGAAGATTTCAAGCATCAGCCTGTCGTCAGATGCCGCCGCCGCTATCGTATTGGTCTTCGGCAATGTCGCGCTCGTTCAGCCAGTGTTCCAGGGCGTCGACCATCTCTTCGGCCGACTTGCCGAGTGTCCGAAGATGGACCTCCGGGGTTTCCGGCGCTTCATAAGGGGAATCGACGCCGGTGAAATTCTTGATCTCGCCATTCAGCGCGCGCGCGTAGAGGCCCTTCGGATCACGCCGGGCGCATTCCTCGAAAGGCGTATCGACATACACCTCGACGAATTCGCCGTCGGCCATCAATTCACGTGCCATGCGCCGCTCGGCGCTGAAGGGCGAAATGAACGAAACAATGACGATCAATCCGGCATCGGCCATCAAACGCGCCACTTCAGCAACGCGGCGGATGTTCTCGACGCGATCGGCGTCGGTGAAGCCAAGATCGCGGTTGAGACCGTGACGGACGTTGTCGCCGTCCAGGATATAAGTGTGGCGGCCGGTGGCGAACAGCTTCTTTTCGAACAGGTTGGCGATGGTCGACTTGCCGGAACCCGACAGCCCGGTGAACCAGAACACGGCGGGCCGCTGGTTCTTCATGTCGGCGCGCACGCGCTTGCCGACATCGAGCGACTGCCAATGGATGTTTTCGGCGCGGCGCAACGAGTGCAGGATCATGCCGGCGCCGACCGTGGCGCTGGAGATGCGGTCGATCAGGATGAAGGCGCCGGTGGTGCGGTTTTCGGCGAAGGGATCGAAGGCGATCGGCGTCCGCGTCGAAATGTTGCAGATGCCGACTTCGTTCATGTCGAGCGACTTTGCCGCTTCATGGGCAAAGTCATTGACGTTGATCCGATATTTCAGGTCGGTGACGGTGGCGCTGGTCTGGTCGGTCTCGGTGCGCAGGATGTAAGAGCGGCCTGGCAGCAACGCATGCTCGTCGAACCAGACGATGTTGGCGGCGAACTGGTCGGCGACTTGCGGCCGTGCGGCAGGCGAAACCAGCATGTTGCCGCGCGAGATTTCGACTTCGTCATCGAGGACGAGCGTGACGGCCTGGCCGGCGGCCGCCTGGGCGAGATCGCCGCCATACGAGACGATCCGCTTGACGCGCGAGGATTTGCCGGACTTGGCGACAACGACCTCGTCGCCGGGCGCAACCGAGCCGGAGGCGACCGTGCCGGCAAAGCCGCGAAAGTCGAGATTGGGACGGTTGACATACTGGACAGGGAAACGAAACGGCAGTTCGACCATCGCTTCGTCGACCGACACGGTTTCGAGATGCTCGATCAGCGTCGGACCGGAATACCATTCCATGCTTTCCGACCGGCGGCTGACATTGTCGCCATAACGGGCCGACATCGGGATCGGCACAATGGTCTGGAAGCCGAGATCGCGCGAGAATTGCCCGTAGTCTTCGACGATCCGGTCGAAAACCGCCTGATCGAAATCGACAAGATCGATCTTGTTGACGGCCAGCACGACGTGGCGGATGCCGAGCAGCGAGGCGATGATCGAATGCCGCCTTGTCTGGCGAAGCACACCCTGCCGGGCATCGATCAGCACGATCGCCAGGTCGGCGGTCGAGGCGCCGGTGGCCATGTTGCGGGTGTATTGCTCGTGGCCAGGTGTGTCGGCAACGATGAATTTGCGTTTCGGCGTGGCGAAGAAGCGGTAAGCGACGTCGATGGTGATACCTTGCTCGCGCTCGGCCTCCAGACCGTCGACCAGCAGCGCGAAATCGATGTCGTCGCCCGTCGTGCCATGCTTGCGCGAATCGCGTTCGAGCGCGGCGAGCTGGTCCTCGAAAATCTGCTTGGTGTCGGACAGCAGGCGCCCGATCAGCGTCGACTTGCCGTCATCGACCGAGCCGCAGGTCAGGAAGCGCAGCAGCGACTTCTTCTCCTGCGCAGCCAGATAGTCGCGAACGCCGTCGGTGGGAGCGAGGCTCTTTGCCATGATGTGGCGCATGGTCAAAAGTACCCCTCGCGCTTCTTCTTTTCCATCGAGCCGGCTTCATCGCGGTCGATCAGGCGACCCTGCCGTTCGGACGTCCGTGCCGTCAGCATTTCGCCGACGATGGCTTCCAGCGTGTCGGCATCCGATTCGATGGCGCCGGTCAGCGGATAGCAGCCAAGCGTGCGGAACCGCACCAGCCTGTTCTCCACCGTCTCGCCGGGGCGCAGTTTCATGCGCTCGTCGTCCCGCAGGATCAGCATGCCGTCGCGTTCCACCACCGGTCGTTCCTTGGCGAAATAGAGCGGCACGATCGGGATACTTTCCTGCAGGATGTACTGCCAGATATCGAGTTCGGTCCAGTTCGACAGCGGAAAGACGCGGATCGATTCACCCGATGCGATGCGGGTGTTGAATATCTTCCACATTTCGGGGCGCTGGTTCTTCGGATCCCACACATGCTGGGCGTTGCGGAAGGAAAAGATGCGCTCCTTGGCGCGCGATTTCTCCTCGTCGCGACGAGCGCCGCCAAAGGCCGCATCGAAACCGTATTTGTCGAGCGCCTGGCGCAGCGCCACGGTCTTCATGACATGGGTGTGGGTGTTCGAACCATGGTCGAACGGATTGATGTTGTCGCGCACGCCGTCTTCATTGACATGAACCAGGAGATCGAAGCCGAGTTTCTGCGCCATCTGATCGCGAAAGGCGATCATCTCGCGGAACTTCCACGTCGTGTCGACGTGAAGAAAGGGGAACGGCGGCTTGGCGGGATAAAACGCCTTCATCGCCAGATGCATCAACACGGATGAATCCTTGCCAACCGAATAGAGCATGACCGGCTTGGCAAAAGCGGCCGCAACCTCACGGAATATATGGATGGACTCGGCTTCAAGCCGCTGAAGATGCGTAAGCGCTGTTGTCATGGGCCGTGGGCGTTCTTTCGTATCTTCCAACAGAAGACCTTGCCTCAAATCATCGAGCTCTTCGCGCCCGGTTCGAGCCTTGTTTCTGGACGTTCTTTCTCGTGCCGGCGTTCTAGCAGATCGCCATTGTCAAGAACAATGCTGGACTGACCCGGCCGCACATGGTTCGAGAATGAATTTTCCACAGATGCCGGCAAATCCGGAAATTCCTGCCTGCAAGCTCAACGGCCCAGAAAACGCGGGGAAAATATTGCTTGAATGGATCAGCTGCGGCTTTCAAGGGACTTCCTCTGGTCGGCCCGCGCCTGCCGCCGCTTTTCGGTGGCAATCTGCCCTATACACTATCGAAAATGGGGGGCAGCCGCTATACCAGCCTCGGGAAGTGGGCAAGTGCATCATGGGCAATTTCGAGGCGAGCGCATTAAACTTCGCCAAACAAGATCCGCCGCATGAAACTAGCCGAAGACAGCGAGCCCGAAAATTGACCCGGCTTTCATCCCTGAGACAGCAATTCACGCCTTCGCGGATCAACAACTACTTCTCCATCCTTTGCTTCTTTTTTCCACCGGTTCTGGGATCGGTGGTCAGCTTTGTATTCAATGGCGGAGGCCTTTCGTCAGTCCTGCTGACTGCTTTACGGAAAAGGCGCTTCAACGCCGACCGGGCCATGATCTGGATGACGGTCGCGATCTATGCCTACTGCGCCTCCAATCTCCTGGCGTCCATCGTCAACAATTCGTTCGCCCGGGATGCGCCACATCTTATCCCGCTCGTCACCTTCCTGTTTTTTCCCGTGTCCTATTCGACCTGGAGCATCACTCAGAAAATCACGCTTACCCGCATCATCGTGCTTTCCAGCATGGCCGCCTGTTTTGCCGCGCTGCTCATGGCCGTCATCCAGCAATATTGGATTGGCGTCAGGGCCGAGGGTGGAGCCGGAAATCCGATCGTCTTCGCAACCGTGGTGTGCCTTGCCGTGGTGATGTGTGTGGCTGGCGCCTTGTCCGGTGTTGAGCAAGCCCGGACACCCCTCTTCTACGCGGCACTGGCAGGGACGATCGCCGTCATCTATTCCGGCTCGCGTATCGTCTGGCTGGCACTGCTGATCGCCGGCATCGCCGTCATGCTGATCAACCGGCACAGGCTCAGAGGCAGGAATGCCGTTCGCCTGCTGCTGCTGCTGGCAGCGGTCGGCGTCGTGATCGCCGCTTCCAGCTTCCAGGCGATATCCGGGCGGGTCGATTTTTTGCGCTCCGATTGGGGTGCGCTTGGGGCTGGCGGCAATTACGACACCTCGTTGGGAATACGTGTTGCGCTTTGGGAGATCGGCCTCAAAGCATTCCATGACATGCCACTGTTCGGGCACGGTGTGGGTGCAACCCAGCATCTGATCAAGCAGGGCTTTCATGAGCAGTTCGCGATGGACACAGGCTTCAACCATTTTCACAACGGCTTCCTGACCGCCCTGGTGCAAGCGGGAATTCTGGGTGCCGTGACGCTGGCGGCGATCTTTATCGTTGCCGCTGGAAATGCCGCCCGGGTCTTGCGAAACAGCAACGATCCGAGCGAGCGGTTCGGCGCGACCATGATTGTTGTCGTGGTGATCACCTATCTGACGGCCGGAATGACAGGCATCCTGATCGGCCATGACATTCTGGACTCGGTGCTGATGGTCTTCCTGGTGAGCGGAACATATCTCGCCTCCGGACGCCATGTTCCTTTGTTGGAAGAGCAGGCACTTGCACCAGTGATGGAAGAGCGAGCACTTCCATCAGCCACCAAAGAGCTGTTTCGGGTAAGGCCATGAAGGTTCTGGTCACGGGCGCGACAGGTTTCATCGGGCGCCTTGTCGTGCGCCACCTTCGCGAAGCCGGTGCCGAGCTTCGCCTCGCCTCCCGCCATCCCGAGAGGCTTGGTTCGGAGAACGAGACTGTGCCGATGCCCGGCTTCGATGCGCCGGCCGCCGCCTTCCTGGAACTGACCCGGCATATGACTGACGTCGTCCATTGCGCCGGCCTCAACAATGATCAGGGAAATGCAACCGAAGCCGATTACCAAGCGGCCAATGTGGAACTGAGCGCAAGGCTGGCGCATGCCGCGGCCGCCCAGATAAGCGGACGTTTCATCCATCTCTCCTCGATCCGAGCGGTGATCGGCGCGCACGTCAGCGCAACGATCGACGAGGACACGCTTCCTGCCCCACAATGCGCCTATGGACGCTCGAAGCGCGAAGGCGAGATCAAGGTTTTGGACGCCTACGCGTTACACGGCCGCTCGGACGCCGCCGTGTTGCGCCTGCCTCCGGTTTATGGAAGCGGCATGAGGGGGAATCTGGCAACGCTGATGCGCCTTGCCGATACGCCGCTGCCGCTGCCGACGGGTGCCTTGACCGGAATCCGCTCGCTGATGTCTTCCGAGGCCGCGGTGCGAGCAGTGTCGCACCTGCTCAGCCATTCCGGACCGCTTCGCCCGATCTGTGTCGGCGCAGATGTGCCGCCGGTCGCCGTCGAGGCCATCATCGCCGCCTTTCGCAGAGGTTTGGGGCGGCGTGAGCGCCTGATGGCTGTGCCGGCCGGTCTGATACGGCCGGTCGTGGCCGCGCTCGGCAGGCGGGCGTTCTGGGACAGCCTGACCGCGACACAGATATGCGACCCCGCCCTGCTGGTATCGCAGGGGTGGACGCCTGAAGCCCGCACGGTCGAGCGGCTGGCCGAGCTGGCGCGGCTCGGTAGATCCTGACTTTCTTGCTTGACCATGATCTTTCCCAAAAACCGGCTTCCACTTTTTGGGATCATGGTCTGCGGTAGAGCGTTCCAAACAGTATCCGAAGATCGAGCCAGAACGACGCAGTGCGGAGGTAGGCAGCATCCGTTTCGGCCAAAAGCTCCGGGTTCGACATGTCGATGCACCTGATCTGGGCCAGGCCGGTTATGCCCGGCAGCGCCGCCAAAACCCCCAGCCGCCTGCGACACTCGATCAACTCGGTTTGGGTCGGCAGGCAGGGGCGCGGCCCGACCAGGCTCATTTCGCCCTTCAGGACATTCCAGAATTGCGGCAGCTCGTCGAGCTTGAACTTCCGTAGGACCTTCCCGACCGATGTCACGGAATCCGCCGGCGCCTCATGCGAGGGTAGTGACGGCGTCCCGACATACATCGTGCGCAACTTGTGGCAGCGAAAAAGCCGACCGTCACGGCCGACCCGCACCTGTGAAAAAATAGCCGGGCCCGGCGACGATGCCCGAACGGCAAGGACGGTGAGCGCCAAGACAGGAGATGTGGCCACCAGCAGCAGAGCCGCACCGGCAATATCGAAGATTTGCTTGGCTGTCTTCATGAACGGCCGATAGTGCTCCCTGCCGAAGTCCCGAGGCAACGCCGCAGGCCAATGCCGTCAATCCGGTCGACGTAGCATGAGCCGATCTCTTGACCAAGCGCGCCACGCAGCCGTCGCAATGTTCAGATGCGCCCCAGGATGAAGGCGAGATAGAGCCCAATGTTTCCGGAAACGGTCTGCCGATAGACGCCGCTTTGGCGCAAGCCTGCCAAGCGGCGGGAAAGGCCACCGTTGCGCCCGCGGATGAAAAGGTCGAGGCACGCCGTCGCGTCCTCGGTCAGGAGATCGCGATTGACGGCGAGACCGTCGAGGTTGAGGTCCGTCCAGCCGGCGAATTCCCCCTTGAACAGGCGGCCAAGCCGAGAGAACCTTGCTTTCCAGGACACGTTGGCGCCGACCAGGTTTGCCGCGTGCTGCCGGTAGCGCACCAGCGGTCGCGGATCGTAGCGGACGATGCCGGCGGCGGCGGTCACTATGAGATAGGCCCACCAGTCATGGCTGACGAACCCGGTCCGCGTGGAGGCCCTGGCCAGCAGGTCGCGTGCCGCGGCGTTGAGCAGGATTGTGTTGCCGCCGGCGATGCTTTGCACAAGCGCATTGCGAAAGGATGGCGGCCGGGCAAACAGCGGCGAATGGCCGACAAGGCTTCCTGTTTCCGTCATGGTTGCGGTTCGCGAACAAAACATCAGCGGGGTTTTCGCATCCTGGGTCCGCATCCAGCTGATAGCGCTCTCCAGCCTGTCAGTCTCCCAGATATCGTCCTGGTCGCAGAAGGCATAGCAGTCCGCCTCGATGCGTCGGTCGACGATCATGGAGCGGAAATTGGCGGCGAAGCCTTGCCGCGGCCCCTCTACCAGCGTCATCCGTCCCTTGGGCCGCCAGCGGGATTTCCATGTCTCGATGATGGCGGTCGTGCCGTCGGTGGAGCCATCGTCTGAAATCCACAAGTCGACCAGAGGGTGCGACTGCTCGAGCAGGGACTGCAGCTGCTCCTCGATGAAGGCGGCGCCGTCTTTCGTGCCCATCAGGACCGCGATGCGCAGATCATCTTTGCTCACGAGCAAGATCGCTTTCTGAATTCTGAACGGGCCTAGCTCGCCTGCCCCGCCGTTTTCGGGATCGCGTCTTGACGTGCACTTGCCCTGGCCTTCTTGGCGCGGTCGAGACCTGCCAATGCGGCGAGCGCGCCAGCCTTGTCCTGGTTTTTCGCCGACTGCTGCAGGGCCGTGAGCGCGACCTGGACATCCGACCATTCCACGACGTCCGTGCTGAGGCCGAAAACCTTCGAGATGCCGAGTTCGACGAGTTCCTCGTCTTCGCCATGCAGCGTTTCGTGAAGTTTTTCGCCCGGCCTGATGCCGGTGAACCGGATCGCGATGTCCTTGTATGGGCTCTTTCCGGACAAGCGGATCATCGTTTCGGCCACTTCAAGAATCGGCACCGGCTTGCCCATGTCGAGCATATAGACGGCGTAATCGTGTCCGCTCTGCCGCGACGCGGCATCGGCCGCCGACATGATGACGAGATCGACGGCTTCGGCCACGGTCATGAAATAGCGCGTCATGCGTCGGTCGGTGATGGTGACGGGTCCCCCAGCCTCGATCTGCGCCTGGAATATGGTCGCCACCGAACCATTGCTGCCGAAGACATTGCCGAACCGCACTGCAATGAACTTGGTGGCCGGGAGGCGCCCGCCCGTCTCGCCTGCCGGCGTGCCGTGCAAGGCACTGATGATCTGTTCGGCGGCCCGCTTCGTCATGCCAAGCACCGATGAGGGATCCACCGCCTTGTCGCTCGATATCAGGACAAATTGCGCAACCCCGCACTTGGCGGCAACCTCGGCGCAGACGAGCGTTCCGAAAATGTTGGTTTGAATGGCCGAATCCCAGTTCTCCTCGAGCAGCGGCACGTGCTTGAGCGCCGCGGCGTGAAAGATGATGTCCGGCCGGAATTCCGTGACGACACGCGTTATCTGGCGCCGGTCGGAGACATCGACGATGCGGACCTTGAGTCGGTCATGGTCCTTCTCGTCAACATACTGGCTCAGCTGGAAGATGCCGAATTCGGAGTTGTCAGCGACCAGCAACGCCTCGGCTCCCAGTTCCAGCGACCGCTTGACCAGCGTCTGGCCGATAGAACCGGCACCGCCGGTTACCAGAACGCGTTTGCCGCTGACAAAGGCGCCGATGCGCTGGATGTCGGACGCGACCGCCGGACGGCGCAGGATCGTTTCCATCTCGACGGTGTCGAGAACCAGCTTTCCGTGTTGTTCCAACTCCGAAAGGCCTGAGAACTGCACCACATTTATGTCGCCGTGCCGGGCAATGCGCACGAGTTCCGAATAGTCCTCGATTTCGTGCTCGGCGCCGCTGCCGAAAATCAGCAAGTCCAGGCTTTTGGTGCCGGTCGCATAGTCTTCCAGGACATCGATCAGGCGCGGCATGGTCGCCACCACGGGAACACCTTGAATCCGCGTGCCCAACGGGGCGCCGCGCTCGGTCGCCATGATGCCTGCGATGGAATAGTCCGCCGGTTGCGCCGTGCGCGTGAAGCGGATGATCAGGTCGGCCTCGCCGAGCCGGCCGACGAACAGAGCGCGCTTGGCCTGCCTGATGTCGGTCTTGCGGCTCAGAATCCCCCAGCTCGCGCCGTCACGCAGGAAGCGGTAGAACAGCCGGGGTGCCGATATGATCGTGAAGGAGACGAGGAAGAAGACGATGAACTGACGCTCGTTGAGCCCCGCCACCGGCCGGTAAAACCGCAGCAGCAGCGACGCCACATAAAGAGTGAACGTCAAGATCGCGCAGCTCTTCAGGATGTTGAAAAAGTCCGGCGTCGAGGCGAAGCGCCAGACGGTGGTGTAGAGGCCACTGTAGCGGAACAGCAAATGACTGATGACGACGATGCCCGCCCATGTCGCCAGACCCTCCTTGGAGAGCGCGTCGAACGAAAGATTAGACCGCGAAAGCACGAGGCTGAGCGCCACGGCGACCAGGACCATGACCACGTCCTGGACCATGATGAAGACGCGCCGCATCTGTGGCCTGAGCCCGAATACTGATTCGAGGTAAGAATTCATTGGACGGCACTAGACTCCAGGCTCAAGGGGATCGACACCAGCGAAGTGCGAACACGAAGATACTTCGCGACCAATCCACCTTAAGTGCCATCCCCGGCCCCCACCGTGGTGTATCGCATACTGCGGGGCGGAGGGCATAGCTAGAGGTTTTTTCGAGAAGAGGCGTCCAGTGGAGAACATGGATCATGCTGGGGCGATTGCCGCAAAGGAAACATTATCAAGAGCTAATAGATAAGTCACACAGCATCAGCATGCGTTCAGTTTTGCCGCAGTTGACTCTGCTCCCCACCGCGTTACGACGCAATGCGTTGCCATATGCCCATCGAAATGGCTATTAGAGACGGGCTTGGTGGTTCGCTATGGCCAGCGAAGAATAATGCGCCAGAATAACGGATTGCGATACTCCCAGCTATGATTGCGGCACTAAACGGCGCTTTTGACGATATCTCAAAGGCCATGAGATTACACCGGGTCTGGATCGCGCTTGCCCACGAGGACATCGGCGACCAGCACAGACGCACGACGCTCGGCCCGCTTTGGATGCTGGTCAATTATTTCGCTTTCGTCGGCACTTTTGTCTTTGTTTTCGTGACCACCGACGCCAGCAACCCAAGCTATATAGCCTATGTAGCCATCGGCATGCTGGTCTGGTTCTATCTCACCGAGACCATCACCATGAGCGTGTCGCTCTTCCAGCGAGAAGCGAGCTTCATTCAAGGCACAACGCTGCCGCTGTTCGTCTATGTGATGCGATTGACGATGCAATGCATCATCAGGGCTGCTTATTCGTTGGCGGGTTGCGTTCTTGTTCTGCTGCTGGGCGGTTACGGGATCAGCGCGAATTGGCTGCTATCGCTGCTGGGTCTGCTGCTCATCATCTTGGCAACGCCTGCATTCGTAACGGTTTTTGCGTTCTTGGGCGCCTTCTTTCCCGATAGTGAGTTCATCGTCGGGAATCTGATGCGGGTCGGCATGTTCTTCACGCCGGTCTTCTGGGTCTATAGCGGTCAGGAAGGCGTCCAAAAGTATGCCTATCATTGGAATCCCTTCACCTATTTCCTGGAGGGCGTGCGTGAGCCGATCACGGCCGGCATATTTCCGACGCATGCGTTGGCCGTGGCTGGTTACATCAGTCTCGGCCTATGGGCTCTTGCGTTGCTGTTGCTGGGCCGTTATCGCAAACGCATCGTTTTCCTGATCTGAGTTCCATGACATCCATCCAACTGAACAATGTCAGCCTCGTTTATCGTCTGTTCGAAAAATTGACACTTTCGGCGCCTGGCCGGCGTCGCAGCGCTCTTGGCGGCAACATAGCCAAGTCGGGCACCAAGCAGGTCGTGCAGGCGCTCGACGATGTCAGCTTCGAACTCAAGGCAGGCGACCGGTTGGGCCTTGTCGGCCCGAATGGTGCCGGCAAGACGACGCTGCTCAAGGTTCTATATGGAATCTATCAGCCGTCGGGTGGCACGATATCGATCGCGGGCAAGGTCGATGCCCTGTTCAACATCAACATAGGGTTTCGCCCGGAGGCCACCGGGCGCAGGAACATCGTGCTAAGAGGATTGATCAGCGGCTGGACGGCGACCGAGATCGAAGAGAAGATGGAAGAAATAGTCGATTTCAGCGAACTGGGTGACTTCATCGACCTGCCGTTCAAGGCGTACAGCCAGGGCATGGCGGCGCGCCTGGCATTTGCGGCGGCGACCACGCTCGAGCCCGAAATTCTGCTGATGGATGAATGGATTGGCGCCGGCGACGCATCGTTCCAGGAAAAAGCCAAACAACGGATGAACGAACTGGCGGAAAAGGCCGGCATCATCGTATTGGCCAGCCACGACGAAGCGCTCATCGAGCGCGTTTGCACGAAGAAAATGACGCTTCGAGCTGGCCGGATCGAGTCCCTGGTTTAAAAGCCGCCTCGCGATCAATTGGCTTCATATCCAAAGTTCTTCAGGTCCCCGCCGTGAATGGCAGCCAGCCGGTCTTAAGAAAAAAGAGAAGAGGGTGGATTGTCAAAGCTTATCATCCAGATCCCATGCTTGAATGAGGAGGGGACACTCGCCGTCACGCTTGCTGATCTCCCACGTCAGGTCGAGGGTTTCGACACGGTGGAGTGGCTCGTGATCGACGATGGCTCCACTGACCGCACAGTGGAGGTTGCCCGGGAAAACGGTGTGGATCACGTGGTCTCGCTGCCCCACAATCAGGGGCTTGCCAAAGCCTTCATGAACGGCATTGAAACTGCGTTGAAACTCGGCGCCGATGTTATTGTCAACACCGATGCCGACAACCAATACGATGCCTCCTGCATTCCCGATCTCGTCCGCCCCATACTGGAGAAAAAGGCCCTGATCGTCGTCGGCGCAAGGCCGATCAGCGAGATAGAGCATTTTTCTCCCGTCAAAAAATTCCTGCAGAAGCTTGGAAGTTTGGTCGTCAAGCTTGCCAGCGGCACGACGGTTCCCGACGCGCCGAGCGGTTTCCGTGCCATCCACCGCGACGCGGCGATACAGCTCAACGTCTTCAACCGCTACACCTACACGCTGGAAACGATCATCCAGGCGGGCCGCAGGAACATTCCGATCACCTCCGTGCCGATCCGCGTGAACGGCGATCTCCGGCCCTCACGGCTGGTCAAGAGCATACCAAGCTATGTGCGGCGCTCCCTGATAACGGTTGTGAGGATCTTTGTCGTCTATAGCCCGCTGCGCTTCTTCTCGGTGTGTGCGGCCATAGTCGCCACGCCGGGTTTGATCATGATCGCCCGGTTCCTTTTCCATTATCTAAGGGGTGAAGGCAGCGGCAACATTCAGTCGCTGGTTCTCTCCAGCGCCTTGCTTGCCCTTGCTGGCATCCTCGCCATGAGCGGTATCCTTTCCGAACTGATCGCGGTCAACAGGCAGATCCTCGAAGAAATCAGGATCAGGCAACTGCAACAGGAACATCGGGAAAATGCATTGATCCGCTCGCTTTCGATAGATCGCGAAGGTTCCAAGGTTCAGGCAGGTAAAATAAGCGGAATAGTGTAGATGAACGAAGCGCCAGCAGCCTACGATAACGTTCCGGGCAATTACTACGACAAATACAATACCCGGAATCCGATCGCACGATATCTCATGGATGGCTTTCTGAGCAGTTTCGATATGTTGACGGCGAAGACAGGCGCCCGCAACGCCTACGAGGTCGGCTGCGGCGAGGGAAATTTGTCCATTCGCCTTCACGATCGGGGGTGGAATGTTCGCGGCAGCGACCTGGAATCCGTCAGTGTTTCGGAGGCTAATGAGCAATGCACGAAGCGTGGGCTGGGGCCGATATTTGAAACACGCTCGCTTTTCGACCTGACACCGGAAGTCGCTTCGGCCGAACTGGTGATCTGTTGCGAAGTTCTCGAGCACATCCCAGATACCGAACAAGCCCTTGCGATACTCAAATCGCTTGCCAAACCTTACCTTCTTGTCAGCGTGCCACGGGAGCCTGTCTGGCGAGCACTTAACATGGCCAGAGGTAAATACATCCCAAGCCTTGGAAATACGCCGGGGCATATCCAGCACTGGTCATCCGCATCCTTCATCAACCTGCTGGGCAAATCGCTGGAGGTCGTGGAGGTCCGCAAGCCGCTTCCTTGGACCATGGCCCTTTGCCGTTGTGACTGAGACAATGCAGACGGCACCATCAGCCAAAAGCAGAAAGCTGAATTCAATAATTCGCACCGGGGGTCTGATCGTCAGCCTTGCCGCGCTTGTCTTCGTCGGATTGGCGGTCCATCGCTCCTTCGGCGACCTGCAACGACAACTTATTTCACCATTTTTTCTGATCGCCATACCGGGCTGCGCCCTCGCCTATGCCGTCATCCTGCAACTGGTCGGCATCGCCTGGTATCGCTTCCTGGTTGCCGTTGACGGGCCGTCGCTTGGGTTGGGTCGTGCGCTTGGCATTTTTGGGAAGACGCAGATCTACAAATACCTGCCGAGCAACGTGATGCATATGGTTGGCCGGTTTGCCCTCGCCCGCAATGCCGGAGCGTCGAACAAGGCGCTTGCCTTTGCCCAGATAGGGGAATTGTCCATCATCGTCCTTGCCGCAGGAACGTTGGCCGCCTTGCTGGCATGGCCAGTTTTCCAGGATGCCTATGCGCGCTATGGTCTCGATAACCCTAGATTGCTCGCGGGAATAATCGCCCCCGGGCTTTTGGCGCTTGCCGTCGGGACAGCGCTTTTGTTTCGCTTCAGGATCGCCGGCATCGGGAGAAGAGCGCTAGTCGTCTCTGCCGAAGCCTTTCTTCTCTATGCACTGTTTTTCATCGGCAATGGGTTGCTGATCGTTGCGCTTTCCAGAACCTTGGACGATGCAGGGCATTTGGCCGAACTGGTCGGCATAGGAGCGGCTGCCTGGCTCATTGGCTTTGTCGTTCCGGGAGCGCCGGGTGGGCTTGGAGTGCGTGAAGCAGTTCTGATCATGGGGCTTACCGCCGCGGGCCTGCCGCCTCCGGCAGCCACCGCGGTTGCTCTCGGCAACCGGCTCGTCACCGTTCTCGGAGACTGCCTGGTCGCCCTGCTGGAATTGATATTGCAAAAGGGGAAGAGCGCATGAACACGCAAATGGGGGAAGCGCCCGTGCAAGGCAACTATTTGCCATGACAGATCCATTGCTGCGATACATCATCGGTTGCGCTTCTTGTCATTCTTGTGCTGGGTGTCGCGCGTCCGCATCCTTTTTTCGACAGTGCTAAATGGCGCCTTGGAGTAGCGAAACGTGACGGCGTACCGAGACAAACTTGAAGCGGCTACGCCATGGATAGTGTTGTGGTTTGTTTTCACATCCTATTACCTATGGTGGTCATCGTTCGTCACGGCGGTCGAGCACCCCGACGAGCCGTACCACATGATGTACATCATGGATGTATTCAATGGGCGCCTGATACCAAACTACTCAAACGGAGCTAGCGCGTCATATCTTGAGCATCCGGCACTTTATTATACTATTCTGGGAAAATTTTCCTCTATACTCTCAATAATCGGCGTCGAAATACAAATATCACTTCAATTAGCAAATTATATCATCGGTCTAGCAACTATATCGGCCTTATTTTTATTTTCTAGGGTTATCGCATCGAGCCCCCTTGCAGCGTTAGTTGCAACGATATGCGCTATGACCATCCCCTACCTCATGTACCTTTTCACTGGAATAAACAACGACAATCTGGCGACTTTTCTGGTGGTCGTTGTCGCCTGTCTTAGCGCTAAGTTCTACGTCACAAGAGATCCTCGCTTTTTCGGACTGGCTGTTTCAGCAGCCCTGATTGTCGCCTTGGTCAAGGTGACTGCGCTTGTCCAAGCCGGTGCGATCTTGTTACCTGGCGCCTTCGTCCTGCTACGGGGGCGAGGCATCCAAGCTGTCGTCGACGTGTTCAAGATGCCCTCCGTGCTGATGGCCTTGGTCGTTGGGCTCGGGTATTATCTGACAATCCTGGCGGTGTACGGCGAGCCGTTTCCAACGCCAGTTGACTTTTTCGAGATGGCTCTCCGTACGGCCCCTGCAATGTTCGTTCAAGACCGGATGACATTGTTGCAGTATATTGATAAATTCTGGGTCGAGATGACTATCCAGTCTTCTGGAATTTACTCACATGTCGTCTATCAATATACGACATCAGGGCTCAGCTTTTGGCCTTTGACTTATTTGTCTAGCTTTGCTGTTGTTTCCGGTGGAGTTCTGTTCAACCAATTCAAATTGACTGCGATATCGCTGCTTCTGGCTCTTGTAATTTTTGCAGTACTCCACATAGCAACGATGTACGGCGCGCATCTAGAGACTGGATATACCGGAGGGATGCAATTCCGCTACTACTTGCCGCTTCTGACCTTGTTCATCGCTGCAGCCATCGGCGGAGTGTCGTGGATCCCATTGCCGAAATCGGCAGCAGCAAGTCTGGCGGTATTGATACTCTTCGCCTTTGTCACCCACGACGGGCGACTATATACGATGCCGGCATTCATCGACGCGAGAACTCTACCAGCCCCCCAGTAAAGATACGTCAAACTAGCATCGAGGAACCAATGGACATTCTTGACAAATATGTTGCAACTGCGCCAAGCGACCACGATGCAGTTGATATTTTCAAAGGCGAATGGTCGTCCAAATTTCCAGCGACGGCCGATCCCACAACAGCCCTCGGGAGCGCGCCGCCCCCTTTGAAGACTCACGTATCGACTGGCTTTCGAAACCGTTGGGGATTTTTCCGGCAAGCGCATCCTGGAACTCGGACCGATGGAAGCGGGACATGCTTACATGATGTAGGGGCGGAATCGATACTCGCGGTCGAAGCCAATCGCGATCCTATCTGAAATGCTTTTGCGTGAAGGAAGTCTTCGACCCCCCGGGCTGTTGCGAAAAATGACAAGCGCCATGACTAGCAAGAACCGTGAACACAAAATAGCAGTACTTGTTCCTTGCTACAACGAGGAGCTAACTATTGCTGACGTAATTCATGACTTCAAATCACATCTACCCGCAGCCGATGTGTACGTTTATGACAATAATTCGAGTGATGACACCTATAACGCGTCTGTTCGCTCAGGAGCGATTGTACGCAAAGAAAAAAACCAGGGAAAAGGAAACGTTGTTAGGCGAATGTTCAGCGATATTGAGGCGGACATCTATATTTTAGTCGATGGGGACGGCACTTATGACGCGTCTGTAGCCCAACGCCTAATTGATGAGCTCTGTTCCGGCCCTTACGACATGGTAAATGTCGCGCGTGTGGCTGAGAATTCCGACGCATATAGAAGCGGCCATGAATGGGGGAATAAGCTCCTAACCGGCCTCGTTCGACGAATTTTCGGCGCAGCAACCACCGACATGCTATCTGGATACAAAGCGTTTTCGCGGCGCTATGCTAAATCGTTTCCCGCCCTATCGACCGGGTTTGAGATTGAAACCGAACTTGTAGTGCATGCGCTCGATCTCCGCTTACCCCAATCAGAGATCACAGCCCCGTACCGCGAACGACCAACTGGTTCTGCGAGCAAGTTGCGGACCTACAGTGATGGCTTACGAATACTGCGCTTGATCGGTTTCCTCGTGAAGGAGGAGCGGCCGCTTGCCTTCTTCTCTATTGTGGCGGGTATCTTGGCGATGCTCTCTCTGCTCATTGGCGCGTCTGTCATCATCGAGTTTATGGAAACCGGCCTCGTACCCCGTTTGCCGACAGCGGTTCTTGCGACGGGCATCATGGTGTCCGCGCTGCTCTCGTTATCCAGCGGCTTCATTCTTGACACCGTTACGCGCGGCCGGCGCGAGGCGAAGCGCTTGGCCTACCTCCGATATCCGGCGCCATGATCCACAGTAGGCGCGTCGAGGCAAAACACATGAGGCAGCGCATCAGAAAGCTTCCCGATTTCCTCGGCGTGGGGGCTCTTGGGTTCATAGTCGATGCTACCGTATTCTTCGGGTTGACACTGATTTTTTCCACTCAATACTGGCGCGCGCGGATCATTGCCTCCATTGTCGCAATCGCCACAACATGGGCGGTCAATCGAGTTGCTACTTTCTCGGCATGGCGCGTCTATACCGCGTTTGCCGAGTTTTTGCGCTACCTGGTTGCGAGCTCTGTCGGAGCGGGAGCCAACCTTGCCGTAATGTCCGCAATTGCTCCCCACGACGCGAGTCTACGGCACGTTCCTGCCTATTGTGCGGGCGCAGCCGTTGGCCTGGTGGTCAATTTTCTTCTCTACAACATGTTTGTCTTTCCCGGCAACAGGAAGACGTAACGGTGCACGCGATAAACAATGGAGAGGATGTCGTGAATAAGACGAAAGATACCGGAGGGAATATTGACTCTATTTACTACAGAGATGGCGTGAATAATTCATTTTCGATGCGCCTTCTAAAACGCGCCCGTATGGCGATGATGAATTTGTTCATGGAAGAGCTATCACCAGGCAGCACTTCCAGCATCCTGGATATTGGCGTCTCCGACGACGAGAATGACGGGGCCAATTTCCTCGAGAAACACTATCCGTGGCAACACAATATCACTTGCGTCGGCCTGGGCGATGGGAAGCAGGTCGTCTCCAACTACCCAAAAGTCCATTTCAAACAAATACGCGCTGGAGAACGGTTGCCCTTCGATGATCAAAGCTTTGACATCGCGTGTTCCAACGCGGTAATAGAGCATGTTGGAGGGCCTGCACAGAGGACCGAGTTTATCTCCGAACATCTAAGGGTGGCAAAAAAAGTTTTTATTGCCTTTCCTAATCGTTGGTTTCCTGTTGAGCATCACACAGGTCTTCCGTTTCTGCACTACACGCCCCGGCTCTTTCGGACACTGCTGAATGGAACCAGATATTCGTACTGGACGCATCCAGAAAATATGGACTTTTTGGATGGCCGATCTATTATGAAAGACTGGCCCAAATCAGGGAGAAGTCCGGCTGCAATAGTTAACACCGGTATTCCTCTAGGTCTTTTTAGCTCCAATTGTGCCGTTATCGTACGATAGCTGAAGATACTTGCGGTATATGGAACCCATTCCGGCGGGAAGAGATTTGATGACTGGGACCACTGTGGAGTTACAGAGATGGAGCTTGCTTGGGTTCAGTTGGACTGAGGCGCAAACCGCGCGGGTACTCCTGATTTCGCTTCTTGCAGTTGCTGCCGTCTATGTCGGATTGGCGCTCACGCCGTCGCACTATGCGATGGGCCTGCAATATCTTGGCTCGCATGCAAGGCCCTTGCTTCTGTCAGCCCGCCCCATTCGATCGGACGAATGGATCGTCCTAACGCCGCTATTTCAAACTGCCGTCCGCGGCGGCTTTTCGACCTTCAACCAGATTTCCCCTTATCATGAGTCCCTGAAAGGGTTCTGGGCTTTGCCTATTCTGGATTGGTCTCTTGTCTTCAAGCCGCAGCTTTGGGGCTTTTGGGTCTTGCCGCCGGCCTATGCTTATTCTCTATATTTTGCCGTGCTTTGGACGGCGTTTTTAGCTGGTTACACCATCCTTTTGCGGCAATTTGGTGCCGATCTGTGGATCGCAGTGTTCGGTGCCGGCTGTCTTTTCTGCTCCCATTTGGTGCAGGTGTGGTGGACATCACACGGTGCAACATTTGCGTTCGCTCCCTGGCCGCTAATAGCATTCCTGCTTCCGATTCGTCCGTGGCTGAAATTGCCACTTCTTTTCTGGACCTGCGCTGTCTGGGTGTTCGGTTTCGTCTACCCCCCTTTCATGATCCCCGCAGCGTTTTCGCTGGGAATACTGCTCCTGGCCTTCCGACGCGATATGATCACTCCTGCGAATATTGCTGTCGCAGTTTTGGCGATTGCTTGCCTCGGTATCAGTTTTGTTTTGTATTTCAGCGATCTCATTCAGATTATGCAGGCGACTGTCTATCCTGGCCAAAGGGAGATATCGGGCGGTGGCGTTGACGAAATGAGGTTGCTTGCCTATCTCTTTCCTTTTTTTACGACGGTGCGCTTCTCGCCGCTTCTCGCGACTAACGAATGCGAGGTTGCAGTTGTTTCGACCCTCCTGCCTCTGACAGTGCTCGTTTTTGTCAGCTATCGGTCATTGGCTGAAACCTTGAGAAACAACTTCGTCTCTTTTGGGGTGGTCGGGCTAGGTTTGATTTTGATGCTAGCGTGGATGACACTGCCGATATCTTCCAGTATTGGGAAGATCCTGCTCTGGAACAAAGTTCAACCTGGGCGTATGGTCTGGGGATTTGGATTGCTTTTTACCATATCTATAATTGTTGCCGCATCTAGATGCACATTTGTAATTTCGAAAGAGAGAATTGCGTTTTTTTTAGCAATTATGGTATCGACTTGGTTTCTGTCAAAGGCAGGGTTTACTTGGATTCCGGGGTATTCATATGAAAAAAATCCTAACGCGTTGACGCGTGGATACTTCGAATGGATTGCAATTGTTCCATTTGTTTTGAGCGCCGGGTATGTCTGGTACCTTGGTCAGCCGACAAGAAACAATGGGCGGATATTATTTGGCTCTGCATTTGTCTCTGGCGCGATTACGTTCGGTATGTTCAATCCTTTTCAGCAGGCCTTTCCGATTTTCGACATTCCGGAAACGCCTTTTCTGACCGCGCTTCGCGAGCAGGCAAAAACCAACCCTAACGGATGGGCCGTCATGCCTGGTATGTATGGCGCTCTATTCTCTGGCGCGGGTGTGCCGGCAATCAATCACACGCTCACAGCACCGCAGCTTTCGTTCTTCCGGCGAGTGTTTCCCTCAATGCCTGAAGCAGCGTTTAATGATGCATTCAACCGGTACGCACACATCATTCCAACTGACGTGCCGGAACCTCGCTCGCCTTCGCCCGATCAAGCTTGGGTTCCGATCAAGGCGTTTACAACCAAAATACGGGGCTAGTCTAGCGCGACTGATCAAGAGCCGAGGGTTAAGAGCGTACAACCGATGGCCGTGAGCGGGCGAAATTCAGCCAGCAGAGCCATAGCTATTCTTTCGACATCAGCCTAGCGAGAAATCTTCGCGCGCTTTTGTCAAATTCGGCGAATAGAAAGGATCACGCTCGATGATTTCTTTCCATCGTCCTTGCATATACGCAACCTCACTATGGAAGCGTGCCATTTTTTCCGGAGCAGCATCAATGCCGCGTGAGACGCTTTCGAGATGATAAAGCTCGGCATAGGGCGTCCAGACGTTTGAATAGCCGGCTGCCCCCACTTTCAGACAAAGATCCACATCATTGAAGGCGACCGTCAGGTCGATCTCATTGAGGCCCCCTACTTCTTCAAACACGCTTTTGCGGATCAGGAGACAGGCTGCGGTGACAGCGGAGAGGTTCTGCAGGACCTTTAGCCTGCTAAAATACCCCGGATGATGGCGGGGGAAATGCTTATGCGAATGATTTGCAATACCGCCCAATCCAACAATCACCCCGCCATGCTGAATTGTGTCATTGGCATAATAGAGCTTGGCGCCGACGCAACCCACATCCGGCTGAGCGGCCCAGGAGACCATTTCCGTCAGCCAGCCCGGCGAGATCACCTCTATGTCGTTGTTGACGAGGCCGATGATCGAGCCCTTCGCTTTTCCCACGGCGAAATTGTTGATCGCGGAATAATTGAACGGCTTGTCGTAGTGGAGCACACGAACATTCTTCGCATTCTTCAGTTCGCTGAAATAGGCAAGCGTTTCCTCCTCCACCGAGCCATTGTCGACCACCAGAACCTCGTAATTCCCGTAGGTGGTCTTTTCGCGGATGGACTCCACACAGTTGCGAAGGAGTTCAACCTTGTCGCGCGTTGGAACGATGAGGCTCACGAACGGCTGCGGTTCGGGGACGAAAAAGTGAAGGCGGTAACTGGCTGTGCCGGGACTTTCCTCGGCTTTCGCCGGAATATCCATGCGTTCGACATGTTCTTCCAACGCCCGCAACCCGGCCACATAGGCGTAGCTTTTCTGCGAACCTCCAAGCGCCGTCGAGCCTTCCACCGCGCGCCAATGGTAGAGCACCTTCGGAATGTGCCTAATTCTCTCAGGGCCAATGCGCTCGAAGACGCGCAGATTGAGGTCATAGTCCTGGCTGCCCTCGAAGCCGGGGCGCCAGCCGCCGACGGCGCGGATATTTTCCGCCCGGTGCACGGTGAGGTGATTCAGATAGTTCTGTGAGCGGAAAAGCTCCCGCGAGAAATCCGGCTTGAAACAGGGGTCATAGCGCCTGCCTTCCGCATCGATCTTGTCTTCGTCGCTGTAGATCAGTTCTGCATCAGGATGACGATCGACTTCCAGCACGATTTCGGCCAGCGCATGCGAACGGAGAAGATCGTCGTGGTCGAGCAATGCGACCCACTCACCGGTGACCAGCTCCAACGCAGAATTGGATGCATGCGAGATATGGCCGTTCTTGTCGCGAAGAACGATTTTGATGCGCGGATCACGTTTCGCATATTCGTTCAAAACGCGCCGCACATACGGTTTCGTCGAGCAATCGTCCGCTATGCACAACTCCCAGTTCTCGTAGATCTGGGCGCGGACGCTGTCGATCGCTTCCCGCAAGAGTTTCTCCGGGGTGTTGTAGACTGGCATCAGCACTGAAATAAGCGGCTTGTTATCCAACTGGGCCAATCGTTGCCTCAAATCCGCAACGTCGTGTTCCGTTGGCGTATCGTTGAGCGCGATCCACCTCTCATAGGTAACGCTGCCCAGTGGACCTAGCGCTTCCGTCGAGCGGAGCATGGCCGCAAATCCCCGAAGGCCGCTTTGCCTCAGGATCTTTATGCCACGAGCCGCAGACCGCACGAGCGTGCCGGGGTTTTTCACCTGGCGGGCGACGACTCTCCCAATGAGGGACGCATAATATTCAATCCGTCCGAGCCGACGCAGCCGCACACGGTCGATAGCGATCTTGCCAGAGCCCTCACTCGGATCGACACGCAGTTTTTGAGCACCGGCATCAAGCGAAAACACGGCCACGGCCGGGCTCTTTCCATTCAAACGAAACCGCAGATCGATCCGCTCAATCTCGTTGTAGCCCTTGCCACTGTCGACATAGAGGTGCGCGTTGGCCAACGCGTCCGTTTCAGCCGGGACGTGTACGCTGAGCCTGTAGTGTCCGGGGGGCAAAGGCCGGGAGCCCGGCCAGCCGAGTTCGAACTGCGGATCATCGCCTGTTGTTGTCCACTCCGTCGCCCCGTTGCCCAATGGCACGCCTTCCAGGTGATGAAGTGCGTTGGCCGTAATGGTCCGTCCGGCATAAAGAATTGCGTTGGCTGGGGGTGACACAAGCCTCTTCCAAACCGATCGATACCGCCAGGTCCGGCTGCTGTGAACCAATTCGATTTCGTGATTCAACACGGCCATCTGCCGGTGGCGTTCCTGCAGCTTATGTTCGCGCTCCTGCAACTCACGCTGAAGCGCCGCTATGTCCTGGTCCTTTGCCGCGAGATTGGTGTGGGCCAACTCCAGCGCTTGCGTGGCCGCGCGGAGATGCTCGCGCTCGACCGTCAGCGCAGCAATCTCACCGGAATAGGCCTCGATGCGTGCTTCCTGGCTTACCACCAACGCCCTGTTGGTTTCGATTTCCGCTTCCATGGTCGTCGTTCTCAGCGACCACTGGTTTCGGGTTTGGTCAGTCGCCTTGCTCCTCGTCTCGTCGAGAGCAACCATGCCCTCGTCGGCGAGCGCGACCCGCCCGTGCACGCTGCGCGCGCCCAGGACGTTTTCCGGAATTGGCAGCTTCGTTACAATGCAAAGCGAGTTCAAGAACTCGACGGAATGAACCGATGCGAGAGAAGCTTCGTTGAATGCGACCTGGTGCCTGTCGGCGAAAGTCGCCAAGGCATCGACCCGACGGCGATCCAGCCCCCAGTGCTCATGGTTGACCACATCAAGCAGGCGTTTGAAAAACGAGATTGAGGAAAGCGGATCGTAGAGACCGCCCTCGAACTCCTGCCAGTAACTGCAATGCAGATCTTCGGCGATGTAGATGCCCCCTTCGGAAAGGTGGGGGAAATATCGCGCGAACGAGCGTATTATATCCGAGGATAGGTGCGATCCGTCATCAATTATAATATCATATTTTTCCGACATCGAGATGATGTCGCGCTCTGTTTCATCAGTATTGGCGTCACCTACGGAAATCTTTATCTTCCGGCTGTCGAAAACGAGATTTCCGCAAGCCAGATTGACGTCACAGCCGACGATTATTTCAGCATCGGGGAAATATTTCTTCCATATCTCTAGGGATCCGCCATTCTGAACTCCGATTTCCAGGATTCGAACCGGCCTGTCTCGATACTCTGAAAAAATATGGTCATAGGTGCTGAGATAGATCGACCATTTATCCGACACTTTGCCGCGATGCGCGTCGTACAGGTCACGAAGTGAAACGAATGGTTCCTGCTTTGCGGGCCGCGCATCGCGCTGTTTGGCTAATTGCTGCTGTTCCAACTTCTGCCGATGAAACACGCGGAGACGGCAATCAATTTCAAGGAAAAAAGCGTCGCCAAAAGTTCGTGAAACAGATTCGAACTCTGCTCTGATCCGATCAAGAATTTCTATTGCAACTGCATCAGTATCATCGGACCTGAGCGCTATCAGTGCGGTATAAGCGTCTTTGACCCAGTCAATGATGCGCGGGTCTGCGTCGAGCAACTCAGTGCTGGCGGCAAAGTGCTGATTGTCGGTAGCGAAATGCTCAGACAGCAGGGACTGCCATTTCACGTCGGGTACCGGCCAGTCTAGGCTGAGAGTAGCAGTGATCCCGTCGATACCCTGTCGCCAGTCATCAAGCAGACTCTCGTAAGACAACAAGATGCGTGACCGACCCCTAGTTGCGCGCTCGGCTTCCAATTCGTGGCGAAGCCAAAGAAGCGAACTGAAGCCCATCGTGAAACCGTTTCGGTTCGCCAGGGAAGCGATCACAGCCAACGGATTGCGGTCTATCAGCACATAGCGAACATCGATGCGCATGCGCCTCAAGATCTCCGCATAAAGCGGCACGAAACGTGAGATACGCGGCTCCTTGAGCACAAAAAACGGCGCGCTGCCGTATTCCTCGTCGATCAGCCGCGCGATCTCTGCTTTGTAGAAGCGCAGACGCTGCGCGCCGAGATCGTTGGGATCGAAGGATCGCCAATCATCCCAGCTGCTTCCTGCTTCGGCCAGCATCTGGTCGTGCAGCGCAATGAGACGCTCCGGCTCCCAGTGACCCGTTGGATTGGATAGATTGGCGCCCAGCATGTTCTTAGGCAGTTCCGCGCCAAGCAGATTGATCGCCCTCGTCAGCGCGCTGGTGCCCGAGCGATGCATGCCGAGCACCATGATGCAGGTGCGTTTGGCTGCTTTCGGCTTTGCCTTGCGTGCCTTCGGCTCGTCGACGGGCGCGGCATCGCGCGTGTTTTCCGCTGAAGGGTGCTTGTTCATGCCGTCAATGCCTGTTTCGGCTCACCGGCTAGCAGCCGGCGCACCACCGCTTCCGTCGATTGCCGCCAGTCCGGTGCATTCCAGCCGAACGCCGCCGCGAATTTCGCGCTCGATAGCCGGGAATTGGCGGGGCGGCGCGCCTTGGTTGGGTAGTCCATCGTAGCAATGTCCCGTACCCGCGCCCAGGGACCACCCAACACGCGGCTTGTGTCGAGGATATGGCGGGCAAAGCCGCTCCAGTTGGCCTCGCCGGTTCCGGCCAGATGATAGATGCCGGATGTGCCCGCGCCCTCGTGCAGCCGTGCCGCCGCATGCAGGATCGCGTCGGCGATATCAAGTGCCGATGTCGGATTTCCCCACTGATCGGCCACCACCGCGATCTCGTCGCGGTCGGCGGCCAGCCGCAGCATGGTTTTCACGAAATTCTTGCCGAACGGGCTGTAGACCCATGCCGTGCGCAGGATCAGATGGCGCGGATTGGCTGATGCAACCGCCTGCTCGCCGGCAAGCTTGGAGGCGCCATAGACGCTGCGCGGTGCGGTGGCGTCGGTCTCGACATAGGCGGCGTCCTTGGTGCCGTCGAAGACATAGTCGGTCGAAAGATGGATGACGGGAACGCCCAGGCGGCTTGCTGCTTGCGCCACCTTGCCGGCGCCGGCGGCGTTCACCGCGAATGCCAGATCGGGCTCGTCCTCGGCCTGATCCACCGCCGTGTAGGCGGCGGCCGACACTACGATATCAGGCTTCGCGGCCGCGATGGCTTCGATCACCGTGTCGGGTGTTGCGAGGTCGAGTTGCGGACGGCCAATGGCGATGACCTCAACGCCGGCGGCCGCCTGGCCGGCCTCCAGAAGGCTCGCCGCGACCTGTCCGTCGCGTCCGGTGACAACCAGCCTCACGCCGCCCCCTTGCGTGCTTCGCCCAGCCGTTCACCGGCATAGCGCTGCTCGCGGATCGGTCCCCACCACCATTTGTTGTCGAGAAACCAGTCGACGGTCTTGGCGAGGCCGCTGTCGAAATTCTCATTGGGCGCCCAGCCCAGGTCTCGGCCTATCTTCGAGGCGTCGATGGCATAGCGGCGATCGTGACCGGGGCGGTCGGTGACGAAGGAAATCAGGTCGCGATAGCTCTTGCCCCCTGCCCGCGGCCGCCTGCCGTCGAGCAGATCGCAGATCGTCTCGACGACGCCAAGGTTGGTCCGCTCGGAATTGCCGCCGACATTGTAGCTTTCGCCCGGCAGTCCCCTGGTCGCGACAAGTTCCAGCGCGCGTGCGTGATCCTCGACGAACAGCCAGTCGCGCACATTGGCGCCGGCGCCATAGACCGGCAGCGGCTTTTCATCGAGCGCATTGAGGATGACCAGCGGGATCAGCTTTTCGGGAAAGTGATAGGGTCCGTAATTGTTCGAGCAATTGGAAAGCACGACCGGCAGGCCATAGGTTTCGTGCCAGGCCCGCACCAGATGATCCGAGGCCGCCTTCGAGGCGGAATAGGGCGAGGATGGCGCGTAGGGCGTTTCCTCGACGAACATGCCGCCGTCGAAGGGAAGATCGCCGAACACCTCGTCGGTCGAGACATGATGGAAGCGGAAATGGCTCTTCCGGTCTTCGGGCAGGCCGCGCCAATATTCCAGCGCGGCATTAAGCATCTTGTAGGTGCCGACGATGTTGGTCTCGATAAAGGTGCCCGGCCCATCGATCGAGCGGTCGACATGGCTCTCGGCGGCAAGGTTCATGACGATGTCGATATCGTCGCGCCGGAGGATGTCGAGCACAGCCTTTTCGTCGCAGATGTCGGCCTGCGCGAAGCGATAATTGTGTGCGTTCTCGATCGGCCGCAGCGAGGCGAGGTTTCCCGCATAGGTAAGCTTGTCGAGATTGGTCACCCGATAGGCCGGGTTGGCGCATAGATGCCGGCACACCGCCGAACCGATAAAGCCAGCACCGCCCGTCACCAGAAAATTCATGCCGCTGTCCTCACGTAACCCATCAGGCGAACACCTCGGCGGCGGCCAGCAGCGGCGCCTTGAGGTCCTTGTCCGAGAGCTGGAACCCGCCGGTCAGTGACGGCCATTCGATGCCGATGGCGGGATCGTCGAAACGGATCGACCGATCATGCGCCTGCGAATAGGTGTCGGTCACCTTATACAGGACCTCGGTGTCGGGCACGAGCGTCACGAAGCCGTGCGCGAAGCCTTTCGGCACCAGAATCTGGTTGCCCTTTTCGGCCGACACTTCGAGAGCGACCCATTTTCCGAAGGTTTTCGAACCGCGGCGAATGTCGACCGCGACATCGAGAATGCTGCCCCGGATGACGCGCAGCAGCTTGTCCTGGGCGCGCGGCGCAAGCTGATAGTGAAGCCCTCGCAAGACGCCCGCCGCGGCGGAATAGGAATGATTGTCCTGCACGAAAGCCAGGTCTATGCCGGCCTGCGAAAAGCGCTCGGCATTGTAGGTTTCCACGAAGAAGCCGCGTGCGTCGCCATGTCGCTTCGGCACGATTTCCAGCACGCCATCGATGCCAAGGGGCCTGACCTCCAACACCTAGCCCTCCGACAGGTCGACGACACGCCGGCGCAGATAGGCGGCATATTCATTCTTGCCCAGGTGATCGGCGCGACGCAGAACCTGGTCCACTGTCAGCCAACCCTGTTCAAAGGCGATCTCTTCGGGACAAGCGACCTTGATGCCCTGGCGGTGCTCGATGGTGCGCACGAATGACGAGGCCTCATGCAGGCTGTCATGCGTGCCGGTGTCGAGCCAGGCATAGCCGCGCCCCAACCGATGCACATGCAACTGGCCGCGCTCGAGGTAGACGTTGTTGACCGCCGTGATCTCGAGCTCGCCGCGCGCCGAGGGGCGGATGGCAGGGGCGATGTCGACGACGTCGTTGTCATAGAAGTAGAGACCGGTAACCGCCCAGTTGGATTTCGGCACCTGGGGCTTTTCCTCGATCGTCAGCGCCGTTCCCGTGGCCTTGTCGAAGGAAACCACGCCATAACGCTGGGGATCCTCGACATGATAGGCGAACACCGAAGCGCCCTTTTCGCGCGAGGCAGCGTCGCGGCAAAGCTGCGACAGCCCGTCGCCGAAATAGATGTTGTCGCCGAGGATCATCGACACGTTGTCCTTGCCGATGAAATTGCGGCCGATGATGAAGGCTTCCGCCAGCCCGTTGGGCTGCGGTTGCTCGGCATAGGACAGGTCGAGGCCGAACTCCGATCCATCGCCAAGCAGATCGCGAAAAACCGGCAGGTCACGCGGCGTCGAAATGATCAGAATTTCACGGATACCCGCGAGCATCAGAACGCTCAGCGGATAATAGATCATCGGCTTGTCGTATATCGGCAGAATTTGCTTAGAGACTGCTAATGTTAGTGGATAAAGACGCGTTCCACTGCCTCCAGCAAGGATAATTCCTTTCAAGAAGCTCTCCTTGACATGCCTGAACCCCCCGGCCCCAGCCGCCCGTGCTTAGGTTCCATGCAATGGCTTGTCAATCTCGGCGTTCGGCAAACGACCGGGTCACTATCCGGCGCCAATCCATCGCCAATTCCAGGCGACGCATTGCTATCGTCTTGCCAGAGCCGGCCTGACGGGAACAAGCAGATTGTCATCATGGGCCTCGGTCGACTCGCCTCTCTGGCTTAACCGCCCAGCGAATCCCTTGTGAAAGATGATGCCATTCATATAGGCGAAAGTCATCGCAAGCGCCGCCGTTCGCATGGGATAATCGACCAGGGAATGAACGAGCAGAAACGATACTGAGAGAAACGCCATTTTCTGCAGCGGATCTCGCCGTGCCGTGACGGAAAACGCAAAAAGCAATATCGAGTAAGCTGCGACCAGAAAGACAACAGGTGCGCCACCTTCAAGTGCCAATTCCAGATAATCATTGTGGGCGTGATTGACGTAGGGCTTGAAGATCATCTCTCCCTTTTCGTAAATCTGGTAGACTTTTGGGAAACTGCCAAAGCCCACGCCCGTCGCCCAGTTCTCTTCAATTCCCGCGATCGTCGTGCGGGCAAATTCGGCCCGTCCAAAGGCCGGGTCAACCACTTCCGCATCGATTTTCGTCCACGCCCCGATCGTATAGAGCGAAAGCCCGATGAAGACAGCGGGTATTCCATACCCGCCCAGCCTCGAGCGCGCGGACAGAAAGACGACTGATATTATGGTGATCGCCAGTCCTATCAGAATACCGGCGCGCGAACCGGCGGCAAGAAGCAACAGCAGCAGCGTTATCAAGCCGAGCGACCCGGACAGAAGATGCCCGCGAAACAGGCCGTAGTAGACGACGAAGGGGATGGAGACGAAGAGCAAAGCTGAAAAATGGTTCTGGTTGGCAAACAGTCCGGCATTGATCGTGAACGGCAGCAAACCCTGTATGGCGACCGTATCGGAGAGCGAATACTGGATCGCCGCAGCCAGTCCGTTACAGATGACACCCATGAAAAAGAAGGGCAGAAGGCCGTAGACCTGATCTGGGCGCAGGCGGGTGACGCTCAGAAAGAATGCAGCCATCGCCAGGAAGTACAACAGACACTCGATCGTACGTCCCACGCCGACACTGACGAAACGCAGCCCGGTTTCACCGCTCAGCCACGGATTTGCAAGTAGAACCTCAGGCCGCAAGCCGCTCAACAGGGCGGCTGGCAGCGGCACGATTTGAAAACAGAACACGGCAAGGCCCAGAGCAAGCAACCACAGGGCCGAGCGAGGGATGCCGTGCCCCGACGGCCTTGAAAAGACGGCCGCGGCCGCGACAATCGCCGCCACCTCGATCAGCGCATCGGTGTAGAGACCGCTCGCGGTGCCGCCGCCAATCAGCACTGACAGGAAAAGAACCGACCCAAGCAGATATTTTTCCCATTCCGTGGACCGGGCTGACCGCTCTCTCAAGATGAAACTCTTTCGATGCTCAATTTGTGCATGACCAACGTGCCAACGTATCGAAATCGCCAGCTCTCAGCGATGGCAGCTGTTTCCAGCCGCAACACTTGCATGGGACACGCGCCTAGTCCGATCGCGAAATCCAGACTCAACTGCCGCCGATTGAATGTGCCCTCCGGAATGTTGAACCGAGCTATTTCGCTCGCCGGATCCGCGCATCTGATGGACCAGAACAACTGTTTGGGCAGCTTCAGGTTTCTCGCGGAGGCGATCAGGGAAATCCTGTAGGAGCCGGGAGGCAGTTCGACATATTGCTGGAGCGCGGCGTTCTTCACCGGCGTATTCAGGAATCGGACAGTCGCTCCGCTATCGCTTTCTGCGACATCGCGCGCCCCGGCAAAGGTAATTTCCAGACCGGAGCGGTCGCGAACCTGCCAGTCGAATGGCTTGTCGCTGAGGATCTGTTCAAAGCCGCCGTTGAAAATGTATCCGGACAGTGTCCGCTCCTGATCGGACAGACTGAACAGGAACAGCCGATAGGCCGCCTCGTATTCCTTCTGCCGGATGTAACCGTTGATTACGGCAGACAATTCCTTCGACGTCGGTTGTGAGCTCGATCCGGTAAGGTCCAGCAACAGTTGATTTGCGACGCGCAGGCCCCGCGGATTCTTACCAAGAGCGGAGAAAAGATTGGACCTCCACGGTGCCTCGATCCTTAAGGCTGCCAGGACAGCCTGATATCCGTCCGGGTTTGAAAGAATAGCCGGCAAGCCCGCCGCAATGACTGGAAATGTGTGCGGCCACCGGCGCAGCAACGTGTCGATCTCGGCGACGGCCTTTGACAGGTCGCCCATCTCGATCGAGCGATCGATCGATCTCTGAAGCGAATGGATTTCAGTCTTGGACAGCTTTCGAGCCTGGTCGAAGAGTTCAAAAGCCTCGTCTTTCTCGCCTTGTCGATACTCAATCTCGCCTATCAGGCTGTAGAGCCGGGCGTCCGCCACGTTGAAACGAAGCGCGCCCCTCGCCTTTGCTGCCAAGACATCGAGATCAACACCGTCGCCTGTTTCGCTCAGCCGACCGGCAATTTCGCCTATCAAGGCATCTATGTTCAACGGATCGAGCGCAAGCGAGACGGCCGGCGTTTCCGACTCAAGAAGCCGACTTAGCCCTATCGACGAAACCGCCAACACCAGAACGGAGGCGACGAACCAAACGCCTGAACGCCGGAGATTTCGCGTGAGCGGGCTCGCCTGCTCCGTCATCGACTTTGCCCTCAATTTTCGGGGTACTCGCGCCATAGTCGTAGTACTGATAGTTCATGTATTTATAGGCGTAATTGTAATCGAACTTGTTGACCGTGAATTTCGACATTGCCGCTCCGATCACGTTCGCACCGGCTGAGCGCAGACGCTTGAGTGCCGTTTTGGCTGACTTGCGTGTGACCTGATTGGTCGAAACGACCATCAATGTGCCTTCGGCAAGCCGGCTGAGGATTGGTGCATCGGAAAGACCGACGACCGGCGGGGCGTCGATGATGACCAGATCGAAGCGTTTGCCTAGATTGGTCAAGATCAACGCCATCTTCGGCGACGAGAGCAGGTCGGCCGGATTCGGCGGAATCGTTCCGGACGTCAGCACGGTGACATTAGGGTATTTCGTCGGTCTGAAAATGCCCGGCAGATCGTCCTTGCGAACCGTATTAGTCAGCAGGTTGCTCAGCCCGATCGCATTGTCGAGGCCGAACAGCCGGTGCAGGTTGGGTTTGCGGAGATCGCCGTCGACAAGCAGAACCCTTGCGCCGAGTGCCGCGAAATCCTGGCCAAGCTTGAACGACGTGGTCGACTTGCCTTCCGACGGTTCCGAACTGGTCACCAGCAGCGATCGCGGCGCGCCCTCCGCACCGGAGAACTGCAGCGATGTTCGCAGCGAACGATAGGCCTCGGAGAGCCCGGATTTTTGATCGGCGATGCTGGCTATGAGTTCGCGGTCACCGACAAGCGGCAGGATGCCGAGCATCGCCAGCCCCAGCTCTTTCTCGATCTGCTCCGGGTTGGTGAAAGTATTGTTCAGCAACTCGATGATGTAGATGATCGATGCAGCCAGGGCCATGAAAAGCGCGAGAGCGACTGCAAGGTTGATGCTCAGACGTGGAGAATAGGGGGCTGTGGGCAGCGAAGCGAAATCGACTATCGCAGCGCTTTGCGTCTTGAGCTCCGAGCTGACGCCGACTTCATTCAGCTTGGCGATAAGGCTGTCATACTGCGACCGGTTGGAGTCGACCTCGCGCTTCAGGATCGTGTATTTGATATTCTTGTCGTTGAAGACGACCTGCTGCCTCTCCATCTCCGCGAGCTTGGACTTGAGGTCGGCTTCCTTGTTCTGTGCTTCCTGATATTTCAGCCGCAACGAATCGGTTATCGCCAGCACGCCGTTGTTGTAGATTCGCTGGAGTTCCTTGATCTGCGATTGCAATTGCTGCATTTCCGGAAAACCGGGCTTCAGGATGCCCAATTTCTGCTGATACTGGCTGGTCAGATCCGCCAGCTTTTCGCTAAGCTTCTGCAGACCTTCGCTTTCCAGAACCGGACCGAGGCTCGACCCGCGGCCTTTTTCTATCTGATCGACCACCCGCCCCGCATCAAGACGCTCCTGGATTGCAGTGGCCAGGGCGGTGTTCAGGGCTTCGATGTTGGAGCCGATCAGCGATTTGTCATCGCCGGTAACCGTGATGCCGGCATCTTTTGCATAGGTGACCAGTTCCTCTTCGGAGGTCTGCAGCTTTTGCTTCACCTGCCAAACCTGTTCCTGGATGAACTGCCGTCCAGATCAGAGGTCTCGCTGGTCTGATCGAGACGTTGATCGATAAAGCTCTGCGCGACCTGATTGGCAACGTCGCTTGAATATTTCGGCTTTTGATCGACGAAGGTGATCGATAGCAGGCTCGTATTGGTGACCAGATTGACTGTCAGATCTTCCTGGATGCGCTTGATCGCAATTGCCTCGCGCTCTTCGGGCGTTTTCTCCTCAATGGAGGGTGACTTGGACATCCCGAACGCACGGTAGACAATATTGCTCGGGGAAAAGCTCGGCGTCGGAAACAGAAAATCCGGTTTTTCGCTAAGCCCAAGCTGGAACACCACGCGCTGAGCCAATGCCCGGCTCTTCAGCTTCTCCCGAGCGGTCAGGAAGGCCCGGACGTCGCTGTTTTCGGAAACGACCTCAATGTCCTGAAACACTTTCGCCGAAGGCACCAGAACTTCGAGCTGCGTCGTCGCCAGATATTTTGGTGTCTGCATCATCGTCACGATGACGCCGGCAACGAGCCCGGCCGCCGCCATCATGACGATCAGCCAGCGATACTGGACGATGTATAAAAGCAGCTTGAGCGGGTTGAACCCCTCATCCTGGCCCGCATAGTCGCGACCATAGGGACCGTAGTTTTGCGGCACGTCGTAATAGGAGTCCGCGGACAGGGCCTGGCCATGTCCGGGTCCGGCAAGTTGGGGCTGCCTGTTACGATCGAGCATGCGCGAGGTGATCCTGGGGTTGTCCGTGTCTACGGAATGACCGCAATGCGGGCAGCGCTGGAGGCGAGGCCCAGCGCATCCTTCAAATTGTTCATCGCGATTTTCGACTTCGAAGCAAAAACGACGACCACGTCGCCGCCATAGATGCGCGGGTTGCGGTTCTTGCCGGCGCGGATTTCCTCGACATTGTAATTTGCGACCAGCTTGTTTTGGCCGACATTGCGATAGACGAAGATCTTGCCGGCATCACCGACCGGATTGAACCCTCCGGCAAGAGCGATCGCGTCGAGCAAGGAAGCGCTGCTGGACACCGGATAAATGCCGGCCTTGTTGACTTCACCATCGACCGTGATGCGCTGGCCAATCGACTCCTTGACGAAAATCGTCACGTCAGGCGACTGCAAGTACTTTTCACCGTAGGCAGTCTCGATTTCCTTCTCGAGCTGACGAACGGTCTTGCCGGCTGCAGTCATGGTCCCAATCAGCGGAAGCGAAATCTGTCCGCCCGCGTCGACCTGAACTGTTCTGTTCAAATTATCGACCTGAAAAACACTGACCTCGAGCACATCGTTGGCAGACAGAGGCTGCTCGCTGCCGTTCTGGGTATTCTGCGGCGGCGGGAGATCCTTGACCACCTGCAGCGTACCACCGCCAGAGAGCGCCGATGAAGACGCCGTCGGCTGCAGCGCATCGACAGAACTGGTGGAGGACGTCGATGTCGACGAAGTGCTTGCGCAGGCAGATATTGCTAGCGATGCGAGCAAAGCGGGCACGGTGCCCGCATGACTTCTTGCGAGATCGAAAATGCCCATCAAAGAGCCCCGCTCTTAAACAACCGGCCCAATCCGCCAAACCGCCCCGCACTGCTGCCCCCCGATTTTCTCGGGCTTTGCTTTCCCATGGGCACGAGCGGCCGATTTTGCAATATCGCGTCCGGGCGTTTCACTGCCATGTTGTAAGCCTCATCTTCCCCACACCGGTTCGCGATGGCGACAACCGCCTGCGAAAGCCCTGGCCGCCGCCGGCTGGCGCCGTGGGTGTCGGAGGCGACAATATCCACCCTGCCCTCATCCAGCAGCTTCTCCGAGTAGTAGAGCGCCGTACGTCCAAAGGCCCCCGTCACAGAATCAGCCGTGAGCTGAATAAGGCAGCCTAGCGTATTCAACCTCTCGATGACGTCGTAATTCGCCTTGATCCAGGTCAACCGCTCTGGATGAGTGAGGATCGGCACGAAGCCGGCGCCTATGAGACGGGCGGCGAAGTTTTCGAGCCGCGGAGGCAAAATGTGATGTGGCGGTTCGAACAGGAAATAGCGGGATCCGTTCAGAGTCGGCACCGTACCAACCCTCAATCGATCGGGGAGATCAGGCGCGAGATGAACATCAGCGCCAACATATAGGGTAAGCGGTATGGCAGCGCGATGAAGCTCCAGTTCTAACGCCTGAACAGCCCCGGCAATCTTTGGCGTGGCGTTCTCATAAACCCCAGGCATTACATGCGGCGTACATGCCATATGCGTCGTACCGTCGGCCACTGCCAGCCGTGCCATCTCCAGCGACATGGCCAAGTCAGGAGAACCGTCATCGAGACCGGGCAGGATATGTGAATGCAGGTCGATCATTGGCGTTTCTGGTTGAGAGGAGGCAAAGCTTCGCCTCGACAAAATAGAAACGCGTCACCCGCATGAAGGCGAATGACGCATTTGACAAATTTACGCAAAACAGCGGGGGTCGTATCCCGCCTATTGGCTGACCGCGTCGTCGTCATCCTGCAGGCCGATAATAAGGGCGGCGGCACCACCGACGGCGGCGCCGCCCAAGAGAACCGGCAGCATGCCAGGTTCTGAGCTGGCGGGTACGATCGTCGCAGACGGTGTCTCAAGCGAAACGCACATGCCGCCTTCGATAGGGTCGACCTTGACGGTGGCATTGGCTGGAATATCGAGCGCGCAATTGGCTCCGATAGCCAGCGAAGCAGACGCCTGCGCCCCGGTCATGATGCGCGCGCCCGCATACACCGGCGCCTCGGCATCCACCCCTGCATAGCCGCCGGCCTGGGACATCTGGACATCACCCCGGACCTGCGTAAGACGACCTATTGCGTCTGCGGACGCCGGCACAAGACAGGAACAGGTTTGCTGAGCTACAGCCTCGGGCGCGGCGAACAGGGCGCCCCCTGCGACGAATGCAACAAAAGCAAAAGCAACCCCGAACTGATGGCAACTCATCATTTTACCCCACCAAAACCTGTAACTCGCCCTGTTGGTACGAATTACAGCCCGCCCCGCCCCAAGCAATAGAACAATATGGTTAACAAACCCAATAAACCAGCCGGGCCGCCGACCTTTCCAGACCCTTCTCTACAGCGGCCGACGCCGCCATATCTTCGTCAGCGGCTGACGCCGTTGTCGTCGTCCTGCGTCGCCGCGAGCACGCCAGACGTCAGAAGCGCCCCGGCGAAAATCGCCTCCGGCGGACCGAACCCGGCGCCGCCGCCGGAGGGCTGAATAGCAGCCGTCTTCTCAGAGCCGACAAGCTTGAGGCAAATGTTGTTGCCAAGGCGGGAAACGTCGAGGCTCGAATTGGCCGAAACCTCCAGATTGCAGCCGCCGACCAGAACGGAGGCCGCGCCGTTGGCGCCAACCACCACACGGCTGCCGAAATCGAGCGCGCTTCCAACCTTGGCAGCGCCATAGCCCGCCGTCTGCGACACCATCACATCACCGGTGGCGGAACGGATGGATCCGATCTGGTTTGCCGAACCTTGATAGGGTGTCGCGCAGCTGCACGAAGCATCCTGGGCAAACGATGAAGCTGAACCAAACCCGATTGACACGACAAATACGGCAAGCGCAGTTTTAACCACAAGGCTCATCAGTCTTCGATCCCTTCTCGCTGCACCACTTCAGACGCACCCAGTCAAAGGCATTGCATCAGCGCGTACCAGTTTTTCGCCACAATTCCAACCTGTTTCGCGCGCGCGAGGCGATTTAAGCTGACGCGTGTCTGTCCAAGCACAGTACCTTAGCCAGATCGCATTAATAGTTTTCGACTACCTGTCACAGGTTTCTTACTATCGGAAAAAAATTTGAGGTCTCCTTTCCGCGGTGACTGGCTCGATAAGCTTTGACCAAGCTGAGCGCGCCAAACCTTTCGCCAACCAACCTAATATATTGAATTATCGATACATTTTTCGGTAGATATTCCTTGATGGCAGCCGCGCGATTTCAACCATTGGTCGTGCTGACAGCATGTAATTCGAGATCGGCTCGATACCAATCGCGGCCAACGGGGTAGGCGGCCGGCTCGGCTACATTCCTGCTCTCCCGCCATAGAGATCTGCTCCATGCCCCAACCGCGATCCAACTCACCAAGTCGACGTGCCTCAGACTTGGCGGCTTTACCGCCTATTTTGGCCGTACCACGTTCCCTTGCCGGTTCCATGTTGGGCCAGATGGTTCGCTTCGACCAGAATTGCCAAGTGTTTTTTGACGGTGTTTCGGTTTGCACCTGTCAGGTTGACGATCTCGCTGATGGTTATGCGCCCACGCTCATTGATGGCCTCAACGATTTGCAGAGAGAGTTCCGGCAACGTGCCGAGCACAAGACGTTCCCGCTCGATTTTTTTCTCCAATCTCCGCTTTTGCTGCTGCAGAGCGCGCAGGAAATACACAGCCCATGGTTGCCAATTGGGGTTCGGGCTGCGGATCGTCTTCTGAGTCTGGCGTAGCGCCAGATAGTAGCCTTCCTTGCTGTTCTCAATCACACTTTCGAGGGAAGAGTAAGGCACATACGCATATCCGCTGCGCATCAGCAGGAGCGTCGTCAGAACGCGTGACAGCCTTCCATTGCCGTCCTGGAATGGGTGTATCTCCAGAAACACCACCGTGAAGATTGCGACGACGAGCAGAGGGTGCAGGCTTTGCTCGTTGAGTGTGTCGCGTGTCCACTCGACAAGCTCTTTCATCCGCTTCGGCGTATCGAAAGGCGTCGCCGTTTCGAAGATGACGCCGATCTCTTTTCCGTCGGCATCGAACGCACTGACATTATTGGCGAGTGTCTTATATGCACCGCGGTGGCGTTCATCCTTGTTGCTGAACGCCAGCAGGTCACGGTGTAGCTGTGTCAGGTGGTTTTCGGTCAGATCAATCGCATCGAAATGCGCGAAGATCATTTCCATGACCTGCGCATATCCGGCGACTTCCTGCTCGTCTCGGGACTCAAAGAATTTGATGTCGAGGTTGGCGAGCAGCCGCTCCACTTCGCCGTCAGTAAGCCTGCTTCCTTCGATACGGGTAGAAGAGCCGATGCTCTCGATGGTCGCAACGCGGCGCAGAGCCGATAAGCGTTCCGGAGCAAGCGCGCCCAGCGCTCGCCAAGCCCCTTTGAATTCGTCGATCTCCGAGACCAGGGCAAGGATCTCGGTGGTAATTTGCAGAGAGTCGATCTTCAGGGTCATACCCGCAAATATACCCAAAAATACCCGAAAATTCAAGAACCGACATACCCAATAAAGGACCCGTAAATACCCAACTGCGGGCAGCCGGCCAGCTTAAGAACAAGACCCACTCACTTCGCCGCAAGAGCCTCTGGTCTGACTGGCGACCTGCTCAGCAAGGTTTGTACGTTGCGCCGGCCTGAACCGGCTGGCCGCAGAGAATTCCGCCCTGCGTGAGTATGGTGGCCAAATCTTCCCCCTCAGCCGTCAGGCACTGCACAACAAGGTTATCGCCAACCCTGGAAGCGATCTTGCCGTCGCAAGGTGTTCCGGCACCGACAGGTTTGCAGGCCAGGACGAGCCCCTGGTAGTCTCGGCGCGCCGCTTCCGTCACCAGGAGGCGCATGGCCTGAGGCCTGGAAAACGACGCCCCGCACAGCAGGATCTTGCGACCGCCGACACGCAGATCATCGACCGATGGAATGGCGAGCTTGCCGTCAAACGGCTTGAGCTCGGCTACCGGCTTCGCGGGGGACGGGCCGCCCCTCTGCATCACGATGATGCCCAGAAAGCCAACACCAAACAAAACTGCCACGACGGCAAGCAACGCTATGCTCCTGACTGACAAAACTATCCTCCCTCCGACCCTGTGCGGCCGGTCCGCTCATTTCGCCGCAAGGGCGCTCAGTCTTTCTATCTGCTGCATGTACTTCTCGATGACGATCGTTTCCGAAAACTGCCGCTCGACCTTGTTTCTGCTCTGGGCTCCCATCCTGTCCCTGGACGAGTCGTCCAGCCGCGCAAACTCGACCATCTTGCTCGCAAGGTCATCAGGGTCCCTCACCTTGCATAGGAAGCCATTGACCGCGTGGTCCACCACTTCCCTGCATCCTGGCACGTCGGTTGCGATCAGCGGCTTGCCCATCGCAGCCGCCTCGAGCAGCGAGCGCGGCGTTCCCTCCCTGTAGGAGGGCAACACGACACAATCCGCGGCACCAATGAAAGGCCGCACATCGTCGGTGGAGCCGAGATATTCGACCAATCCCTCGCCAACCCATTTTTCCACGTGTTCGCGGTTGACCGCGGTCCGGTTTTCGACATCAAGAAAGCCGAGTAGCTGGAAACGCACTCCGGGCACCTCACGGCAAACCCGACGGGCCGCCGTGATGAACTCGCCGACACCCTTGTCCCAGAGAAGCCGGGCCACGAGAAGAAAGATGATGGCGCCAGACCCGGTGCGCGCTTCGGGCGAAGGGGCAAAACGCACGAGGTCGATGCCGGAGCCAGGCAAAAGCGCGGTTCGATCCTTGCGAACCAGGCGTTCGTTGACGAACAGCATCCGGTCATCGTCATTCTGGAAGAAAACCATTTTGGAACGGGCCAATGCCACCCGGTACAAGGCCTTGGCAATCCTGAGCAGCAGACCACCGCGGACGAACGCTGTCCCCAATCCCGAAATGTTGTTGATGACGGGAATGCCGTTCAGATTGGCCGCGATGGAGCCGAACACATTGGGCTTGATCGTGAAGCCGACAAAGGCCAGCGGTCTCTCGCGCCGCAAGAGACGCCAGTAGCGCCACAGAAGGACCAAATCCCGCAACGGTGACGTGCCGGAATTGTCCATGTCGAGTTCGACATAGCGGCAGTCCATGGCCGCAATCAGCGGAGAATACTCGTCTCTCGGCGCGACGACGACCACGTCATAGCCGCGGCTCCGCAGCGCCTCGATCAGTCCCTTGCGAAAATTGACGACATTCCAGGATGTGTTTATCGAGACGACTATCTTGTTGCGAGCAACGGCCGTCATCGCTGCCCACCCGGATATGACAACGGCGTTCTCAACAGCATATCCGCAAACCGATCCGGCGATCTTTCCGACAAGGTCTTTCCGTACAAGGCCGACCGATCACCACCTTGAATGACCTTCAGCAGTGCTTCCGCAATTTCCGACGCGCCAAAGCCGGCTGAAATCTCCAGGCCCGACAGCATGTCCAGATCTCCCGCACAGGGGGTGGTGACGATGCCGGGAATCCGGCAAGCCATCATTTCCAGAAGGACGTTGGGAAATCCCTCCGTCGCCGACGTGAGAATGCCGGCACGCGCTGCGCGAAACAGCGGAAACGGGTTGTCTCTCTGGCCGAGCAGATTGAGTCGCGAGGTCAGATCAAGCTTGCCGGCGCGGGCTCTCAACTCCGCTTCCATGGGGCCAGAGCCAACCATGGTCAGCTCATAATCCTCGCCGGTCCTTCGTCTGACTTCGGCCAGCACATCAACCGCGATCATCGGACGCTTCACATCAATCAGCCGGCCGCACCAGACTATCTGCGGACGGCGTGAAAGTATCTCGGCGTCGTGCCCCGACGATGCTTCCATGGACATTTTGACGATGAGATCTTCGTCGACCGGGTTGGGCAAAGTACACAGCTTGGCGATTGCTCGCCGGGGCAATACGTCACGCAGGCGTTCATTCATATAGCTCGTTTGCGCGACTATCATGTCCTGGCTGCCATAGGCAGCGTAGAGCGCCTTGTAAGCGAGCGCGCGAGGACCCTTGAAGCGATCCAGAAGTACCGTGGACTCGCGGGCGACCAGCCTATGGCTGCGGAGAAGTCCAACGCTTCGGGCGGCAGCCAGAAACGAGTTTACCCGTGCGTGGCTCGAGAACACCAAATCGTACCGACGCCGGATCAGCCGCGGGGCGAGCAAAAACTCGCTCATGGCCTTGCCGCCGCCATAGCCGTAGCTGCACCGAATTCCGTCCTGGTGTGATCCAGCGGCCTCGCCCGCCGCCTGGCTACCCAAGAAGCCGATTTCGACGTCCCAGTCGGGTCGCCTCGCGAGTGCGCGCGCAACAAGTTTCAGGATGGTTTCGGCACCGCCTCTTCTGTCGAGCGGAATGGCGATCAGCGCGAGCTTCCTTTTCATGGGCCGCGGGAACTCACTGTTTTCGCCGAAAGACATAGGCGTAGGTTTCAGCGGCATCCTTGCGGAGGAACAGGGCCGAAACGCCTAACCAGATGCGCCAGGCAAGAAAGGCCGGCACGAAAAAATAGAAGTAGGAGCTTTTCCAGAACAGACGGCGCTCGATAAGTTCCAGGTCGTTCCGTTTTGCGATTGTTTCGACGTCACTGGGCAAGCACTTGTCGTAGAAGGCCGGAAACCCGTCATGACCCATGCCCTTTTCAGGATAGATCGCAAAAAGCAGCCGTCGCTTCATCCCCTCCGGCAGGACCCGATTCAATCTGGCAAAAACGGCGTTGCGCGAGGGCGAGAAAATGGCAACCATGCCTCCCGGTTTCACGCAACTGGCAATGCCGCGCAGGGCGCCCTCGCCATCACGGACGTGCTCGAGCGTTGCTTGGCAAATGACGACGTCGGCATCGCCCCTCCCCCTAAACGAGGTAAGGTCCGCTTCAATCTCCTCGTCGTATATTCCGCGTGGCGCTTTCGACAACTCTTCCGCGTCGAGGTCGAGCCCAACGACAAAAAGCCCCAGGCGCCGCTTCTCCGAAAGACTGACGAACGGCCTGGCACCCCCGCCAAGATCGTAAACCCGAGCGTTTGAGGTAAGTAAGGGAGGTGCTATCTCCGTCGCAAAGGTCCGGTTGCCGTCGATGCGAAGGCGCCGCGGCAGAGCACTGTCCAGGAACTCGGAAATGGCCACATTCGTGCGAACAAACTTTCGCAATATCGACACTGCTTCACCACCGGTTTCGTTTGGCGATCTGCGCCCACTCGGATTTGACATCCGCGCTATATCCTGTGGAAGACGTAGAGCCGCGTATGATGCGAAAATGGGCCGAGCAACCGGTCCGCAGCAGCACGCAAACCTCTCAGGATTCCATTCTTACTGTCGTACCAGGCCTGCATCGGCTTGGAGAAAAATGTCTCGTCCTTCAGCCCCTTGAAGCCTCCCCTCGGCTGTGATCCCAGAAGCTTGAAGCCGTGCTGTTCGAAATTGGAAACAATCGAAGACGGCTCAAGAACGAACTGGTAAAATCCGGCCCGTTCACCTGGAAACCTGGGATAGAGACCCATTCTGATCTTCAGCCGCCGGAGAGGAGAAATGCTCGGCACTGTCACGAAGGCAACTCCTCCTGACCGGATGATGCGCTTCATCTCCAATGCGATCTCATCGTAACCGTCGAAGAAGTGCTCGATCACCCCCAGAGACCACACCCCATCGAAGAATTCGTCCGCGAAGCCCGTTGCTCGAACATCCCCCACGGTCACTTGCAAATGGGGCGCGGCACGATTCACCATCCCCACGGTCTTCTGCGCGAAGTCGATCCCGTAGGCGGAAAAGCCTGCCTGGTCGAGGCCATGGACCGTATTGGCCAAGCCACATCCAGCGTCCAGGATCTTGGCCGATCCGGTCAGGTATCGCTTGGTGGTTTCAACGACAAAGCGATCCGGCCTCAAGACAATCCCTTCGGCCCAGTGAGAATCCCAATAGTCGTCATCAGCCACCGTGCCGACATGGACGATGCGCCTGTTTTTCTCGTCGTAGAATGCTTTCTTCTCATTCATTTCTGGCATCCGGACCGACCATCAAAACGGTGCGCTGTTTCGCACCAGGCCCTTGATCTGCAATCACATTCCTCAATGCGAAAAAGGAACAGCCAGCGGCAACGACATATCCGAACAAAAATGCCATTTCACTGCCAAGAGGCACCCGCCACCAAAGGCCCAATGCCGCCAGACAACAGCAAGCCAACGCCCCTATCGCGTAGGAATAGGTCAACGTCATCGCTTTGCTCGACCTAAGCGCAAAAGGATCGATGATCACTTTCTTCGTCCTGTTGACCAGAACAGCACAAGAAACGATCCCGAACACCACAGGATCAAAAGACTTCCCCAGCCATCCGGATGCATGGCCCGAGAAAAACAGGCCAACTATTCCGGCCGCGGCCACGGTCGCAAAAATGAGTGCGATGGCCGCTCCCTCGAACAGTCCGCGCCGAAACTCCCTGACGTTTCCATTTGCGGCACTGAGAAACGCCCTTGGCACAAATACGAAGCTGGCCGCATTCATGAAGAAGCCGACGGACCGTTGTGAAAGATCGACGCAAAACGAGAAGACACCGAGATGGGTCTCGGAGCCAAGCAACAAAACAATGTATCGAATGCCGACAAACACGCCGCTCTCGGCCAGATTGCTCAACACAAATCCCCAGCCTGTAACCAGAGACCCGGCAAGATAGGAAAAGCCAGGCCGTCTCAGATTCATAGGTCCCAGGAAGGCAAATGAAATCAGCGCTCCGACGAAATAGCTGAGCGAAAAGGCTGCAAGAGCCGAGCCTACTTTCGCATCGCCGACAAGCAGGATTATGGCTCCTGCCTGGTATGCGACGGCCTGGCCAATCGCCGACCAACCGTACGCCCACAAACGCAGTTGTGACCTCAAAATCTCTTGAAGTGCGGTGTGCAAGCCGAAAGAAACGATGATGGTCGCGGCAACGGCATTGCCAAATCCCAGCCACGTCATTGCCAGTCCAGCCAGAACGACAAACAACACCACAACTGCCAGCACGGTCAAAATGGACGATACGTACTCTCTACCCATTCCCGCGGCATGCATTTTTGCGGAAACCGGCATTATCGAATAGGTCGCGACTCCAAAAACAAGTGTCGAAATAAATGAAACTGTCGCAATCGTCGTGCTGAAAACACCGTACTGTCCAGTCTCCAGATGGCTGCCGATGTACAGCAACGTCGCTATGTTCAGAAGACCAGGAACAATTCGTATTACGATGGCTTCCACCAACTTCCACAGGCTGGCTTCTTTCATGAAGTCACCCGCACGAATGACCTCTTGAGCAAGAACGGGAAACTCAAGACACCAAAGCTCAAACAGGCAAGAACCGCCTTGCCCAAGAACCGAACTGACCGATATCGTCCTAGCCAGAACGCCTTGATGTAGTTCAAGTTCAGCAACAACATCGGGTATGCATTTTGTCGCTGAAGAAGCCGAATCCTTGCCGTCATCCCCTCCGGCAAATATCGTTTTTGTCCAATCTCGACATTGACACAGATAACGTCGTATTCGATCGCCAATCTGGACCAGAGAAGAGATGTTGGAACGCGGCGGAACCGCCCCGCTGGGGGCACGGCAACCCGTTTAAGCAAAGGAGTTTTGATGACCTCCTTCTTGTCGCCGACCACCCGTTCGTCGGCCCGCATCTTTATCAGGTTTGTCCGTTCCGACGGAAACGGCTCTGCTGCCGTCTCTGGGTGGCCAAGAGCCATCGAGAACACAAAACCCGCAATCTTCTCATCGACACCTCTCTGCGAGAGGTGCTCACAGACTTCCGGCAGGCGATCGGTGAAGAGATCGTCGTCATCATCGAAGACCATGCAATAGTCGCCAGTGGCGGAAGCAATCGCCGAAAACATCGCGCGGCCTCTGCCGTCATTCGGGCCGGTGGTGACCACCAAACTGGCATCGCGAGATGCGATTTCCGCAAGCGCTTCGTTCGTTCCGTCGGTCGAACCGTCGACATGGACGCATATCTGCAATGGGCAGTCCGTACGCAACAGTTGCTGAACCAGCGCCGCAACGCGATCCCGCCGATTGAACGTGGGGATGCAGACGCTCAATAGCGCCTGGGACTGCAATGGATTGCAGACTGCCTGTTTGCGAGCCGTATCGATTCCATCTGCTCCTGGTTACGCGATCATGGAACAGCGCGGATCAGCCGGGAAACGCCGAGCCTTATCCCCGCGCAAAATACGCCTTGTACCACTCGACGAACCGCCCGACGCCCTCGGTCACCGTCGTCGCCGGGCGGTAGCCGACCGCCTGCTCCAGCGCCGAGGTGTCGGCGAAGGTATCGGGCACGTCGCCGGGCTGCAGCGGCAAGAGTTCGACGATGGCTTTGCGGCCCAGCGCGTTTTCCAGCGCCTCGACATAGGCGGTCAGCTTCACCGGGTTGTTGTTGCCGATGTTGAAGATGCGCCAGGGGGCGCTGCTTGTGGCCGGATCGGGACGGCTGGAGTCCCAGGCGGCATTGCCCGTGGCCGGGCTGTCGCTGGCGCGGATCACGCCTTCGGCGATGTCATCGACATAGGTGAAGTCGCGCGTGTGGTTGCCGTTGTTGAACAGCTTGATCGGCTCGCCGGCCAGGATGTTCCTGGTGAACAGGAACAGCGCCATGTCCGGGCGACCCCAGGGACCATACACCGTGAAGAAGCGAAGCCCGGTCGTCGGCAATCCGAACAGATGGCTGTAGCTGTGCGCCATCAGTTCGTTGGCGCGCTTGGTCGCGGCGTAGAACTGCAGCGGATGGTCGGCCGGACGATGCTCGGAAAACGGCATGTCGGTGTTGGCACCGTAGACACTCGACGTGCTGGCATAGGTCAGGTGCGCGACGGCGCTGTTGCGGCAGGCCTCCAGCATGTTGGTGTAGGCGATGATGTTGCTTTCGACATAGGCATGCGGGTTTTCCAGGCTGTAGCGAACCCCGGCCTGGGCGGCGAGATGGATCACCCGGTCGAATGCATGGTCGGCAAAGCAGGCGTCGACCACGCTCTTGTCGGCGAGATTGCCGCGGATGAAATGATAGCCGGCATTGGTCTTGCGGCTCGCCTCGTCCAGAAGCCGCAGCCTCGCCTCCTTGATCTCCGGATCGTAATAGTCGTTGACGTTGTCGATGCCGACGACCTCGTCACCGCGCTCCAGCAGCCGCTTCGCTACGTGATATCCTATGAAGCCGGCCGCGCCGGTGACCAGAACCTTCATCAGAAACGCCCATCCGTGACATGCCTGGGGAACAGACCCTTGATGTCGTAGATGACGCCCGGGGTCTTGCAAAGCGCCATCAGGCCGTCGACGCCTAACGCGCGGAACTGCCTGTGGCCGACGGCCACGATAACGCCGTCATAACGCATGTCGGGAATGTCCTTCATGCTGGCTACGCCGAAGGCACGCGCGCATTCCTGCGCGTCGACCCAGGGGTCCCATATGTCGATGCCGGCGTTGTATTCCTTCAGTTGGGCAACGATATCGGCGACCTTGGAATTCCTCAGGTCCGGACAATTTTCCTTGAAGGCCGCGCCCATCACCAGAATCCGGCTGCCAACGACAGGTATTCCCTTGCGCATCATCAGGCGGGCCGTCTGATCCGCCGCGTGCCGACCCATGCCGTCATTGATACGGCGGCCAGCAAGAATCACCTCCGGATGATAGCCGAGTTCCTGGGCCTTGTGGGTGAGATAGTAGGGATCGACGCCGATGCAGTGGCCGCCGACGAGACCAGGCGTGAAGCGCAGGAAATTCCATTTGGTGCCGGCGGCTTCCAGCACTTCGGACGTGTCGATGCCGAGCTTGCCGAAGATAAGCGACAACTCGTTCATCAGCGCGATGTTGAGGTCGCGCTGAGTGTTCTCGATGACCTTGGCCGCTTCGGCGACCGCAATGCTCGAGGTACGGTGTGTGCCTGCCGGCACGATCGAGGCATAGAGCGCATCGATACCTTCGGCCGCTTCCGGCGTCGAGCCGCTGGTGACCTTGACGATCGTTTGCAACCGATGCTCGCGGTCGCCCGGATTGATGCGCTCGGGACTGTAGCCGAGGAAGAACCCCTCATTGTAGCGCAGGCCCGAATGTTTCTCGATCAGCGGCGCGCACACCTCTTCCGTGCAGCCGGGATAGACCGTCGATTCGAAGATCACCACCGCGCCTGGCGATATGACCTCGCCGACAAAAGTCGATGCCATGATCAGCGGTTTCAGATCCGGACGGTTGGCCCTGTCGATCGGCGTTGGAACCGTGACGATGAAAATCCCGCAATCGCGCAGATCGGCCTTGTCGGTGGTGAATGTCAGCCGCGACGCAGCACTGATCTCATCGCTGCTGGCTTCCAGCGTATGGTCGTCGCCACGCCTCAGCGCGTCCACCCTCGACTGGTCGATGTCGAAACCGACGACATCCCTGCCGGCGCCGAAGGCGACCGCCAGCGGCAGGCCGACATAGCCAAGCCCGATGATCGCTATTTTCCTGGAGGCGAGATCCATCTGCTTCCTGCGCTTGCTATTCCAGAGCCATGCTTCGCATTGGTTATCTCGCACCAAAGCCGGTAAGCATCGTTTTCAGCGTCTTGAGAGTTATCAAAACGTCCAGCCAAGGCGAAAAGTTCTTTATGTAATAGAAATCATAGTGCAATTTTTCCATAACGTCATCGACGGCAGCCACATGCCCCTGATTTACTTGTGCCCACCCACTTATGCCCGGCCTGACGATATGCCTGTAGCGGTAGAATGGCAGCTCAGCCTCGTACCACTGCGACAGCACGACAGCTTCCGGCCGCGGCCCGATCCAACTCATTTCGCCACGCAGGATGTTGATGACCTGCGGCAGTTCGTCGATCCTGGATTTTCGCAGGAAACGCCCGACTCTGGTGATGCGGTCATCGTCGTGCCTGGTGATCGCCCTTTCCTTTTCGCTGCCGGCGCCAGAGTGCTGGCGCATCGAGCGAAACTTGTAGACCGTGCAGATCTTGCCCCGGTAGCCCATGCGTTGCTGGCGAAACAGCGCAGGACCATCGGAATCCAGCCGGATCAGCAGCGCTATCAACGCCAGAACGGGGGAAAGAACGATGATCAAGACAAGTGCCGAGACCCAGTCGACCGCCTGCTTGATCTTGAGATAGGCCTGGTTCGGATTGAGCGAACCAAGCGTGTTTTCCGACAGGTGCTCGATCTCGACCCGACCGGTCAGCGACTCTCTGACCTGCTTGACGTGGTATACGGGCGTTCCCGAAAGGGCCCGATCCGCGATGTATCGTTCCCATTCCGCGCCAAGATCGGCACGCAGATCAACGACCACGCCGCTGGCTCTTTCGATTATCGTACTGGTCGACTTGATCCAAAACCAATGCACACCCGGTAACGTCTTGAGGCGCTCGACATCTCCGCCGGGAATCACCACGAGCCGGTACGGATCGAGACGCCGCGTCAACAGGCTCAGGCCGAAGTACCAGAGCGTGGACTGCGTGAAACTGGCGGCAGCCTGAAACCGGCTGTACTCGAACCGAAAAAAGAAGATGGTCAGGAAAACAGCCCCGTAGGACAGGGCAAATGTCGGCAAGATGTAACTTGCCGCGGCCACGCCTGGGAAATTTCCGATGCGGCGATAAGACAAGAAGCCCACAAGGTGCGCGATGACCGCAGCGGCTACTGTTACCTGAAGATTGGCCGAATAGATGAATTCAGGATTGAAGACAATCCGGATGATCGCCGGCGCAAAAATCGCGAATGTCAGTCCGCCAAGCAGTTGAAACCGAATCCTGAACAGGAAGTGCCGGCTTCCGACAATAGTCGACGCTGCGACATTCAACGTCTTCCCCCCTTCCCCGAAGCTGCCGTATCGGCGACAGACCAGCGCGATAGCGCATCTGACCTGATCGTTCACAACAACGAATCGGACGTCTCGCCCCCCGGCGATTCGATACAGTCGAAGACCAAGAGCTACGACAGCGCGGTCGCGCCAGCAAGCATCTATTTCTCAGATCAACAGTTCGGGAAATTGAAAAGCCTGGGCTAATAAAGCGACTTAATGATCATTACTGAAGATGTCGCAGCGTCTAGGGCGATCTAACCGACAATCTATCGAGGTTGGCGGACATCAGACCGGAAATCCGCCAGTGACGCCGCTCCGGCCAGTGGCTTGATTGCCCCTGGCCGTTTCTTCGATCGCGCGCTTCAGCCGCGCTTCAGCAGCGTCCAGACGGCCGGCACCAGGCTTGCCGCGAGCGCCACCTTGATCAGGTCGCCGACGATGAACGGCACGACGCCGAACTGCCACGACTTTTCCGGACCGATGAGCAGCGCCAGCCAGGCAAAGCCCATTGCCATCATGACGACTTCGCCAACCAGCATGGCGTTGAAAAGCTTGATTGGATGGCGGTCCCAGCCGCGATCCGCCGCCCAGCCGACAATTGCCGCCATGACCACGAAGCCGGCGAGATAGCCGCCGGTCGAGCCGAGCATGTAGGCAATGCCGAGACCCTTTTCAGGCGTGCTCTGGAAGACGGGGAAGCCCATGGCGCCCTCGGCCATGTAGAGCAGCAGGGTGGCGACGCCGAGACGCATGCCGAAGGCGGCGGCGATCAGCAGCACGGCCAGCGTCTGCATCGAAATGTCGACCGGCCCGAGCATTACCTTGGTCTTGGCCGACAGTGTCAGCACAAGCGTTCCGGCGATGGCCAGGAAAAGCTGCGTTGCCAGCCGCGCCGCGCCGTTTTGCGGCAGAGCCAGAGAAACAAGCGGACGCATCGTAGTTGCAATTGCCATGGTATTTCCCCAATCCGATTGCCGCACTCCGATGTTCGCGGCCTCACATCCTCCTATATTGGCTTGCGTGTTGTGCGGCAATCGGTTTTGCCGTTTCCCGAAACAAGGCACCGATGCATGGCACTGAAATTCGATACCGGCTTCGACCCCTTCTATGGCCAGGGGGTGAATGTCGCGCCCGATGTCCAGCGCATCACGGCCCGCAATCCAAGCCCCTTCACCTTTCACGGCACCAACAGCTACGTTGTTGGCCGCGATACGCTGGCGGTGATCGATCCGGGGCCGGAGGACGAGGCGCATCTGCGGACCCTGATCGAGGTGATCGCAGGCCGGCCGGTCAGCCATATCTTCGTCAGCCACACGCATCGCGACCACTCCCCGCTGGCGGCCCGGCTGAAAGAGCGCACCGGCGCCCTCGTGCTGGCAGAGGGGCCGCACCGGCCGGCAAGAGCCCTGCATATCGGCGAGACCAATGCGCTCGATGCCAGTGCCGACACGGCTTTCATCCCTGATGTCGCCCTGCCCGACGGCGAGGTGGTCGACGGCGACGGCTGGTCGATCAGGACGGTTCTGACCCCGGGCCACACCGCCAATCATGCGGCGTTCGCGCTGCAGGGAACCGGCATCCTGTTTTCGGCCGATCATGTCATGGCCTGGGCAACCTCCATCGTCGCCCCGCCGGACGGGGCGATGGCCGACTACATGGCCTCGCTGGACCGCTTGATCGAACGCGGGGACCGCTTGCTGTTGCCAGGACATGGCGGGCCGGTGACAGCACCGCGCGCTTTCATGCGCGGGTTGAAGACGCATCGCAAGATGCGCGAGCGCGCCATTCTGGAGCGGGTCAAAGAGGGGGACCGGACGATCGTGGACATGGTCAAGGCGATCTACAGGGACACCGACCCGCGGCTGCATGGCGCCGCCGGATTGTCGGTGCTTGCCCATCTCGAGGATCTGACGGCGCGCGGCCTGGTCACGACAGACGGCGACCCGGCCATCACCGGTATTTTTGTGCCGGCAAGCTAAGATCGGCGCGAGCTCATCTGCGCCCTTTATACTCTAGAAGCGGCTGGAGCGCTCTGCCGGTTGGGGCGACTTCAAGCCCTGGCAAGAGCATTCAGGATCAGTTGGAAGTCGTGCCGCGGTCTCCAGCGCAACCCGCGAGGCGGTCATGGAGAGGCTCGGCAACACATGCTCCTGCAGCAATTCCTGGCGACTGCGGTCCATATAGTCGTTGAAACCCGCGGTCACGAACGCAAGCGGCACGAAACAAGCGCCGATTTCGCGCGACAGGGTCGCCTCGGGGGCGATGGAATGGTTGAGCACATCCGCGCCCATGCTTCGATAAGCCAAAGCCTCGGCTGGGGTTGTCAGTCGAGGCCCGTAACAATGGGCAGCCACCAACTGCTGCTCGATGCCATGAACCCGGCATTCGGCTGGCCAATGACGGCGGGCCGTCTCAACCAGAACCGCCGCACATCTTGGACATACGATCTGCTTGCCCGAGCAGTCAAAGCTCTGGCGGTCTGGAAGCAGTGAAAAAGGCGTCTGCGTCAGTTCGATGATATCGGCAGTCACCACCATGTCGCCGGGTTGAATCGCTTTGTTGACGGCTCCAACGGTCGAGCAGGCTAGGACTTGCTTTACACCCGCGTTCATCAACACCCAGAACGCCCGGCGATGGCAGGAATGGTCGATATGGTCGCGCGGATTGCCGTGCGAATACATGCACAACGCACGTTTCGTTCTGCCTTCCGCAGTAATCGAGGCATCGAACTCGATCAGCTTCCAGTTGTCGCTGCGGCCGAAAGGCGTTTCAAAACTAATGTCACGCCGCAAGGTGCGCACAGCATCGAATTCGATATCTTCCGGGAAGGCCAGCCCCCAGTTTGCCGACCCGGTGATGATGGCCAGTCCTACCTGAGGTATGTCCGCTGCGTGATCCGCCGGATCACTGGCTATCTGATTTGTGAGCATGTTTCCAATTTCAGTCATGATTTTTGGTGTAAAGTCACGATCAAGACGACGACCACGACCATGGCGGTCCACACCGTTGAGATCGCCGCGATGGTCGGATCGATCTGATCGCGCAGAGATATGAACATGAGCTTCGGCAGCGTGCTGTTTTGACCACTCGAGACGAAGATCGAAATGACGGATTCGTCGAGTGATGTCAGGAAGGCCATCAATATGGCCGACAGCAGACTGATCTGAAGCTGCGGGACAATTATGCCGCCGATGGCTCTCGCCCAGTTCGCGCCGAGGCTGCGCGCCGCCTGAACTTGGTTCCAGTCAAAGCGGGCCAGAGCGGGCAACAGCACAATGCACACGACAGGAATGGCCAACACCACATGCCCGACCAGCACGCCGAATAGCGTTCCGACCAGATGTTGCGCCGCCAGCACAAAGAAGAGACCGATCGCAAGCAGGATTCCTGGCACGATGGACGGGGTGAGCAGAATGCCCTGAATGGTAACAGCGGCCTTTCCGCCGAGCCGATTTATCGAAATGCAGGCCAGCAGCCCCAAGGGTACCGCGAGCATAGCTGTCAATGTTCCAAGAACCAGGCTCGTCCTGAGCGCAGCCATCCACGTCGCCGAACCGAAAAAATGATCGTACCAGCGCAATGAATATGCGCGCGGCGGGAACTCGAGAAGGTCGGACGCCGAAAAGGACAGCGGCGCGACCACGAGCGTTGGCAGCATCAAGAACGCCAGCACGAGTGCGGAAAAGCCCCACAGACAGATGCGGGACAGCCTGTTGTCCGGATAGGCCTCAAGCATGGGACGCACCGTCGCGCGTCAGCAGTCGCCGTGCCGACAGGAACATCACACCGATCAGAGCCATGACAACGAGGAGCAGAATGCCCAGGACGCTCGCCGACCCCCAATCCTGAAAGGTCGATAGCGTGCGCTCGATCCGGGTGGAGAGAGGATTTACCTTGCCGCCGCCCAGCACCGCCGGCGTGATGAAGAAGCCGAGCGTATAGATGAAGACGATGATCGACCCCGAGAAGATGCCGCCGGCCGAAAGCGGCAGAATGACCGTGCGGATCGTTTGCCCGAGAGTGGCGCCCATGCTCGCCGCCGCACGAATGAGGTTGGCGTCGATATCGCGCATCGCGGCATAAACCGGCAGCAGAAAGAGCGGCAGCATGTAGTGAACCATGCCGATCAGCGTTCCCGTGAAATTGTAGACCAGCGGCAATGGCTCAGCTGTCAGGCCTGAACCCGTCAAAGTTGCGTTGATCAGGCCATCGCGCCGCAACAGCACCAGCCAGCCATAGGTGCGCACCAGAATGGAGGTCCACAATGGCAGCATGACGAAGGCCATCAGCAAATTGGCCACCCTAGGTCTGGCGCTGGCCAGGGCGAGCGCCAGGGGAGTACCGAGAAGAATGCAGATCGCCAGCGTGCCCAGGGACAATTCAAGGGTTGTGACCAGTGCCGACCATGTCAGCCCGCTCGAAAGCACCTTCTCGTAGTTGCCGAGAGTGTATTCGCCATCCGTGGTCAGGAACGATTGCCGGATGATCCACAGGATAGGCAGTATCGCAGCCAGCCCAACGATGAACAGCGCCGGCAGAGAAAGTGAGAGGAAGAACCGCCGCTCTCGTCTTGCGTCTGCCGCAAGCGCGGGATTCGCCATGACGGTCACGCCCTAGCTCCTGGCATCGCGTGAACTTTTGCGGCTGGTGCAAAGGCGGTCATCGACTGGCCGGTGGCAAGCTCGGCGCAGCCGCTGGCCAGGGCTGCCGGAATGCAGACAAGAACTTCTTGCCCGCCGTCCAGCACAAGCGTCAGAAGCCAGTTCTCGCCGCGAAACACCTTGGCGCGCAGTGTTCCTTCGAGCGCGACGCCATCTCGTCCGACGAGCTTTGCATCAAGATGGAAGCTTTCCGCGCGGATCATCAGGGCTTCGGGCGATGTATCGGCGCCGTCGATTCTGCGCACGAGGCCTGGGGCTATAATGTTGGCCTCGCCTAGGAATTCCGCGACGAAGCGGGTCGATGGATGATGATAAATCCGCTGTGGCGTATCAATCTGCTGGATACGGCCGGAATCCATGACCGCGACCCTGTCAGACATAATCAGCGCTTCGCGCTGGTCATGCGTCACATAGATGGTTGTGATCCCCAAATCATCGTGCAGACGTCTGATTTCATACTGCATGGTTTCGCGCAGACTCTTGTCGAGCGCCGACAACGGCTCGTCCATCAGCATCACGCGTGGTTCGAAGACGATCGCCCGCGCCAGTGCTACCCGCTGGCGCTGTCCGCCCGATAGCGCGGCAATGTTGCGCTCCGACAGATCTTCCAGCTTGACGCGGGCCAACGCCTCAAACGCCCGCTTTCGGACCTCAGATCTCGGCGCCTTGCGCAGTACCAGCGGGTACTCGACATTCGCGAGGACGTTCATGTGGGGAAACAGGGCATAGTTCTGGAAGACGATGCCGATGTCGCGCTTGTTGGGCGCCAGGCGGGTGATGTCCCGATCCCCCAACAAGAGTTTGCCGGAATCTGGCCGGACAAATCCGGCCAAGGCCATGAGCAAGGTCGTCTTGCCCGACCCCGATGGGCCTAGCAGCGTGAGGAATTCGCCAGCCTTGATGTCGAGCGAAACATCGTCCAGCGCGACGTAGGTCCCATAGGTTTTGCGAACGCTGTCGATGGTGATCGCGAGCGACTTCATCATGTGCTCCAGCCCTAGAGCCGATGTATTCGAAGCTTAGCGGCTCATCATTTCATCGAAGGCCCTCTGGGCAGCCTCGCCGTTCTTGACCCACCAATCCGCGTTCGAGAACACCGAAGTGCCGGCATTTTCAGGCGCGGTCGCAAGGGTCTTCAGACGGTCCGCGGGAATAAGGCCACCCTCATAGCCAGCAGGATTGACCGGGCCGTAAGCGATGAAATCGGTCAGCTTGGCCACGCGCGCAGGCTGTGTCATCGCAGCTATCAGCTTCATGGCCGCTTCCTTGTTCGGCGCCCCCTTCGGCACTCCAAGACAGTCAGTGCCAATGACGGAACCCTTGAACGTGTAGTCGGCCGCGCCGCCATCTTTTTTCACTGTCTCCGCCCGACCGTTCCAGGTAACGATCAAATCCGCCTCACCGTCTTTCAGCAACTGCGCCGACTGAGCGCCCGAGGTCCACCACACCGAGACATTTGGTTTGATTGCTTCGAGCCGCTTGATGGCGCGATCCAGACCCTCCGGCGTGCCGAGCACGGGATAAATGTCCGCCGGCGCCACGCCGTCGGAGAGCAGTGCGATCTCGATCGAGTCTTGAGCATTGGCGCGCAGCGCGCGACGACCAGGAAACTTGGCAACATCCCAGAATTCCGCCCACGTCTTCGGCGGGTTCTCGCCGTATGTCTTGGTATTCCATGACATGACGGTGCCATAGGAGTCGAACGGATAGCAGTAGTCGGACTTTGCGCCATCTGGCACCGACTTTGGGTCGATAATCTTGTAGTCGAGAGGCTCCAGCAGCGATTGTGCGGCAGCCTGTGCGCCTTCCGGTGAGCCAAGGTGAATGACGTCGGTCGTGATAGCCCCCGAGGTGACCTGCATCTTCAAGGCGGCTAGGCCGTCGCTTAGGGTCTCCTCGCGGACATCGTATCCAAGCTCTTTTGCAGCAGGACCCCACATAGCTTCCTTCATGGCATTACCATAGTCGCCACCCGCTGTCGTAATGGTGACTGTTTGAGCATGGGCGGGCAAAGCAGCCGAGATTGCAAATGCTGCTAAGGAAATGCGTAGCCAAGACATAGGTTCTCCTCCCGAAATTATGAAATGTCGCTCAAAATCGCCGTTTCTCTTTAATCGTAACGTTACGATTGCACTCAATCTAAACCGAGTCAAGCTGCTTCCCCGAGGAGTTAGGATTGACCGGGATATCGAATCCGGTAACGTCACGGCGCTTCAGCAGGAAATCAGCCGGCGATTTAGCAATGAAGGCGGGCGACAATGGCCAATCTAAAACAGCTCGCGGTGGAACTTTCCCTTTCGGTGACGACGGTTTCCCGCGCTCTGAAGGACGGGCCAGAAGTCCATCCCTTGACCATTGCACGCGTGAAAGACGCGGCGAAACGGGCCGGTTATCTGCCAAATCATCATGGCTACGCGCTCAAAACCGGCCGAACGCTGACGATAACGGCAGTATACCCGATGGAGACACAAGACCATCTGTCCGATCTATTGAAGCTTCCCTTGATCGAGGGCATGACGCTGGCGGCGCGGCAAGCGGGTTATAGTCTCTCCATCTATTCCACCACTCCCGATGACGATCCTGTCGAGAGTGTGCAGCGGCAGCTTCAAGCGCGCAGCACAGACGGACTGATCATCACGCGCATGGTGTCGGGCGATCCGCGAGTCAAGCTGCTGCTGGATGCAGGCATGCCATTCGTCACATTCGGAAGAACGGACCTGAACGTCGCATATCCTTACGTTGATATCGACAACGAACAGATTGCCTACGAGGCGACCCGACGGCTGATGGATAAGGGCTGTCGACGCATTGCATTGCAACTTCTCGTTCCGGAAGATCAGGCGAGTGCCATGCGTCTTGCCGGGTATCAAAGGGCGTCGGCCGAGGCCGGTATTCCGATCGACCAATCGCTGATCGGTCACGGCATGTTCACGATGGAATCGAGCGCAGGCTGGTTCGATCGCCTACTGGCGTCGTCAGATCGGCCGACCGGCTTGGCATGCGCCAACGAACTGGGCCTTCTCGGGGCGTTACATGCTCTTGGCAGAAGAGGTCTTGTGCCAGGGAGCGACGTCCACATCGTCGCTCGTGACAGCACGCGGCTTGCACGCTTCCTGCCGGCAAAGATCGGCGTTCATTTCGTGGATATGGCCGGGGTTGGACGCAAACTCATCGAGGTCCTGGAGAGCCGGATCATCGATCCGCTTGGCCCGGTCTCGACGATCTTGTTGCAGGGGAGATACGAGCCCGCTGAATAGTCTATCCGCAGACCCAACTTGCATTCTGCTGCGACATACGGATTCGCCTGACTACAACCCGGTTCTGAAAGTCACTCGGCTGGCGCGGCGCCGACCTGACCGGCGACTTCCTGGTCGAGCTCCGCCAGGAATTCGGTGATTCGCGCGGCATTGTCGCCAAGGTCGTAGCGGCCGTAGCGGGATGCCGACCGCATATCGACGATGACCGTGTCGCCATCGTCCGTCACGCGGATCGCCACATCGGCGGGAAGGCCGATCACGAAGCCCTTGGCGACGGCGGTGATGGTCACCTCGCTTTGCCCGGCGAGATCGGGATAGGGCTCCGACAGCTCCCAGTCGCGCCGGTCGAGTACGGATTCGACGGCATTGACGACAGTCTCGAACGGCAGGTCGTAGCTGCGTGCGCTGACCAGCGGATAGCTATCGGCCTGCAGCCGCTGTTCCCCAGGCGTCGACGGTGCAAGCACGTTCATATCCTTCGTCCGGTCGCTCACGTCGAGCGTCGGCGGTTCGTCGAAATCCGTCGAGATATCCCTGAGCGGCGGATAGATCGTCGCCCAGTAGGCGGCGACGCCGTAGGGTGCGAGCACCAGCAGTGCCAGCAGCGCGCCGACCGTCAGGTCGCGGCCGCCGCGGTCGCCGAAATTCCACAGCCGCGAAAAGGCAAACCCGGCAAACAACAGCGCCATCGCCGCCAGCAGCGCGACAATGCCGAGCACCCACAGAAAGACAGGTGTTTCGACGAGATCGAAGCGATGGCCCACAAAGACCGTCAGCAGCAGCACCAACGAAAAAGCCGCCGTGCGCCGCGACCAGCCGGCCGCCTTCGACGTTTGCCGTTCAGGAATGCTAACCATCGTTTTCCGTGCTGCCCCAACCCGAACGGAGACTTAGTGCCTATTTGCGATGGCATGAAGCCGAAACATGCGACATCGCGTCAATCGGTCGGCAAGCGATAGTCCTTGAATTGCTGGCGCAAGGTGATCTTCTGGATCTTGCCGGTTGCGGTGTGCGGAATTTCGCCGACGAAAGCGACATCGTCCGGCATCCACCATTTGGCCACCTTGCCATCCATGAACCCGAGAATGTCAGCCTTGGTCGGTTCCTTGCCCGGTTTGCGGACGACGACCAGCAGCGGCCGTTCGCCCCATTTCGAATGCTGAACGCCGATGGCTGCCGCCTCGGCGACATCGGGATGGCCGACAGCCAGGTTCTCGAGGTCGATGGTCGAAATCCATTCGCCGCCGGATTTGATGACGTCCTTGGCGCGATCGGTGATCTGCATGTAGCCGCCGGCGTCGATGTGGGCGACGTCGCCAGTGTCGAACCAGCCATCCTCATCGAACTGCTCCACGCCGGCGTCGCCATAATAGGCACGGGCAACGGCCGGCCCACGCACTTTCAGGCGGCCAAAAGTCTTGCCGTCCCAGGGCTGCTCGTTGTTGTCGTCGTCGGTCACCTTCATTTCGACGCCGAAGGGCGGGTAGCCCTGTTTCTGCTGAACGTCGAGCCGGGCTTCGCCCTCAAGACCAGCATGGTCCGGCTTCAGGGTACACAGCGTGCCGAGCGGCGACATTTCGGTCATGCCCCAGGCGTGGATAACCTGGACATCGTAGTTCTGCTGAAACTTGGTCATGATCGCGCGCGGGCACGACGAGCCGCCGATGACAACCTTGTTGAGATGGGGAAGCTCCTTGCCGGTCTCCTCCAGATGCTGCAGCAGCATCATCCAGACGGTTGGCACGGCGGCGCTGAAGGTCACTTTCTCGGTGTCGAGCAGTTCATAGATCGAGGCGCCATCCATCTTGCAGCCGGGCATGACCAGCTTGGCACCGATCATCGGCCCGCTCTGGCCAAGGCCCCAGGCATTGGCGTGAAACATCGGCACGACAGGCAGGATCGTATCGCGCGACGACAGTCCCATGGCGTCGGGCATGGCAGCGATCATGGCGTGCAGCACGTTCGAACGATGGCTGTAGACGACGCCCTTGGGATCGCCCGTGGTCCCGGACGTGTAACACATGCCGGCGGCGGTGCTTTCGTCGAAGGTCTTCCAGGCGAAGTCGCCATCCGCTTCGTCAAGCCAATCTTCATAGGCGACCGCGTTGGGCAATGTCGTCGGCGGCATATGCGCCCTGTCGGTCAGCACGATCACCTGTTTCAGCGACTTGACGGCGCCGGCGATCTTCTCGAGCAGCGGCACGAAGGTCAGGTCGACGAAGACTGCCTTGTCCTCGGCATGGTTCATGATCCAGACGATCTGCTCGGGAAACAGCCGCGGATTGAGCGTGTGGTAGATGGCGCCGATGCCCATGATGCCGTACCAGGCCTCGATATGGCGTGCGGTGTTCCAGGCCAGCGTGGCGATGCGGTCGCCCAGCCCATAGCCGTCGCGCTCGAGCCGCTGGGCGACCTTCAGGGCACGGCGATGGATGTCGGCGTAAGTGGTGCGCACGATCGGCCCCTCGATCGAGCGCGTCACGATCTCGCGCACGCCATGCTGCCGCTCGGCATTGTCGATGAGCTTATGGCAAAGCAGTGGCCATTCCTGCATCAGTCCCAGCATTCGATCCTCCCTCACGCTTTTGCGTTGTGCTTTTCGAGCTATTGTGGAGCGAACCGGCGGATTGTCCAGCCGCCAGCACCCCTGAGCGCCGCATTGGTGGAAAACCGCCACAATCCGGCCATCGTCGGCGTTAAGTTTCGTTAACGGGCAAAGGGGTGCGATTGGCGACTGAAAGAGGTTCGCATGGACGCGCAGCTCGACGACAAGGCTCTCGAGAGTACGCTTGCCGAAAGTCTGGCCGATCTGGTGCCGGACACAAAGACTGTTTCCGAAGATGAATTTGTTGAAGTTGTCGGCGGCGCGCTGGAAGCGGTCGGCGGCACGCTGCTGTTCAAGATGTGCGTCCAGAATCAGGGCGAGGACCAGCACGTCGCGGCCGCGTCAGTCGGCGATGGCGGAAACCGCCAGTTCCTGCTGCTCACCTTGCCTACCGGCGGCGGTTCCCTGAAGGTCGAGACCGTCTCGAGAAGCAGCAACCCGGTCGCCGGGATCGCTGCCGCCTATGCCGGTCTCATGGACGTGTTCAAGGCCGCCGCCTGACCGCTGACGACAAGTACCTCGAAGATTCCAGGGTCCGATTCATCAATGTCGGCCTCGGCAAGTTTTGCGGGCTGGATGGCGATAGCGGCCTTGCGCAACGGGCTTGCGCGACACACCTTAAGTCGACGCAAGGAGAGCCCCCCGCATGGATCAGATCGCCAACCCCGCACCCGGTTTCCAACGCAACCCGGACAAAATCATCACTGTCGAGCCCTATGCCGGCACCGTTACCGTGCGTGTCGGAGACGTGGTCATCGCTTCAACAACGAAGGCCAAGGTGCTGACCGAGGCCCCCTATCCGGCGGCCTTCTACATTCCGTTCGCCGACATCGATTTCGGCAAGCTCGGCCGCACCGACCACTCGACCCATTGCCCCTACAAGGGCGATGCAAGCTATTGGAGCGTGCTGCCTGCCGGCGAGACCGGCCAGAACGCCATGTGGGCCTACGAGCGGCCTTTCGACGAAATGGCTGAAATCCGCAACCACGGCGCATTCTACGCAAGCAAGGTCACGATCGAAGCCAAACCGGACTGAGCCAACGCCGAAGGCATCGAGATCCGCTCGGCTGGCCAGTCACTCCGTCGTGCCGTTATTGCCGATGCCCTCGGCATCGTCGAGCCGCACAAAGGTCAAGCCTTTGGCCTTGAGCGCCAGCAGCCCCTGCACCACGCCTTCGCCGGCCGCATGGGTCGGCTGGTTGATGTGCGAGATGATGACGTCGCCATCCTTGGCCGCCGCGATGCGCCGGGCGGTCTCCTTGGCGCCAAGCAAAGAGCCGCCGTCGCCATTTATCGAGAATCCCGCGACCTTGAAGCCAAGCTTGCGGATCATGGCGATTGACGACGGGCTGTATTCGGCGGTTGCGCCACGAAACCATTTCGGCGCCGGCTCGCCGGTCCCGGTAAGAGCGGCGGCTCCCGATTCGACCTCGGCCAGCACCGCATCCGGGCTGCCGGCGCTGCGAATGCCATAGATTTTCCGCGGCGTGTCGACCGCCGGGACATGGTGGCCGCCATGATTTTCCAGTTCGAACAGATCGGGATGCGCCCGCATGATCTCGACGGCGGCGGCGTTTCGCTTCAGCCAGATGCCGGTCACGAAAATGGTGGCGGGGATCTTGTTGTCCACCAGCGCCGAAAGGATCCGGTTGTCGGTCTGTCCACCGCACGCGTCGAGCGTAAGCGCCACACGGCCGGCTCCGCTCGCCTGCGACTTGATGTGCAGCGTCGGCTCGACGAGGGGCGCGGCATGGCTGGCGGATGCCATCGCCCACGACAGGGCGATCATGCAGAGATTTTTTTGCAGCAGGCGCATCAAACCGATTCCCGGACCCGTCATTTCAAGCAGGCATCCCAACGACCCGCATGAAGGCGGAAATCGGGATGGCGCATAGCAGAAAAGCGCTCCGCGACAATGTGACCATTCCTGTGGGCGACAGGTCATTCCACCGCGTCGAGAGCGGTCGTGCATGCGGCGCATGATCTCAGATGGCGTGTTCCAGCTTCATTTCGGTGCGCGAAAGAACCTCGCGCACCGCATCGACCACAGGCTTGACCTCCAGGCCCCAGACGCAGCATGCCTTGCTGGGATCCGGCGCGCGGCAGAGGTTTTCGGCCATGCAGGCGCAAGGCATCGGCGGCTGGAGCGAGATGCTGGGCACGCCGACGGGACCCCAGCGCGACGGCTCCGTCAGACCGAACAATCCGACAACCGGGGTTCCGGTGGCTGCGGCCATGTGCATCGGGCCGCTCTCATTGCCGAGAAACAGCCGGGCCTGTTTCAGCACCGCCAGCAGGCTTTCAAGCGACAGGTCACCGACGAGATTGACGACCGACGGCGCGGTCCTGGCGACGATACGTTCGGCGATCTCGCGCTCGTCCGGGCCGCCCACCAGGACTACGTCCAGGCCGGTCTCGCCGGCAATCTCGACGATCACTGCTGCAAACCGCTCCGGCTGCCAACGTCGGCCCTCGAAGCTTGCACCCGCATGTACCGCGATGAATGCGTTTGGCCTCAGATGGTGCTTACCCAGCAGCGCCAATGCTTTCGCCGTCTCCATTGGCAGCGGCTCAAGGTTTGGAATCACCGTGCGAAGTTCGATGCCGAGCGCTTCGAGCGGCGAGAGGTAGCGGTACAGGAAATGCTGACCATCAAAGCCGTAGGGCTTGGCAAAAACATTGGCGGGTTGCCGCTCCAACATACGCAAGGGTCTTTCGGAAGGACTGTAACCGACACGGGTCTTGGCGTTGACGAGCCCGGTGACGATGCGCGACGTCTTCGAGTCGGTCAGGTCAATGGTCAGGTCGAAACGGAAGCGGCGCAACGCCTGCACCATGGCGTAAAGCTCTTTCCCGCGCTCCAAGGACGTGCCGCGCATGCGGTCGCGCCTGAATGTGACCACCTCGGAAGCTATATCATGGGCGATCACGAAGCTCTCGAAGCGAGCCTCGCACAGAAAGACGATGCTGGCGCCGGGGAATGCGAGCCGCAGGTTCTTGGCGAGCGCCGAGGCGAGGACGAGATCGCCTATGAACTTGGTTTGGACGACCAGGATCGAGTGGAACGGCGCGGGAGAAATCTGCAGCATCTGTTTCCGGGAGCAATTTGCGGATAGCCGCAAATTGGGCAGGAACAATGTCGAGATTGCGCGACGCCGCCAGCACGTTCGCGTGAATTGCCTTACAAAACGGTAAGCTGGATGGATCCTATCGGCGGCCTGCCTTCGCAACCAGCACCGCAGCCTGCGCGGCCGCCAGCCTGGCGATCGGTACGCGATAGGGCGAACAGGACACGTAGTCGAGGCCGACCTCTTCGCAAAAGCGGATCGAGGCCGGATCGCCGCCATGTTCGCCGCAGATGCCGAGCTTGATGTCTGGCCGCGTCGCCCTGCCCTTTTGCGCGGCCATGCGCACCAGTTCGCCGACGCCGTCGATGTCGAGCGAGACGAACGGGTCCTGATCGATAATGCCCTTCTGGCGGTAGGTTTCCAGGAACGAGGCCGCATCGTCGCGCGAGATGCCGAAGGTCGTCTGGGTCAGGTCGTTGGTGCCGAAGGAGAAGAATTCGGCTGACTCTGCAATGACATGGGCACGGATCGCGGCGCGGGGGAGCTCGATCATCGTGCCAGTGAGATAGTCGATCTTGACGCCGGTTTCCTCCATGACGCTCTTGGCAACCGCATCGATGCGCGCCTTGACGTAATCGAGTTCCTTCACCAGGCCGACGAGCGGCACCATGATCTCGGGGACCACCAGAGCGCCGGCCTTCCTGCCGGCCTCCACGGCCGCCTCGAAAATGGCCCGCGCCTGCATCTCGGCGATCTCGGGATAGGAGACAGCCAGGCGGCAGCCACGATGGCCGAGCATCGGGTTGAACTCGTGCAGTGCCTCGGTGCGCTGCCTGAGCTTGTCCGGCGACACCTTCATGGCGGCGGCGACCTCGGCCACCTCCTCCTCGGTCTTCGGCAGGAATTCGTGCAACGGCGGATCGAGCAGGCGGATCGTCACCGGCAGGCCGGCCATGATCTCGAACAGTTCCAGGAAGTCCGAGCGCTGCATGGGCAGAAGCTTGGCAAGTGCGGCGCGCCTGTCCTTTTCGGTGTCTGCCAGGATCATCTCGCGCATGGCAACGATGCGGTCGCCATCGAAGAACATGTGCTCGGTGCGACAAAGGCCGATGCCTTCGGCGCCGAAGGAGCGCGCCATGCGCGCGTCGAGCGGCGTTTCGGCATTGGTGCGCACTTTCATGCGGCGGACCGCGTCCGCCCACTCCATGATGGCGGCGAAATCGCCGGAAAGTTCCGGCTGCAGCATCGGCACCGCGCCCTTCAGCACCTGGCCATTGCCGCCATCGATGGTGACGATGTCGCCCTTGCGGAAGGTCGAGCCCATCGCCATCAGCGTGCCAGCCTTGTAGTCGACACGCAGCGAGCCGGCCCCGGAGACGCAAGGCTTGCCCATGCCGCGCGCCACCACCGCGGCGTGGCTGGTCATGCCGCCGCGCGTGGTCAGGATGCCTTCCGCCGCATGCATGCCGTGGATGTCTTCGGGACTGGTTTCGATGCGCACCAGGATCGCCTTGCGCCCTTGCGTCTTCAATTCCTCGGCGTCGCCGGAGGAAAAGACGATCTCGCCGGTAGCGGCACCGGGCGACGCCGGCAGTCCGATGCCGATGACATCGCGCGCGGCCTTGGGGTCGATGGTCGGATGCAGCAACTGGTCGAGCGAGGCCGGGTCGATACGGGCGACGGCTTCCTCTTTGGTGATCAGCCTGTCCTGCGCCATCTCGACGGCAATTTTCAGCGCCGCCTTGGCGGTGCGCTTGCCGGACCGGGTCTGCAGCATCCACAATTTGCCGCGCTCGATGGTGAATTCGAGATCCTGCATGTCGCGGTAGTGCTTCTCCAGACTGTCGGAGATGTTGACAAAGGACTGGAACGCGTCAGGCATCAGCTTCTGCAGCGACGGCCTGTCCGAGCCAGCTGCGATACGTGCCGCTTCGGTGATGTTCTGCGGCGTGCGGATGCCGGCGACGACGTCCTCGCCCTGCGCGTTCACCAGGAACTCGCCATAGAGCATCTTTTCGCCGGTCGAAGGGTTGCGCGTGAAGGCAACGCCGGTGGCCGAGGTTTCGCCCATATTGCCGAACACCATGGCCTGGACGTTGACCGCCGTGCCCCAGCTTTCGGGAATGTCGTGCAGCCGGCGGTAGGTGATGGCGCGGTTGTTCATCCAGCTCGAGAACACGGCTGATATCGCGCCCCAGAGCTGCTCATGCGGATCCTGCGGAAAAGGCCTGCCGAGCTCTTCCTCGACCTTGGCCTTGTAGAGCGCGATGACGCCTTGCCATTCGATCGCCGTGAGTTCGGTGTCGAGTTCGTGCCCGAGACCGCCTTTCTGATCCTCCAGGATTTCCTCGAACACCTCATGATCGAGGCCCATGACGACATCGGAATACATCTGGATGAAGCGGCGGTAGCTGTCATAGGCAAAGCGCGCATCGCCGGAATCGGCGGCCAGCGCCTCGACCGTCTCGTCGTTCAGGCCGAGATTGAGCACGGTGTCCATCATGCCGGGCATCGAGGCGCGAGCGCCCGAACGCACCGACACCAGCAGCAGTTTCGACGGGTCGCCGAACCGACGGCCGGTCAGCCGGCCGATGTGATCGAGCGCGACCGCGACATCGGCTTCCAACCCGGCCGGATAAATACGGCCATTGGCGTAGTAGGCGTTGCAGACCTCCGTGGTGATGGTGAAGCCCGGCGGCACCGGCAGCCCCAGGCTGCACATCTCGGCCAGGTTGGCGCCCTTGCCACCCAGGAGATTCCTGTCGCTGGCACGGCCTTCCGCCGCACCATCGCCAAAGGTGAAAACCCATTTGGTCATGCATCGCTCTCCGGTTGCAGGAGATTGGAAAGATTGGCGAAACGGAAAGTTCCGCCGGTCCGTCCTTGGAGCGATATGATGCTGCAGTGCGAAACGCAAGGCATCGGCAAAGCCGCCCGGCCACTACAATCGATTAAGCAAAGCCGTGCCCCAGCATGCGGCAAAAAGACTTGCCAAGTCAGGAATTCTGGAGTAGAACATACAGTGAACAAACAGGTGGGCCATGAAACTGCCCGGAAAACTCGACTATCTGGAAATGCCCGCGACCGGTGGAACGCTGGACCGGCTGAAGGCTTTCTACAGTACCGCCTTTGCCTGGTCGTTCACCGATTATGGGCCGACCTATTCGGCCTTTGCCGAAGGCCTGGACGGAGGCTTCCAGGCAGATGCCGCGGAAGCGCCATCAAAGCCGCTGCCCGTGCTCTACAGCAGGGATCTGGAGCAAACCCTCGACGCTGTCGAAAGCGCCGGCGGCACGATCGTCAAACCGATCTTCCCGTTCCCCGGCGGCCGGCGCTTCCACTTCGTCGATCCAGCCGGAAACGAGATGGCGGTGTGGTCCGAATAGCCCGCTGCATATCATTTGCCAGCGCTGCGTTGCCTGCCCAATTCGAGCGTTCCAACCGTCACTCATAAGGATTGTGCTTTTTGGCTGCTCTGCTAATAACGCGCCGCACAAGCGACTCTGACGGCAATTGGGGCGTCGCCAAGTGGTAAGGCATCGGTTTTTGGTACCGACATTCCCAGGTTCGAATCCTGGCGCCCCAGCCAATCACTTTTTTTCTGGTGATGGCAGCGCGCTTGTCCACAGCCCAGGCATGCCAGTGTCGTTGCAGACCAGCTTGGTGCCGTTCTCCTCCGACAGGGGGGCGTGCTCGACCAAGCAGTCCATTCCAACCCGCGCCGCTTTCTGCTTGAATGACCCTCGACGTCCCGCAACGGAGCATCGGCCTATCTCAAACGATCCCTTCGCTTCCTTGCAGCAACGTTTCCTTGCCCGGTGTGCGGATCGGCTCGTGGAGTTGAAGGCCGCCCGTGAGAGGAGGGCTGTGCCCGGCAGCAGTTCCGGCGATACGCTGATCGGGATCGCTCACTCGCTGGCGGGTGGGGCCGGAACGTTCGGCTTTCCGGATATCAGCGTGCGAGCGTCCGAGCTTGAGACGTTGCTGATCGAGCGGTCGGATGTCGCACATACTGCGCTCGATGCGCTTATTGCGGAGATCGAGCGGACGCTGAAGTGACTCAGCCGAAGAGGCTCACTTCTTCGGTCCAGTCAGGCCGGTCCTGGTCATCTCGCCCCAGCTCTGGTCGGCGCGCAGATACTGCCACCAGCCCTTCACGCGCCAGAAATTGTTGAGCTGGCGGTAGCCGAAATTCTCGATCACCGCCACGGCCGTGAGTACGGCAAGGTCCCGCGCGCGCGGAAAACGCTGAAGCTCGGCTTCTTCGAGAACCAGCGAACACACGCTCACGCAAACGCCGTAGGTGAAAACCAGCGACGTGAATGCCAAGAGATATTCGGTCGAGAGGATGCCGAGTAGCCAAAAGGCCGGGATCAGCACATAGCCCAGCACCTCCGATATGGGCCCAAGCACATCGACAATCAGTATGTGACCAAATCCGAGGAAGCCGACCCGCCCATAGCGGGGGTTGAAGAGCATGGAGCGGTAGCGGAAGAAGCACTCGAGCGCACCGCGCTGCCAGCGCGTGCGTTGCCTGGCCAGAACGCGCAGTGACTCGGGTGCTTCTGTCCAGCACACCGGCTCCGGAATGAACTGGATGCGGTATTTGCGTTTGGTGTCCATCATGTGGCGATGCAGCTTGATCACAAGGTCCATGTCCTCGCCCATCGATCCCTTGGTGAAGCCGCCAACCGCCACCACTTCGGCGCGGCGGAACACGCCGAAGGCGCCGGACACCAGCATCAACGTGTTGATGCGGCTCCAGGCCAGCCGTGCCATAAGGAAGGCCCGCAGATATTCGACCACTTGGAACAGTGCCAGCAACCGGCTGGGTAGGCGGATCTCGCGCACCCTGCCCGCTTCGATCCTCGATCCGTTGGCGATGCGGATCGTGCCGCCGACGGCGATGGTGCGCTCGGGATCGTCGATGAAGGGCTGGGCCGCGCGCATCAGTGCATCGGGCTCGAGGATGGAGTCGCCGTCGATCACACAAAAGAGCGGCGCGCGGCAGACATTGATGCCAGCATTCTGGGCATCGGCCTTGCCGCCATTTTCCTTGTCGACCACGAACAGCCGTTCGGTCATCGGCGAGGAATAGAGGCCGCGGATCGGCTTGTGCATCAGGGCCTCCTCATAAGGCCGGTGGAATTTCACCAACTTGAAGCCTTCGATAAGGCGCTGCAGAGTCTGATCCTTCGAGCCGTCGTTGATGACGATGATCTCGAAGTTCGGATATTCGAGCGCCAGCATCGAGTGCACGCTCTCCACCACATTCACTTCCTCATTGTAGGCGGGCACCAGCAGCGCGATCGGCGGCGCTACGTCGCCATAGCGGTGCCACAGCAGAGCCGAACGCGCGACCGGCGGGCGCTTGGACAAGGCGTAGGCGGCGATGATGAGCTGCAGCAGGTAGACCGCCGTCTGCGCCAGCCCCGCCCCGATGATGAACCAGGACAGGATGGAGGCCCCCAGAACGATCTCTTGGCTCCAGTCGAACATCAGATGGCAGGCCCCTCGGCAAGGATCAGCGAGGCCGTGCGCTGCCTGCGCGAGACGTCGCTGGCGGCGATCTCGCGCAGCACCTGCTCTCCCTTCTGGCCGAACGAGCGGAGCGCGTTGGCAGCGGCATAGCGCACAGTCCATGCCTCGTCGTCCATAAGCTGCGCGAGGGGCGCGGCGAGTTCAGACAGGCCGAGGCGGCCCGCCGCATCGGCAGCGTCGGCTCGTACATCCCAGCCGCCATTTTCCATCGCCTTGATCAGGATGGCCGGCGCATTGGCATGCCCGGTCAGGCCGAGTGCCCGCAATGCGGCTGCGGCAACCTCCGATGACGGATCGCCGGCCGCGCGGGCAAAGAACTCGCCGAATTGGAAGCCACCGGCGCGGGCAAGGGCATCGATCGCAGCCGCCCTGATGAAAGGCACGGCGTCCAGCCGGCCGGCGTAATCCCTGAGCTCGTCGAACCGCTTTGGCGGAAAGCGCCTGAAAAGCTCGATCAGGCGTCGCGAGCGCTGTCCCGCTACGCCGATCTTGCGCAGCGTTATGACGAGCGGCGGCAAAGCGCCGAGATCGCACAGCGCGATCGCGACGGCGATCCTGACCTCACGTGATCCGTCGCGGTCGAGCGCCGAAAGCAGGCTTGCCACCGCGTTTTCCGAACGCAGCGCCGCCAGCATCTCGGCCGCGTGGATGCGTTCGGCGCCGTTGCCTTTTTCCAGTTGGGCGCCGACAAGCGCCGGCAGGCCACATTCGTTGAAGGCTGAGAGGAGCTCGTCGTGCTCCTCGCCGCGCAACAGCGAAATAAACTCGAAGCCGGCATCGACCGCCACCCTCGCCGGCACCGCAAGCAGCGCCGTCTTCAATGCGTCGCGATCCCGATTTTCGGTGAAGGCGATCAGCGCCGTCAGAAGAAGGCGCCGCTGATCGGCGCCCGTCGCCCCCCGGCGCTCCTGCAATACCCGACGCACGATCAGCAGAAGCATGATCGCCAGGGAAAGGGCACTGAGCAGGATGGATAGGTGCCAGATGTACAACATGATCAGAACCGCGTGGTTAGGCCGAGCCCGAATATGGTTCGGTCGAATGTCGGGCGCTGCTCATGGGCGAGGCTGCCGCGCAGCGTCAGCGGATCGGTGACGTCCCAGGAGATGCCGGCAAAAACGGTACGCGTCGGCACCAGCGTGCCGTCGGAGATTTCGGGGGCATCCGCATAGCCACCGAACACATTGACGCTCGGGGTAACTGCAAGATCGGCCCGCAGGACATAACCATCGGCGCGCGTGCCGATATCGTCGGCTGCGTGAACCCAACGTGCCGAAAGCCCCAGCCGGCCGTCCAGGACATAGGCGTGCACCCAGGGCGAGGTTGTCGTGACCTCGGCGTTGGCGAAATCATCGTAACGGGTATCGACGTTGAGCGAGAACGGGCCAAACGCCTTCCCGGGCGCCATGATCTGCCACGAAGCGCCGGCGCCGATCGAATATCGGGCCAGGAAATCGGCATCCGGCGTCGCCGCTGCCAGCACATAGGCCGAAACCGTGGGCGAAAAGGCCTGGTCGATGCGGCCGTCGATCTGAACATCGGTGCGACCGTAGCGAGTCGCCATCCGGGTGTGGCTCGAAATGGTCGTCTGCGGGGTGAGTCGATAGGCAAGGCCAACCGAACTGTCGGTCCAATCGCCAAGCCCCTCGGTGAGATCGCTCACTTCGCTGCCGAGATCGAGCCGCCATCTGCGCGGCGGCGGTGCGGCCAGCCTCTGCTCGATATCACGCGAGCCGGGTTCAAGGGCGAGCGCCTGCCTGTAGGCGTCGCGCGCGGCGTTGTCGTCGCCACGGGCGCGGCGCACATCGCCGATTCCCACCAGCGCCTCGGCATTGCGCGGATCGATCGCCAGCACCCGCTGAAACGACTGCTCGGCCCGCGTGTAATCCTGCTCGATCAGGGAAATCCGCGCATCGAGGCCGAGCGCCTCGGCATTGTCAGGCACAGTGCCAAGCACGTCATCAATCGTTGCGCGGGCGCGCGGCACGTTGCCCTGCCAGATCGCCAGGCGGACCTTGCCGAGGCGGGCGTCGAGAAGGTCGGGCTTGATGGCCAGCGCCTGGTCGAAGAAATGCCCGGCCTCGTCGAATTTCTGTTGGGAGCCCGCAACGAGACCCATGGCGACCAGGATGTCGGTGTTTTTAGGCGCCAGCCCGAGCGCGCGGCGATAGGCGTTCTCCGCCTCGGGTAATTGTCCCGCCGCCCGCAATCTCTGGCCTTTCTCCATCAGGCCGGCGACAGGATCCGGCCGCGGCGGGCGCAGCTTCTTCCTCGCGGTTGCAGGCTTCTGCTTGCTGCTGTCGGCCTGCTGGGCCTTGCGGATGTTGGCGACAAGCGTCGCCGCGTCGGCATTGCCCCGCTCGGCACGCGACACCTCTTCTGCCAGTTGCAGCGCGGCGTCGAGATTGCCGGAGCGGAATTCGATCTGGGCCATGCCGAAGGCGGCATCCAGATAGGTCGGCGCAAGCGCAAGCGCCTTGGAAAAGGCTTCACGCGCGGCCGGCAGATTGTTGCGGCCAAGCTCTGCGAAACCAAGTTGCACCAGGGCATCGGCATTGTCGGGCTTGAGCGCCAGCGCACGCCGCAGCAGCTTCGCCGATTCGTCGAAATGCTGGGCTTGCCTGGCCTTGACGCCGGAGGCGTACAGTTCGTCGACCGCCTGGGCCAGCGCGGCGGCAGGCGCCGTTTCAACCGCCAGGAAAACGCATGCCGCAATGACGGCGCGCCGGCCGCGCCACATCAGCGTTTCCCGCTCTTGCGCGCCAGCAGGCGCGCAAGCCGGGCCAGGAGCTCCTCGGGAATGAAGGGTTTCACAAGGTAGTCGTCGGCCCCCTTCTCAAGGGCCGAGACGATGTCCCTTTCGCCCTTGCGGGCGGTCAGCATGACAACCGGAGTATCGGACAAAGCGGGATCGCTCTTGATGCGGGCAAGAACCTCCAGTCCGTCGGCCTTGGGCATCATCGCGTCGAGCACGATGATGTCCGGCGCCTCATGCTCCGCCTTCAAGAGCGCTTCCGCCCCGTCTACCGCCTTGATGACGTCGTATCCCTTTGCCCTGAGCCTGAATTCCATCAGTTCGAGCAAGAGGGGATCGTCATCGCAAATCAGAACTCTTGCCTTCGCTCCGTTCACCAGCCTTGCTCCGGTTCGCGCCTCGTTTTGCCGCTTGCCCCCCGGAGTGATTGATCCATGAACCGACATCCGCCAACGCGGTTCATGCAGACAGACACATTCTTCTCAATCTCTCGCCGAGCTCCGCCCATGCCGCGCGATTATAGACAACCTGATTCGCTACGCCTGCACCTCGGCACAATCAGTAGATGAATAAGGCGACATGGTATAGGAGCCGTGAACGGCGTCGCACAGTCTGCAGCCAGACTGCGCTCGGTGCCTAAGCCAAACGTCGGATCAGGCGCGCGATAGAAGCAATCGTTTGACTTCACCGGCAAGCGCAAGCGGGTCGAACGGCTTGGCGATCACCCCTACCGCCCCCATCGCCAGATAGCGTTCGACTTCATGCGTCTGGGTGCGCGCGGTGATGAACACCACAGGTATCGAAGCCATCGGCCCGGACTCGGCCAGGCGCCTCAGCGTCTCCGGCCCATCCATCTCCGGCATCATTACGTCGAGCAGAATGAGGTCGGGCCGCCATTCGGCGGCATCGGCCAGCGCCTGCATGCCGGACGGGCAGGATCTCACCTCGAATTCCGGCTCGAGCTCCAGCGACATCTGGGCGATTTCGCGGATATCGTCCTCGTCATCCACATAGAGTATCCGTGCGGCCATCAGCGTGTCTCCTTGGTGTTCGCGCCAGGCTGAGTGAGGGACGAAACCAACATGCTACTGACCAGCTTTGCCACATCGATCTCCGACGCCCTGGTCTTTGTCATGATCGCCTGAACGCGATCACCGAGTTTCTGGTCGAGCTCCGCCGCCGAAAACACGATAACCCCGGTCTCTAGCGGCAGATCGACAAGGAGGTCCAGGCCAGATCCGTCGGGAAGTGCAATGTCCAGGATAATCAGATCGAAGCGATGCTTCGCGACCGCCTGCCGGGCTTCCTGCAGCGTCTTTGCGGATGTGATCGAGACGCCCGAACCCAGCCCTTCCGACATCACCGCAAGCACGCCCTCATCGTCTTCGACATGGAGAATCTGCGGCCTCGGCTCGGCCCTGCGGCCCAGGATCTTGGCGAGAGCCGCGTGAAGCCGTTTCGAATCCACCGGCTTCTCAAGCCAGTCGACAATGCCGACGGCGCTGCCGTTCAGCGTGCGCCTGGCCTCGTCGGCGACGGCAGAGATGACGATGACCGCAATGTCGGAGTTCGCCGGCGATGCCCTGATGTCATGGAAGAGCTTGATGCCGGATTCCCCCGCCAGCTTGATGTCGAGCGTCAGCGCCACGTAGTTCCGGGAGCTCAGGAGCGCCTTGGCGGTCTCGATATCGGGCGCGACGTCGCTGGAAAAGCCTTCCGCATCGAGAAGTGCTGCGATCACTGCTGCAACGTCGGGCTCGTCCTCGCAGATGAGAACCCTCAGGCGATTGTCAGCTTCTTGCGGTTGCCGGGTCGGCGAATCCGGCTTGGGGTCCTGCCTGCGCGCTTCGGGAAGGTCGACGTGAAACGAGGTTCCCTTGCCTTCCTCCGTTTCGAAGGAAACGGCGCCACCCAGCTTTTCAGTGATGGCCTTGACGATGCTCAAACCCAAGCCCGTGCCGCCTATCTTGCGAGTGCTGGAGGCGTCCGCCTGCTCGAACTTCCCGAATATACGGTTGCGGAACGTCGCGGGGATGCCGGCGCCCTGGTCCACCACGGAAATGCGCAGCATGTCGCGGTCACGACGCTGGAATTTCACGGTGACGGTGCCATCGGTGTGTGAGAACTTGATCGCATTTGACAGGAGGTTCGCCATCACCTGATGCAGGCGATCCGGGTCAATGTTGGCCTCGGCGCGCGGCGCATCGTCGACCAGAACTATCCTGATCCGACTATCGGCCATGTAGTTGGAACTGGCGGCGATGGCCTGCTCCAGGACCTGACGGACAGGCATCTGCTTGATCTTGAAAGTGATCACGCCCGATTCGATCTTCTCCATATCCAGGATGTCGTTGATGAGAAGAACCAGCCTTTCGCTGTTGGTGTGGGCGATGTGGACGAGATTGGCGGCCTTGGGCGGCAGTTCGCCGGCCACGCCGGCCGTGATCAGGCCAAGCGAGCCGCGGATGGAGGTCAGCGGGGTCCGCAATTCGTGGCTAACCGTGGAAATGAAATCGTTCTTGAGCTGGGCGGCGCGCTTCTGCTCGGTGATGTCGCGATTGTAGGTGATGACGCCGACGATCTTGCCGGCCTCGTCGCGAAAAGGGGCCTTGAGCGTGTAGAGCCAACCTTGCCGCCCATCGGGGAAATGCGCCGGCTGGTCGATCCGCAACGTCTGCCCGGCCTCCAGCGCGCCCATCTCATCCTGCCGGAAGCGTTCGGCCACCTCCTTGGGGTAGAAATCGAAATCCGTCTTGCCGATCAGATCGTCAACCGAAGCGGCGCGAACCATTTCGGCGGTGGCGGGGTTGGCGGCGATGAAGCGGCCGTCGACATCTTTTATGTTCAGGCAATCCGGCAGTTCGCGCACCATGGCCCGGTAGGTCATGTTGGACATCAAGAGCTCCCGCCGGCGCTGCTGTCGGTCGAGCAGGACGCCGATGATGATTGTGCTGAGAAAGCGGAACACGAGGGAGGGGAACGTGCTCTGCTGCACAAGGCCCGTGACGGCTTGCGCCGGGATGACCAGGAGCGTGATCAGCCCGGCGAGAGCGACCGTTACGCCCAGACCGAATATGTCATACATGGTGCGCGATCGGGCCGCGACGATGTGGTGCCACGCAATGCCTACGATTGCGGTGATGAGGATACCCATGACACCAGCACCCGCACCCTGCCCGCCGAGATGGACGCGATAAACAATGGAGCCGAACGTGGCGATGAGCATTGCCGGCCATCCGCCAAAGAACGCGGCAGCAGCAATGAAGGCGGCGCGCAGATCGACGACGAAGCCGGAGACGGACAGGGCCGTCGCCATGGAAATGATCGCGCCCACGCACATGACCACGCCGAGAAGCAGCGACTGCATCCGCCGCGAGAGACGCCCGGTGAAATCCGCCACAAGGTCCCAGGCGACCACAAGGATGGACACCAGGGCAAGGTTGGCGAGGAGTGAGTGCCAGATGTCGGTCATGACTTCGGCTCCTTTTTTCCGATAAATACCGACAAAACCTATCCGAGGTCTAAAGAAGCTGCCCGGCCATGCCGTTCTATTCGATTTCGGGCACATGGGACCCGAGTACCTTTGCGATCTTCCATGAAGCCGATCAGCTCATGATTCGACGGTGTCGTAAGCGCAGATGAGCAAGAGCCATCGCGGCAAATTCGGGTCTTGCACATGATCTGGACAGTGTCGCCTTGAACATCTCCTTCTTTCCATACATAGGTCGACCAGGTGGGTGGCGGCTCAACATGGAACTTCAATGAATCTTCCTATCTTCGCCATCAACCTCGATCGCGAGACCCAGCGCTGGAGCGAATTGCTCGCCAGCGCCGAAGCGGCAGGACTGACCTTGCAGCGCATTGCCGCCGTCGACGGTCGGGCGCTTGCTGAAAAAGACTGGACGGAGATCGATCTTCCAGCCGCGCGCAAGCTGAGCGGGCGCGACATCCTTTCGGGCGAATATGCCTGTTACCGTAGCCATATCCGGGCGCTGGAAACGTTCCTGGCCGGTGGCAGCGCCCATGGCCTGATTGTCGAGGACGACGTCCTCTTCAGCAAAAACACCATGCGGCGCATCGAGGCCATCATCGCGGCGGTGCCGGATTTCGACGTCATCAAGCTGACCAACCATCGCATGAGCTTCTTCATGCGCGCCGTCGAAACGGTTGAAGGCGACGAGATCGGTCGTGCGCTGCATGGCCCGCAAGGCTCGGCCGCCGCCTATCTGGTGACGCGAGAGGGCGCGCAGGGTCTGTTGTCGGCGCTCGCCGTAATGAAAATGCCATGGGACGTCGCGCTCGAGCGCTTTTGGGATACCGGCCTGAAAGTCTATTCGGTCCGCCAAAACGTGCTTGGCTTCGCCGCCAGCAGTGGGATTTCGGGCATAGCCGGTCCCTCGGGAAGCTACAAATCCGCAAGGCTGGGCGGGCCAAGCCGGCTACGTGCCGGGGTGTTGCGGGCCAGCGACGAGCTGCGCCGCCTGCATCACGTCCTGCTGCCGCCCCCTCTGCCGCGAGATGCCCTGGATGATGCCAAGGACAACGCGCCTCGCCACACCTTGCTTCTGTTGCTTGCGGCATTCGCCATTCTCGCTTTGGTCTCCGCGGTGTGGCGCGAGGCCGACACCTACCGCTATGCGGGCCTGGCGCTGGCCCTGGTCGCGGTCATCCGCTGGTTCAGAGTGGATTTGTGGACCTACAGCAAACCGCTGATCGGTTGGGTCGGCTTTCTCTGTCTGGGCTGGTCGCTCTATGTCTTCATCCGACTGGCGATCGTCTATTTCGGCACCCACCAGTTGGGTGGCGCCGAAGGCATTTACATGTTTCCGCTGTTCTATGCGACGACCGGCTTCGCGTTTCTGCTGTTTGTCAGGCAACCCGCACGGCTCGTGCTCTGGTTCATGATCCTCAGTCTCGTCTTCCTGGCGGCGGACACCTTCTATTCGGACATGTTTCAAGGCATCCAACCGACCCCGTGGCTTTTCAACAATCCCATCCACGCGTCGGTGGCGGCCGGTTTCATCTTCCTCTGCACGCTGCAATTCATGGCCTACTCGGCCCAGAGAACGGACCTCGGGAAAGCAACCAAGAACCTGCATTGGGTCCTGTCGACAGCCGTCCTGCTGCTTGCCCTCGTCAACATCATCGAGATGCGCTCAAAGGGAGTGTGGCTTGCGCTTGCGCTCGCTCTGCTCTTGTTGGCGGTCATGACCCTGGCGAGAGGCCATCGCCGCGAACTGTTGGTTTCGGGTGGCGTGCTGGTGATCGTGGCGGCCGGCATTGTCGCGGCACACAACATCTTCTCGTCCACCGCCGACGATACCATGGCATTCGTCAAAACCTTGGTTCCGGATGTGTTCAGGCATGGGGTCCTCCCCGCCTTCGACCGCGCCATCGCGAGCGACGCGGTTCCGCTTGCAGCCAAGGAAAGGCTGATGCTGTGGGCGGATGCGATCAATATCTGGAAGCGCCACCCGATCTTCGGAGCCAGTTCCAGCTGGCTGACCGAATGGCAGAACAGAACCTATCATCCCATGATCTTCAATGTCTTCCACAATGGTTATCTGGAGATTGCCGTGCGTTATGGGGTGGTCGGACTGGCGTTCTTTGCCTTTCTCTACACCTGGTCGGCCAGGCAGGTTCTGCTGGCCATGCGAGCCAAGCTCGTCGCTCCGGCCGCATGGTCCTGCTACATCTCCACACTGGTCTTCTTCGCCCTAACCATCCTCACCAATTCCAACAACCGGCTGGCCATGGGCGAGGCCTTCATGTGGTTTGCCGCAGCGTTCGGCTTCTATTGTTTTTATGTTCGCCAGCAGAAGAACCTTGTCGCGCCGCGGACCTATTTTTAGGGCCTGCCGGCGCAGCACGTATCTGACCAGCCGATTGCGACCAATCCACCTTTGACGCCCCGCTCAATTTCCCGATAATCGGGAAAGTCGATGCCAAAATCGATGGCTTATCGCCGGCAACCCCTTCGTTACGATCGACACGGATCACAGACAGGGGTTGTCACGGACATGCTGACGGACAGGCAGGCACGCGAGGCGGTGGAGCAGTACCGCGAGGAAGGATACGCGGTCGTTCGACAATTCGTCGACGGCGACGAGATGATCCGGCTGAAGAAGGAAACCGATGCGGTCTATGCCGAAGGCCTCAAGCATCACGCCACCTTCCGGCACGGCAACCTGAATTTCCAGATCCTGCCTGAATCGGACTTTGGCCAACGCTATGTGCTGCAGGCTTACTGGTTTTCCTGGATCAATTCCTATTTCGAAGAATTCCGCCGCAATCCCGACTATCTGAAGCTGCTCGAGAGCCTGATCGGCCGTGACATAAGGCAGATCGCCCAACAGCTGCACTGGAAGCCGCCCGGCGCCAATGTCACGGGTTATCGCTTCCACCAGGATTTGCGCTTCCGTAACCAGGCGGCCTTCGACAATGTCGCCGACGCCACCGTGACAACAGGCCTCGCGGTCGATCGGGCGACGCTGGACAATGGCTGCCTTCAGGTCGTGCCCGGCAGCCACAAGCTCGGCTATCTCGGCCTGTCGGACGAGGGAACCGGCGAGCTGATGAAGGGCCTGACCGCCGAAGAAGAGTTGCGCAAAGTCGGCATCGACCCAGCGACCATCGTTCCGCTGGTGCTAGAGCCGGGCGACCTTGCTTTATGGGGGCTGCTTACCGTGCACGGCTCCTCGCCCAACAAATCGCAGCACGACCGGGCCTTTGCGCTGTCCAGCTATGTGCGGGCCGATACGACGCAACGTGGCGAATGGGCGTTCAGGGACGGCGTTTCGGTGCCGCTCGGCAAGACGCCGGCACTGTGCAAATACGAAAAGCTCTTCGAGGAGCCGGGACCGATGTACGACACCACCGCCTGGTGGAAATGACGCTGCCGCGTCGGGCGACGGGGGCAGAGGGGGCCTGGCGTTCGCGCCAGGCCCCTGGCGGAGTTGGCCATGGACAATCGGGCAGCATTTCAGGCGGTGAAGTCGGCCGACAGTTCGCGGATCAGGAAATCGACGAACGCGCGCACCTTGGCCGCAATATAGGTGCGGTGCGGATAGAGCGCGTAGATCGGGCTGGAGCCGGGGCGAAACTCATCCAGTTGCACTTCCAGCCGGCCGTCCCTGATCGCAGCGTCGACCAGGAGGCTGGGCAGGTTGCCGATGCCGAAACCGGCGGTAGTCATCTGGTAGGCGGCCTCGACGCTGTTGGTCGAGATGCGCCCGCCGATAGCCGCATCGAAAGGGCCATCGGGTCCGATGAATGGCCACGTGCCAAGGCGCTTGGCGAAATTGCTCAGCACGCAGGAATGGCTTGCCAGCTCATCCGGGTGGACCGGACGGCCGTTTGCATCCCAATAATCGGGCGTGGCGCAGACATAGTTGCGGACTTCACCAAGCCGGCGCGCAATCAGGGCGGAATCCGCCTGACCGCCGAAGCGGATGGCCACATCATAGCCTTCCTCGACAATGCCGACGACATAACGCGCGGTGAGGTCGAACTCGATCGTGGTGAGCGGGTTTTCTTCGAGGAATTTCGGCACCAGCTTGGTTATGCGCGTGTGGCCCAGAACATTGGAGCAGGAAACCCGGATCAGGCCGCGCGTCTCCTTGTGCAGGCCGCGCGTCGAATCCTGCAGTTCGGATATGTCGTCGAGCAGGCTGCGCGCACGCGGAGCATAGTCGCGGCCCGCCTCGGTGAGGCTGAGACGCCTTGTGGTGCGATTGATGAGCCGGACGCCAAGGTCGTCTTCCAGTTCCTTGATGGTACGGCTGACGGCCGTCGTCGACATGTTGAGATCGCGCGCCGCCGCCGACAGGCTGCCCAGCAGGCAAACCCGATCGAACACCCGCATCGCCGTCAGAAGATTCATCTTGCCTTCCCCTCGCCGTCGCGGCCCCGCCGCCATCGGCTGCGTCCTGTAGAAAACAGCGCCCAGCAACGACGCGGCAAGGGCATTCCACCGAATTTGGGCGTAAAATCAACAATGGGAGAACCGATATGACATCCAGACCTCTTCATCCCGCGATCGGCACATTTGCGAAAGGCGCGAAGAGCGGCGCGCTTGGCCGCCGCGAGTTCCTGGCGCTGGCCAGCGCCTTCGGCGCCAGCACGGCGATTGCCTACGGGCTCATCGGTCAGCCGGTCCCGGCGCGAGCCGAGGAAGCCGTCCAACCCAGGAAGGGCGGCGTGGTGCGTGTTGCCATGCAGGTGATGGAGCTGGAAGACCCGCGCAAGTTCAAGGTTTCGCAGATGGGCAACATCGCCATGCAGTTTCTCGAACCGCTGGTGCGCTGGAAGCCGGATTTCACCTTCGAGCCGGTGCTGCTGCAGAGCTGGGAGATCAATGCCGACGCGACGGAATATGTGCTCAAGGTGCGCCCGGGGGTGAAATGGTCGAACGGCGACGATTTCACCGCCACGGATGTTGCCTTCAACATCACGCGCTGGTGCGAGAAGGATGCCGCCGGCAACTCGATGGCCGGGCGCATGACCGCGCTGATCGATCCCGACACCAAGGTGGCGCGCACTGGCGCCATCGAGGTTCGCGACGGCCACACCGTGGCCCTGAAACTGGCTCAGCCCGACATCACCATCATCCCAGCGATGACCGACTATCCGGCATTGATCGTCCACCACACATTCAATCCGAAGGCGGCGCCACTGTCGGCCAACCCCGTTTCCACGGGCCCGTTCGAACTTAAAAGACTCGATGTCGGCGTTGCTGCCTCGGTGCGCAAGCGGCCGGACGGGTCGTGGTGGGGCGGCGAGGTGTTCCTCGACGGCATCGACTGGACCGACTACGGCACCGACTCGGCCGCCACCGTCTCCGCATTCGAATCCGGTGAGATCGACCTGAATGGGCAGACGCAGTCCTATGACGTCGCCATGCTCGACAGGCTGGGCCTGAAGAAAAGCGAGATCGTCACTGCCGCCACCCTGGTCTCGCGCTGCAACGTCAACGCCAAACCCTATGACGACAAGCGCGTGCGCAACGCCATACAGCTTGCGGTCGACAACGAAGCGGTGCTGCAACTGGGCGCCGACGGCATGGGTATCGTCGCGCAGAACGATCATGTCGGACCGATGCATCCCGAACACGCCGACTTGCCGCCGATCAAACGTGATCCGGTCCGGGCCAGGGCATTGCTCGAGGAAGCCGGCCAGCTCGATTTCGAATTTGATCTGATCTCGGTCGAAGCCGATTACCGCAAGGAAAGCTCCGATGCCGTCGCCCAGCAGATGCGCGACGCGGGCTTCAAGGTGAAACGCACTGTCATCCCGGAATCGGCATTCTGGAACGACTGGACGAAGTATCCCTTCGCGACCACCAATTGGAACGCCCGACCGCTCGGCATCCAGACCTATGCGCTTGCCTACCAGACCGGTTCGGCATGGAACGAGACAGGGTTCGCCGATCCCGACTTCGATGCCAAGGTCCACAAGGCCAACGCCATCGCCGATCCGGAGCAGCGCCGTGCGGTGATGAAGGAACTGCAGGTCATGCTTCAGGATTCCGGCATCATCGTTCAGCCCTACTGGCGAAAGCTGTTCTGCCATATGAAACCTGCCTTGATGGGCTACCAGATGCATCAGGCCTATGAGCAGGACTTCACCCGGGCCTGGCTCGCGGCCTGATCGCGGGCAACCCTTCCGACAGGCGGCGCATTTTCCGGCGCCGCCCATCGCCTGCTCACCGGGAAAGTTGCGCCGAAGCTTCGGCATCAAGGGCGTTCGAGGAGCAGTGCGGGCTTCGCATCGGGCATGATGCGCAGGTGCGGCCACACGCGCCATACCTTGGCAGGTCGGCCGGAATCCCGGGCCAGCGCACCGGACCGGCTGGCACATCAAGCGTGTGAAACATTCTGGTTTCCGCCTCTGTCATCATCAAGCTCCGGTTCATGGCTGGAGCTTACTTTTGACTGATGGAAGTGAAACCCGCTTTCCCGGGCAACGACCTTCCCGAAAACCGGGAGAATTCGCGCTCTTGGTGCCGACAGGAACCGAAGCGGCAAGATCGAGCCGCATGAGCGGTCTGCCGCCGCCTGATGTTTATGCCGGATCTCAACAGGTCTCTGCCGCTCAATTGAACTGAATTCGCCTGCTTATTGCGCGGAACTCCAGCCTGTCTCGGGCGTTGGACGCCAATATCTGCAAGATATTTCCGGTCGACACGACAGGCAGTATTATGAAGCTGGCGAAACGCCCCGAGCCACACACGGTCTTCGGACATGAAGCAATTTTGCGGTTGAGATCGCGGAACATGCGGCGTTATTTCCATCCTATCTGGAGACCTTAAATTGCCAGTTCGAATATGCTGCGTCTTTGGCAGCTGGCAATTGCTCAGCCTGGTTGCTTCTCTTCGCCAGTCAACAATGGATGGAAGCTCCCCGGCGGATGAGGAGCATGAGGATTACCTTCTGCTCTATGAAACGGCCGGCGTTTCCGAGCATTTCAAGACCGGTCTTGCTGAACTTGCGTCTACAGTATGGACTTGGAAACGGGTCATATGGGCATACGACCTTCTGACGTCCGAGCGTAAATATGGGCAACTGCAAATTTTCCGGATTCATCGTCTGATCCGAGACACAATTGGCATCGACGCGAGTTCCGCGGTTGAAATCTGGGCCTGCTTCGTTAACCGGCCATCGGAAAAAATACTGCTGGACTCATACCCAGAAGCCAAGATCGTTTTGTATGAGGATGGCTTGACGTCATACCTTCCATTCGAAATATCAACCATGTCACGGCCGCCAGGCACCAGGTTTAGACGGCGCATCACCGGAGCCTTGATTGCAGGACTCTCTACAATTTCACCGGCGTTCCGACTGAGGAAAGCGGCCGACAAGATAGAAAGACACCATCTGAGACGGGTGACAAAGTTTTATTCTTTGCTCCACGAAATCCCCATTCACGATGCTCTGGAGAACGTACCAAGATTCCAGGTCGGCGCTTCGCTGATGCGCGACGTAATAGATGAAGCCTGCAGGGATGCGCTTTCCGACGGCAATGAACATTGCCGTGCGTCAGCCAACCCACGGATCCTGCTGCTCGGCCAGGCATTGTCGCGAAACGGCATAATGTCGTACGCGCAAGAGGCGGCGATCTATAGACGCATTGCGGAGCAGATCGTTGAGAGAGGATACGACGTCGTCTGGAAGGAACATCCCAGAATAAGCACGCCCTTCTTCCCCGAATTGCTGGATACCATCGGCAATGTGACGGCCGACGCCAGCACCAGGATCATGGAGGCGAACCTTCCGCACATATATCCGATAGAGCTTGTCGTATCCCGGATGAACATTGTTGGGTGCGTCTCCGGCACGTCAGCTGCCCTTCTCTACCTGAAGTGGCTTTACGGCATCAAAACATACACATTTGCGGAAACCTTGATCCCCCTGATGACTGGCGCGGATATTCTAATGAGCGAAATGGTGAAAGCCTATGCGGAGCCCTTTTCAGCACTCCACTCTTTGAACGAGACGCAGACGGGAATCCGTTGAACGGCGGCAACGCCGCGCTACGTCCCGGCGCATCAAGACCAGGATGAGGCGGAACAGACCTGGCTGAAAAGGCTCAAGCAAAAATTGCGGCTTTGAAAGACAACGCCGTCGATCTGAGTTTCAGCCTGAACCGCCAATACCGAGCTGGTTTCGACCTTCGCGGCGGGCAGGCACAGATTGGAGCAGAATGAGACTTCATCCAGCCGCCGAACGGATTGCTTTTTTCAGCACGCTTGTCGCTGTTCTTGTCCTTGCACTGGTGCCTATACCCGGACTCGAGGAGTACGGGATCGATATCGGTTTCCATTACGACAAGCTGAATCACGCCAGCGCCTTTGCCGTCATGACTTTCCTTGGAGGGCTCGGCTGGCCTGATCGCAAGGTCAGGCTGATCGTCTTCCTTGCAGTTGTTGGAGCGGCGATCGAGGTCCTCCAGGGCACGGCGCTGATACGACGTGATCTGGACGTGTCCGACTGGGTTGCCGATTGCGTCGGCATCGCGTGTGGCCTCGTGGCCGTGATCTGTGTGAACTGGATCTTGCGGCGCAGAGGTTGAGCCTGTTCTCAAGCCTTTGTGCACGGGGCCGATAGCCAGAGGAGTTCGCCCCCGGCTCCATTGACTCGGCGAAATCGGATTGCAACGGTCCGATCCGAGAGTGGGCGGTTTTTTCTACCTTGGCCGGACAGATGAAGCTTCGGGCGCGGCACCCAGGAAGCGCGCCATCAGTATTGAGGGACGATGACGATCAAGATCAGGCTTCCGGGTGGTGTGTTGAAGGTCAAGCAACGTCATGAGTTGCGGCGACGGGAGCACAAGGGCGAAGTCCCGGCCTGGCAGTTTGGCAAATATTTCGTCATCTGGTGGCCCAGTACAATTCCCGATCGACCCTCCAAGAGCTCGAATACTAACGAGGAGCTTGAAATGAACATTCCGTCGACTGGAGAAAGCACGTAAGCTCTATGCATCATGGCTTTGCGAATCAGATTGCCGGGGGCACACTGAAGGTGAAGACCTACCGCGAACTGCGTGATCGCGAGCGGGATCGCAGGGTGCCTGTGCTGAAACTGGGATCGCTCTATTTCGTCTGGTCCTCGGCCAAGCATCATTCGCACAGGCACAGTCCGCGGCCCTGACATTTTTTTGCCGGGCGAAAACCGCTTGCACACTTTTCCCAGCGCGACCTGGGTCAGCTTGCCTCGCGCATCGCCTCGGCCGCCTGCAGGTCCACCGACACCAGTTGGCTGACGCCCTGCTCGGCCATGGTCACGCCGAACAGCCGGTTCATGCGCGCCATGGTGATGGGATTGTGGGTGATGATGACGAAACGCGTCTCGGTGGTGGCCGCCATCTCGTCCATGAGATTGCAGAAGCGTTCGACATTGTGGTCGTCGAGCGGCGCGTCGACTTCGTCGAGCACGCAGATCGGCGCCGGATTGGTCAGGAACACCGCGAAGATCAGCGACATCGCCGTCAACGCCTGCTCGCCGCCGGACAGCAGCGTCATGGTCTGCGGCTTCTTGCCGGGCGGGCGGGCAAGAATTTCGAGGCCAGCCTCGAGCGGATCGTCGGATTCGATCAACTGCAATTCCGCCGTGCCGCCGCCGAACAGATGCGAGAACAGCCGCTGGAAATGGCCGTTGACGACCTCGAAGGCGGCCAGCAACCGCTCGCGGCCTTCGCGGTTGAGGCTCTGGATCGCCTGCCTGAGCTTGCGGATCGCCTCAATGATGTCCTCGCGCTCGGAGACGATCGCCTCCAGCCGGTCGGATAGCTCCTTCTGCTCCTCCTCGGCGCGCAGGTTGACGGCGCCGAGCCGTTCGCGCTCGATCTTCAGCCTGTCGAGTTGACGCTCGATCTCGGCCATCTCAGGCATCGGGCTGTCGGCCTCCAGACCGGTGTGGCGGATGACCAGATGCGGCGGCGTGTTCAGCGTTTCCTGGATGCGCGCCTCGATCTCCAGCCGGCGCTCGTCGGCCGCGGTCAGCCGCTCCTCGGCGCGAACGCGGGTCTCGCGCGCCTCGGCCAGGAACTGGATGGCGCCGGTGGCGGCCTTGTCCAGTTCGGATTGCCGGTTCTCCGCTTCCTGCAGACGGTCGGCCGCCGCCTTGCGCAAGCTCTCGGCCTCGGTGAGCTGCGACAGCAAGGCACGCCGCTTGGCGTCGATTTCATCGGGAGCATCGGCCAGCCGCTCGCGTTCGGCCTCGGCCTCGGCCTTGCGTTCGCCGAGCGATGCGATCTGCGTCGAGGCGTTTTCGGCCCGCTCCAGCCAATTGCTGCGCTCGGCGCCAATGGCATCGAGCCGGCGCGCGCGCGCCTCGGCTTCGCGCCGCAGCCCCTCATGCACCGCGCGCGCATCGGCAAGCGCGGCGCGGTCGCGGGCGACATTGGCCGAGGACTGTTCGAGCTGCAATTGCAGATCGCCAAGATCGGGCGCGTCCTGCAGCAGCATTTCCGCCTCGGCGAAGGCGGCCGAAATCTCCTCATGGCTGTCGACGATGCGGGCGCGCGCTTCATCGAGTGCGGCGCGCCGGCTCTGCAATTCGCCGCCGGCCCTTTCGGCCTCGGCCAGCGCATTGCGGGCAGCGTCCAGCCGATGCTGAGCGTCACGACCGGCCTGGCGCGTGTTGCGCTCGGCCTCGCTTGCCAGGCGGAGCGCCTGTTCAGCCTCTCCCAGCGCATCCTCGGCCTGGCGCAGGACGAGCGTCGCTTGTATCGCCTCGGCATCGAGCTCAGCCAGCCGGTTCTTCTGCGCCAGCCGTTGTGCTGCGGCGGTCGGCGCATCGGCGCTTGCGGTAAAGCCATCCCAGCGCCAGAGCGCGCCTTCACGGCTGACCAGCCGCTGGCCGGGAGCAAGCAGCGACTGCAACCGGCGGCCGTCGCCGGCGGCATCGACGATACCGATCTGCGCCAGGCGGCGGGCGAGCTGTGCCGGCGCGTGGACCACGCTGGCCAGGCTTTTAACGCCTTCCGGCAGAGCCGCGTCGCCGGGCTGGATCGCGCTTTCGCCCCAATGCACCGGCGCGCTGCGGTCAAGCGGCACGTCGAGGTCTTCGCCAAGGGCCGCACCCAGCGCCGTTTCGAAACCGCGATCGACGCTGATCTGCTCCAGCACGGCCGGGAAGAGATCGCCGCTGGCTGCATCCAGGATTTTGGCCAGCGTGCGCGCTTCGGTTTCGATCCGCGCCAGCTCGGCCCTGGCATCCTGAAGCGGTGGCCGGGCAGAACTTTCCGTGGCGCGGGCATCGATGACAGACTGCTCGGCCTCGGACACGGCAGCCTCGGCCTCCTCCAGCAGCGCCATGGCCTGTTCGACCAGCACCCGCTTCTCGGCCGGATCGGGCAGGCCAGCGACCTTGGAGAGTATCTCAGACAATTCCCGGTCGACATCGGCAAGCTGGCGCGCGAAGCGGTCGCGGCGTTCGGCGGTGTCGCGCAGCGTCCGTTCGATCTGGTTGCGCGAGGCGGCAGCCTCGGCCCGTTCGGCTGTCAGCGCGGCGAGCTTGGCTTCGCTTTGCGAAAGCGTCGACGCCGCCTGTTCGAACGCCGCACGGGTGGTGGCTTCGCGTTCGGCGGCGCCGGCATTTTCCGAATTGAGTGCTGCCTCTTCGGTGCGAAGGCGCTCGAGAATGTCCGCATTGTCGCGGACCATGCGCTCTTCACGCGCGATATCGCCGTCGAGCTGCTGTAGCCGGCGCTCGAGTTCGCTCTGGCGGGCGCGGATACGGCCGGCTTCCTCCTCGATCTGCGACTTGGCGATCGACAAGCGCTGGAAGGCAGCGGCGGCGGCGGCTTCCGCGTCGCGCAAATCCGGCAACCGGTGAGCGCCGATACCTTGCTCCCTGGCGGCGGCCATCTGGGCCGCGGCGCGGTCGCCGACAAGGGCTGTCGCAACCGCCAGCGCCGAACGCGCCTCGCCTTCCTGGGTCTTGGCCAGTGTCCAGCGCAGATGCAAGAGCGTCGCTTCGGCCTTGCGGATATCGGCCGACAGGTTCTTGAAGCGGGAGGCCTGGCGCGCCTGGCGCTTCAGGCTTTCGATCTGGCTTTCCAGCTCGCCGACGACGTCGTCCAGTCGTTCGAGGTTCTGCTCGGCCGCCTTCAGCCGCAGTTCTGCCTCGTGGCGGCGGGTGTGCAGGCCGGAAATGCCTGCTGCCTCTTCGAGCAGCGCGCGGCGTGCCTGCGGCTTGGCCTGGATCAGTTCGCCGATGCGGCCCTGACCGACCATCGACGGCGAACGCGCGCCGGTCGACTGGTCGGCGAACAGAAGCTGCACGTCCTTGGCGCGGGCCTCCTTGCCGTTGATACGGTAAAGCGAGCCGGCCTCACGCTCGATGCGGCGCGACACCTGCAGTTCGTCGGCATCGTTGAACGCAGCGGGCGCCGAGCGGTCACTGTTGTCGAGGAAAAGCGTGACTTCGGCGGTGTTGCGTGCCGGGCGCGTGCCCGAGCCGGAAAAGATGACGTCGTCCATGCCGGACGCGCGCATGTTCTTGTAGGAGCTTTCGCCCATCACCCAGCGCAGCGCCTCGACAAGGTTCGACTTCCCGCAGCCGTTCGGCCCGACAATGCCGGTCAGTCCGCGTTCGATGACGAACTCGCCGGGCTCGACGAAGGACTTGAAACCGAGGAGGCGAAGGCGCGAAAACTTCATTCGCGCCGCCCACTAAGCGGATTACCGTGGTTTTGCGATGAGAATTCGCGGCACGACCGGAAGCCGCGCACGCCGAAGCGCCGCCGCCTCAGGGCTGACTGGACGTCAGAGCAGAGGGTCGATGATGGCCGACATTTCCTCAATCGACATCGCCCCCTTGTAGGTCTTACCGTTGATGAAGAAGGTCGGTGTCGAGTCGACCTTGAATTCATTGGCGCCACGCTTCTGGACCGATCTCACATCGTCCAGAAGTTTCTGGTCCGTCAAGCAGGCCTCGAAGGACTCCTGTGTAAAACCGGCGAGCTTCGAGATTTGCAGCAGTGCATCCTTGGTGTTCTGAACGCCAGCCCAGTTCGCCTGCTGCCTGAACAGGACGTCGACCATAGGGTAGTAGTTGTCCTTGGCGCAGCGCGCCAGCATAAAACCGGCTTCGGCACTCGGATCGAACGGGAATTCGCGCAGGATGTAGCGCGCCTTGCCGGTGTCGATGTACTTGGTCTTCAGGTCCGGAAAGGTGGTCTCGGCGAAATGCGCGCAGTGCGGGCAGGTCATCGAGGCGTATTCGACGATGGTGACCTTGGCGTCGTCCTTGCCAAGCTGTTTGTCGGGCAGCGCACCCGGCTTCATCAGTTCCGCCATGTCCACGGTGCCCTGGGCTTCCGGCGCGGTGGCGGCGGCCGGCGTGGCCGGCGTCGCGGGGGCGGCCGGGGCCGCAGGCTTCACATCCGCGGCCTTCGCCTCCTCGCCAGAGTCGCTGCAGGCGGCGAGCAGGGCCACCGCCGGAATGGCGGCCAGCGAAGACAGGACGTTTCTGCGAGACAAGCTTTGGCCAAACGGGGGACGGTTCATACGAATCACCTGACAAGGGTTGGATTTTGCAATGCAAAGACACGAAAAGGCGAGAGTTGGCGCGAATTAAGGCATCTCGATCCCCAATCCAATCGGGAAACCTGACAAGGGCGATCACGAATGCGAGATATTGACGACGAATCCATGACTTTCTTCAAGACGCCTATGATTTTCTCTCCCCGATAATGGTCGCGCCAAGTTTCTCCAGCGAGGCGCGCAGTTCATCATTGTCGACGAGGCCGACAGTTCCCGACAATTTCGTCTTCTCAGCCGCCGTCAGCGGCCTCAGGGCCGGTTTGCGCCTTCCTTTGTCGGTTGTCACCGGCTTCTGCAGGATCCTGATGCGATTGATGGCGGTGAAGCCGAGGAAGGCGTTGACCCGGTTGATGATCTCGCCCGTCTCGTGCTGCATATGAAGTGCCGCCATGCCTTCGCAGGCAATGACCAGCACGGCCGGCTCGAACGGATCGTCCTCATGCATACGGCGCGGCCATTGGATTTTTTCGGGGCGCGAATGGCTGGCCAGCCGCGGGCCGGCGATCTCGTCCCATGACTGGACGAGGCCGATCGAAATGCCAGCCCGCTTGCGCAGCACCGGATCGAGGATCCTGGTCGCGAGATCGCTGACCGGGACGGGATTGCCGTAGGGCGTTCTGCCTGCCATGTACGTCCTCCAGCCAAGACCCCAGCAGATACCGGCCAGGCCGATACAGATCAATGGCACCAGCAGACCAGACCCGCAAGACCGTATCCTGGGATAGTGGCAAAGCCGCATCCGGGGATAGCAGCAGAGCTGCATCCGGGCATATCGCGTCCCGCCTGCTAGGCTGGTACGACGCGCATCACCGTGAATTGCCGTGGCGCATCACGCCTCGTGAGCATGCGCGCGGCGTGCGGCCTGATCCCTACCGTATCTGGCTCTCCGAGGTCATGCTGCAGCAGACCACCGTCGAAGCGGTGAAGGCCTATTTCCGGATTTTCGTCGAGAAATGGCCCGATGTCGGGGCGCTGGCCGCGGCGCCGGCGGAGGATGTGATGAAGGCCTGGGCCGGGCTCGGCTATTACTCCCGCGCCCGCAATCTCAAGGCCTGTGCCGATCTTGTGGCCGCGCGTGGCGGCCGGTTTCCCGACACGGAAACGGCTTTGAGAGAACTGCCAGGCATCGGCGCCTATACGTCGGCGGCCATCACGGCGATTGCCTTCGACCGTCCCGCCGCCGTTGTCGACGGCAATGTCGAACGCGTCATTTCCCGGCTGTTTTCGATCGCAACCCCGCTGAGCGAAGCCAAGCCCGAAATCCGTGCCCATGTCGATCGCATGGTGCCCGGGACAAGGCCTGGCGACTTCGCCCAGGCGATGATGGATCTCGGCGCCACCATCTGCACGCCACGCCGGCCGCGCTGCATGCTGTGCCCGCTGCGCGAAGACTGCAGCGCGGTCGTTTCAGGCGATCCCGAGCACTTCCCGGTGCGCCTGCCCAAGGCCGACAAGCCGCAGCGGCACGGCGCGGCCTTTGTCGCCGTGCGGGCCGACGGCGCCATCCTTCTGCGCAAACGGGCGGAGAAGGGTTTGCTCGGCGGCATGACCGAGGTGCCGACGACGGGTTGGACCGCGCGGATCGATGGGGCAACCACGGAAGCGGCCGCGCCGTTTCCCGCCGACTGGCGGCATGCGGGCCGCATTGCGCATGTCTTCACGCATTTCGCTCTCGAACTCGAAGTCTTTCACGCTCACATCAAAGGTGATGCGCCAGACGGGCATTTCTGGTCGCTCGCTCACGAGATTTCCGGCGAGGCGCTGCCGACTGTCATGAAAAAGGCAATCGAGGCTGCGATACCCGGCGCGACGAAAAAGCCGTCGCCACACAGTGCAAAGAGGCCCCATGACTGAAATACGCCACATCGTTTTCGACATCGGCAGAGTGCTGATCCACTACGATCCCAACATTCCGTTCAGCCGCCTCATTCCGGATGCCGAAGAGAGAAAGTGGTTTTTCGACAATGTCTGCACGCATGATTGGAACATCGAGCAGGATCGCGGCCGGACCTGGGAAGAGGCCGAGGCGCTGCTGATCGCGGACCATCCCGATCACGCGGAAAACATCCGCGGGTTCCGCCGCCACTGGCACGAGATGGTTCCACATGCCTATGACGACAGTGTCGCCATCATGGTCGGTCTGATCGAGAGCGGCCACGACGTGACCATGCTGACCAACTTCGCCAGCGACACGCTGGCCGAAGCCCGCGAGCGCTTCGATTTCCTCAATCGTCCACGCGGCGTCACCATCTCGGGCGAAATCGGCATGATCAAGCCGGATCGCGGCATCTACGATCACCACGTCGCCGCGTTCGACCTCGAACCGTCAGCCACACTGTTCATCGACGACAGCCAGAAGAATGTCGACGGCGCCAAGGCGGCCGGCTGGCAGTCGGTGCTGTTCACCGATGCAGAGACGCTTCAAGCAGACCTCGAACGTCTCGGAATCAAGGCTTGATTTGAATCACTTCGCGCGATCCGTAGAGCTTTGAATCAACGGCATTCGAAGCAATTGGCAGGGGTTCAGGCCCCTGCCCGCTCCATGCCGAGCCGCGCGATGCGGCGAAGCTCGTCGATCGGGGTCAGGCCACCGCTGCGCTCATAATGCCAGAAGGTCCAGCCGTTGCAGGCATCCAGCCCCTGCACTTCGGCGCCGATCTTGTGGATCGAACCGGCGCTGTCGCCGATCGCCACCGTACCGTCGGCGCGCACCTTGGCGGCCCAGCGCTTCTTGGCGTCGTAGAGCGTCGCACCCGGCATCATCAGGCCGGTGTCGATCAGGCTGACGAAAGCAACGCGCGGTTCGGCCCGCTTGCCGGTCAGCACGGTGAGATCGGCGCCATCCAGTGGCCGCACCGCGTCGATGCGCTCGTTGGCGGCGTCGATATAGGCCTGCTCGCGTTCGATGCCGACGAAATGGCGGCCGAGACGCTTGGCCACCGCGCCCGTGGTGCCTGAGCCGAAAAAGGGATCAAGCACGATGTCGCCAGGTTTGGTCGAGGCCATCATGATGCGGGCAAGCAGCGCTTCCGGCTTCTGCGTCGGATGCAGCTTGTCGCCATTGTCGTTCTTCAGCCGCTCGCCGCCGGTGCAGATCGGAAACAGCCAGTCGGAGCGCATCTGGATGTCGTCGTTGGACGCCTTCATCGCTTCGTAGTTGAAAGTGTACCCCTTGCCCTTCTGGTCGCGCGTAGCCCAGATCATCGTCTCATGCGCGTTCTGGAAGCGGCGGCCGCGGAAATTCGGCATCGGGTTGGTCTTGCGCCAGACGACGTCGTTGAGGATCCAGAAGCCGAGATCCTGCATCTTGGCGCCGACACGGAAGATGTTGTGATAGGAGCCGATGACCCAGATGGTGCCGTTGGGTTTCAGCACCCGGCGCGCCGCCAGCAGCCAGGCCCGCGTGAAAGCGTCATAGGCCTCGAAACTCTCGAACTGGTCCCATTCGTCATCGACGGCGTCGACCTTCGACTGGTCGGGGCGGTGCAGGTCGCCGTCGAGCTGCAGATTGTAGGGCGGATCGGCGAAGATGACGTCGATCGATTTTTCGGGCAGCCGGTCGAGCGCGGCGACGCAGTCGCCCTTGAGGATCGTGTCCAGCCATTCGGATTGCTGGGGGGCGTGGGATAGCTCGTCGAGAAGACGCACGGCAGACATTCTGACACCCAGGGCACGCGTTACTGTTTACTCCTGGTTATGGTTACCGATCAGCGTAAATATTCCGTGAAGGCCAAGGCACGGGTGGGGCGAATTTGCGAAGGCGGCCCTGTTGGTGTATGCCGCGCCGCCTGAGCCTTCCGAGGCCGCTTCGCCCTCCCATTGTCCGGATCACCATGCCCCAGCCAGACCTTGTCATCTTCGATTGCGACGGCGTGCTCGTCGATTCCGAGATCATCGCCGCCCGTGTCGACGCCGAGCTTTTGACCTTGGCAGGATACGAGATATCGGCTGAGGAGATTTCGGAGAGCTATGCCGGCCTGACCTTCAAGGACATCATGCTGCGGGTCGAGGAAAAGTCCCGCATCCCCTTCCAGGCCTCTCTGATCGACAGGGAGGAACAATTGGTCGACCGCAAACTGCGCAGCGACGTCCGCGCCATCGATGGCGCGCGCGAGGCCGTTGCCGCGGTAACCGTGCCGCGCTGCGTCTGCTCGAATTCACGCTCCGAGCGGATCGAATTCATGCTGGAGAAGGTGCATCTTTTGCCGTTTTTCGCCGACCGGATTTTTTCGGCGATGGAAACACCGACCGGGAAAACGAAACCGGCGCCGGACGTGTTCCTGTTCGCGGCGGAGAAACTCAACGCCAACCCGGCGAACACTTTCGTCATCGAGGATTCCGTGCACGGCGTCCACGGCGCAAGGGCGGCGGGCATGCGGGTGATCGGCTTCACCGGAGCCGCCCACAGCTATCCCGGCCATGCCGACGCGCTCACCGAGGCCGGCGCCGAAACGGTGATCCGCCGCTGGGCGGAGTTGAAAAGCGTGATCGCGGCGCTGTCGGAGTGGTCGGACGCCTGAGAAGCGTGCGCCGCGACGCACCCCTCATGCAACTGCCGAGACCTAGTTCGTCGCGGCAGCCCTCTTGCGGCGGGTCTTCTTCGGCTTGTCGGCCGTTGCCTGATGCGCGGTTTCGTCATAGCCGGCAAAGGCCTGATAATCCTGCGCCGTCGGCTCGGGCACGACGACATTGGAATCGGTGAAGACGAACTGCGTGGCAACCGAAGGATCGGTGACCTGGACCTGATACTGGTGGAGCTGCGAGTAGAGGACCTCGGTGCCATGCATCACAGCCGTTCGGATCGGCATGGTGATGGTGCCTGGAGAAAACTTCGGTCCGGGGACAATCTTGCCGGCGACCGCGATCTTCATCGTCAACTGGCCGTTGGCACGGCTGCAGTCGCGTGTCACGTCGCTGACCGATGCCTGGTAGATGATGTTGGCCGATTCGTCGGGCGGAGTTGCAGCAGCGGCGTCAGCGTCGGCCTGGGCCGCGGCATCCTGCGCGGCGTCGCCGGTCTTCTTGATCCTGGGCTTGGGCTTCTGAGCTTCCTTGGAATAGGTATTGAAGAAAGCCGTGCCGTCGCGCACCGTCACCCGAGGGCAATAGGCCTGCAACTGGCTGGCCAGTATCTTGGGATCCTGGGGCGGCGGTGGCGCCGTCGGGTCCTCCTTCTTGCCTATGCCGAGGTTCAGGATGCCATTGTCGCCCGATTGGCAGCCGGCGGCGGCAAGCATAAAGCCGGTGAGCGCAAGACCCGCCAAAAAGCGACCACTGAATGTACGAAACGCCATGAAACTGCACTTCCCTCTCGCAAAGCTGGTGACGTATATCAACCGCGCGGCAAAAATGCGACTGAGCCAGCGCAGAAATTAACCACCTTGCGGTGGATGGAAAAGCCAAGCAGTAACGGAATTGTGACATGCACTATGTGAGTACCCGCGGGGAAGCCCCCGTTCTTGGATTTTCCGACGCCGTGCTGGCCGGGCTGGCGCGCGACGGCGGGCTCTACGTGCCGCGCGAGTGGCCACAGTTTTCCGCCGCCGAGATCCGCGCCATGCGCGGCCTTGCCTATCCCGACCTTGCGATCCGCGTGCTGTCGCCGTTCCTTGGCGACGAAATTCCGGCCCCTGTTTTCGAGCGGCTGGTGCGCGAAGCCTATGCCACCTTCCGCCACGAGGCCGTCTGCCCGCTGGTGCAGACAGGCCCCAACACCTTCATCCTGGAACTCTTCCACGGGCCGACGCTCGCCTTCAAGGACGTGGCAATGCAGCTTCTGGCCCGGCTGATGGACCATGTGCTTACCGAACGCGACCAGCACGCCACCATCGTCGGGGCGACCTCGGGCGATACCGGCGGGGCGGCCATCGATGCCTTTGCCGGTCGCAGCCGGACCGACATCTTCATCCTTTTCCCGCATGGCCGCGTCTCGCCGGTGCAGCAGCGGCAGATGACGACGTCGACGGCTGCAAACGTCCATGCGTTGGCGATCGAAGGCAATTTCGACGATTGCCAGGGCCTGCTCAAGGACATGTTCAACGATCACGGCTTTCGCGACCGGGTTGCGCTTTCGGGCGTCAATTCGATCAATTGGGCCCGCATCATGGCCCAGATCGTCTATTATTTCTCCTCGGCGCTGTCGCTCGGCGCACCGGACAGGCCGGTCTCCTTCACCGTGCCGACCGGCAATTTCGGCGATATCTTCGCCGGCTACGCCGCCAAGAAGATGGGACTGCCGATCGAGCGGCTGGTCATCGCCACCAATGACAACGACATTCTGGCGCGCACCTTTTCGACCGGCGAATACCGCACCAAGGGCGTCTTTGCGACCACGTCGCCGTCGATGGATATCCAGGTGTCGTCCAATTTCGAACGCCTGCTGTTCGAAGCCTCCGGCCGTGACGCGGCGACCGTGCGGCGCTACATGGACGGTCTGAAGCAGTCCGGCGCTTTCACCATCGAACCCCAGCAAATCGCCGGGATGCGGTCGGAATTCGACGCCGGCCGGGCTGATATGGACGAGGTCGCCGCCACCATCCGCTCGACGCTCGCGGCCAGCAACTATCTGCTCGATCCGCACACCGCGGCAGCTGTGCATGTCGCTGCGGGCAAGGCGTCAGGCGCCGTCCCGATGGTGGTGCTGGGTACCGCACACCCGGCAAAATTCCCGGCCGCCGTCGAAGCCGCCAGCGGCGTGTCGCCCGCACTGCCCGCGTGGCTAGGTGGGTTGATGACATCGGAGGAAAAATACACGGTACTTCCCTCCGACCTGAAAATGGTGGAAGATTATGTCGGCCGCCGCGCGCGGGCGGCGCGTTAAGGAGTACTAGCCATATGGGTGTTGAGGTAAGCCGTCTGTCGAACGGCCTGACAGTCGCCACCGAAACCCTTCAAAGCATCGAATCGGTTGCCCTTGGTGCCTGGGTCAAGTCGGGTGCCCGCAATGAACGTGAGGACGAGCATGGCATGGCCCATCTGCTCGAGCACATGGCGTTCAAGGGCACGAAAAGGCGGAGCGCCTTCGAAATCGCCTCGGAGATCGAGGACGTCGGCGGCGAGATCAACGCCGCCACCAGCGTCGAAACCACTTCCTACTATGCCAGGGTGCTCTCCGACGACGTGCCGCTGGCCGTCGACATTCTTGCCGACATCCTGCAGGAGTCCGAATTCGACCCGCAGGAACTCGAGCGCGAACAGCATGTGATCCTGCAGGAGATCGGCGCCGCGCACGACACCCCCGACGACATCGTCTTCGACCGCTTCACGGAAACCGCCTATCGCCATCAGACGATTGGGCGCTCCATTCTCGGCACGCCCGAAACGGTCAAATCCTTCACCTCCAAGCAACTCCACGACTTCATCGAGCGGCAATATGGCGCCGAGCGCATGGTGATTGTCGCCGCCGGCGACATCAAGCATGACAATTTCGTGCGCGAGGTCGAAAAGCAACTCGGCGGCTTCCGCAGCAAGGCCGACAGCACCATCCCGCAATATGCGCAATATGTCGGCGGCGATTTTCGCGAGGACCGCGACCTGATGGACGCGCAGATCGTGCTGGGGTTCGAAGGCCGGGCCTATCATGTGCGCGACTTCTATGCCTCGCAGGTGCTCTCGATGATCCTCGGCGGTGGCATGTCGTCGCGCCTGTTCCAGGAGGTCCGCGAGAAGCGCGGCCTGTGTTATTCGGTCTATGCCTTCCATTGGGGCTTTTCCGACACCGGCGTCTTCGGCGTCCATGCCGCGACCGGCCAGAGCGACATCGCCGAACTGGTGCCTGTCATCATCGACGAACTGCAGAAGGCCGGCGAGAAAATCCTGCAGGAAGAACTCGACCGGGCGCGCGCCCAATATCGCGCCGGACTGATCATGTCAGCCGAAAGCCCGGCCAGCCGCGCTTCGCAGATCGCACGGCAGTTGCTTCTGTTCGGCCGGCCGATCGCCAAGGAGGAACTGATGGAACGGCTGTCGGCGCTGACGATCGAGCGGCTGACCGACCTGTCGTCGCGATTGTTCTCGACCAAGCCGACGCTTACCGCTGTCGGGCCTGTGGGTACGCTGGCGCCATACGAGGCGATCCTCGAATCGCTCGCAGGCACGCAGACCACGGCCCGTAAGCTCGCCGTCTAAGCCCCTCGAAGCGTCGTGTTCGCGCTCCCTTTCTTTCGCCGCGACCTGCCGGCGCTGAAAGGCGACCGCGTCACGCTGCGCGTGCCGTTCACCAACGACTACCGCGAGTGGGCGGTGGTGCGCGGCGAAAGCCGCGCCTTCCTCGAACCCTGGGAGCCACGCTGGACTCCCGATGAACTCGACCGCAACGCATGGCGGCTGCGCATCAGCCGCTACCGCGAAGATTATGCGCAAGGAACCGCAATCGCCTTCTTCATCTTCGAGAAGAGCAGCGGCAAGCTTGCTGGCGGCATCACGCTCGGCAACATACGCCATGGCGTCTCGCAAAGCGGCCATGTCGGCTACTGGATCGGCGAGCGCTTCGGCGGCCGCGGCCTGATGACCGACGCGGTCAAGGTGGTGGCCCGCTTCGCCTTCGATACGCTGAGGTTGCACCGGATCGAAGCGGCCTGTATTCCCGACAATATCAGGTCGATCCGCGTGCTTGAAAAAGCCGGATTTCGGCGCGAAGGACTGCTGCGATCCTATCTCAGGATCAACGGCATCTGGCAGGACCACTACCTCTACGCCCGGATCGCGGACGATCCGCCGGGCGTTGGAACGAAGGACTGATTTTTGACGAATTTCCTGCGAAACGGGCCGCTGTTCGCCTTTGTCCTCGCGACACTCCTGACGCTGTGGGCGGCATCGTCGGCCTTCGCCGTGGAGCCGATCAAGATCGCCCGCGACGACGTCGCGCTCGACCTTTCCGGCGCCGTCGAGATCTACCGGAACCAGGGTGAGAATTTCCAGGTGTCGACCGCGCCGGGTCCGGACGGTATCGTGCGGCGCATCGAGGTCGAGGCCAATGATGCACGTTCGACCGGCGACTGGGCGGTGTTCGCGCTCGCCAACACCACCGACCAGCAACTCGACCGGCTGATCGTCGCACCGCATTTCCGCCTGGTAAACTCCGGCATCTTCTGGCCGGATCTCGGCTCGACCCGCATCGCCGCCATCACGCCCAGCGAAGGCTTCGCGCTCGACCGCCAGACCAGCCCCGATGCCGACGTTTTCCGGGTGACGCTGAACCCCGGCACGGTGATCACCTTCATCGCCGAACTGGCCTCGCCTAAGCTGCCGCAGGTCTACCTCTGGGATCCGGAATCCTACAAGGACTCGGTCAATTCCTACACGCTGTTTCGCGGCATCGTCATCGGTATCGCAGGCTTGCTGGCGCTGTTCCTCACCATTCTTTTCGTGGTCAAGGGGACCTCGATGTTCCCCGCGACCGCCGCCCTTGCCTGGGCGGTACTGGCCTATATCTGTGTCGATTTCGGCTTCCTCAACAAGGTCATCGAGATCTCGCCCGGCAATGAGCAGATGTGGCGGGCGGGAACGGAGGTGGCGCTGGCTGGAACCTTCGTGGTGTTCCTGTTCGCCTATCTCAACCTCAACCGATGGCACGGCCATTTCAGTTACGGCGCGCTGGTCTGGATTCTCGGACTGGTGCTGATCGCCGGGGTCGCGATCGTCGATCCGGCGGTTGCCGCCGGCATCGCCAGGCTGTCCTTCGCCGCAACCGCACTGACCGGGCTTGGCCTGATCATCTTCCTCGGCATACGCGGCTACGACCGTGCCATCATGCTGGTGCCCAGTTGGGTCATGGTGCTGTTGTGGCTATGCGGATCGTGGATGGCGATCACCGGCATGCTCGACAACGACATTGCCCAGCCGGCCCTGGGCGGCGGGCTGATCCTGATCATCCTTCTGATCGGCTTCACAGTGATGCAGCACGCCTTTGCCGGCGGCGCCCTGCACCAGGGCCTGTTCTCCGACCTTGAGCGGCAGGCGCTGGCGGTGGCCGGATCGGGCGACACGGTCTGGGACTGGGATGTGCTGCGCGACCGCGTCGTCACCAAGCCCGATGTCAGCATCCAGCTCGGCCTGGCACCGAACAGCCTTGGCGGCGCGGCCCGCAACTGGCTGCCGGTGCTGCATGCCGACGACCGCGACACGTTCCGCACGACGCTCGACGTGGTGCTCGAACACCGGCGCGGCCGGGTGTCGCAGAATTTCCGCCTGCGCGGCGCCGACGGCCACTATCACTGGTTTTCACTGCGCGCACGCCCGGTCATCGGCTCGGACGGCGAAGTCATCCGCTGCGTCGGCACCATGGTCGACGTGACCGAGCAGAAAAAGTCCGAGGAAAGGCTGCTGCACGACGCCGTGCACGACAATCTGACCGGCCTGCCAAACCGCGAACTTTTGATGAACCGGCTGGAAGCGATCATCTCGATCGCGCGCACCGAAGAGAAGGTGCGGCCGACCGTCTTCGTCATCGACATCGACCGTTTCAAACAGGTCAATGACGGGCTCGGCATCTCGGCCGGCGACACCATCCTCTTGACCATCGCGCGCCGCCTGCACCGGTTGCTCAAGCCGAAGGATTCGCTGTCGCGCTTTGCCGGCGATCAGTTCGCTTTGATGCTGCTGTCCGAACAGGACCCGGCCCGCATCGCTGCGGTCGCTGATGCAATCAAGCATGCCATCAACAACCCGATCACCTTTGCCAAGCGCGAGATCGTGCTGACCGCGTCGATCGGACTGATCACCTGGAATTCGCCGCAGATGTCGGCCGAGGACATGGTCAAGGATGCCGAGCTTGCCATGCACCAGGCCAAGCGCTTCGGCGGCGACAGGATCGAGCCGTTCCGTCCGGCTTTCCGCACTGTCGGCACCGACAGGCTGCAGTTCGAATCCGACCTGCGCCGCGCCATCGAACGGCGCGAATTCACGCTTGCCTACCAGCCGATCGTGCGCCTCGAGGACGGCAGCGTCGCCGGCTTCGAGGCGCTGCTGCGCTGGGACCACCCGCGCCGCGGCATGATCCCGCCGGCGGATTTCATCCCGGTCGCCGAAAGCTGCGGGCTTATCGTGCAGCTCGGCCTGTTTGCCATGCAGCAGGCGGCGGAAGATCTCGCCAGCTGGCAAAAACAGATCGGTGACGCGCCGCTGTCGGTCTCGGTCAATTTGTCCAGCCGCCAGCTGATCCGCCGCGACTTGGTCAGCGACGTCCGCTCGGTCATCGCGCGGGCCAATCTGAAGCCGCGCTGCTTCCGGCTGGAGCTCACCGAATCGCTTGTCATGGACAATCCCGAGCAGACCGCGCATGTGCTGACCAAGCTGAAGCAACTCGGCATCGGCCTGTCGCTGGACGATTTCGGCACCGGCTACTCCTCACTGGCCTACCTGACGCGTTTCCCCTTCGACACCATCAAGATCGACAAGAGCTTCGTCGACGACAACACGCCCAAGCGCGCGGTGCTGCTGAAGTCGATGGTCAACATGGCGCATGAGCTCGGTCTGTCCGTCGTCGCCGAAGGCATTTCGGACGAGAGCGATGCGCTGGAATTGCGTCAGATGGGCTGCGAATATGTGCAGAGCTTCATGTTCGGCGCCCCGATGCCGGGCGACCAGGTGCTGAAGACGCTAAAAGAGCAGTATCCGCTGACGCAAGCGTGAGAGCCCGTTTGGAAACTCTACTCTGGCGGCCATCTGACGGCGTTTTCTGCGCTTCCGGTGCACGGACCCGAATGTCCGCTGCGCTCCGGTTCTCGAAAACACCACCATATGACTCTCCAGAGCGAGTTTCGAAACGGGCTCCGCGATGAGGCTGATGGGGTTTAGGCGTGTCCGGCCGCCAGGCTGAGATGCGCAAGGTCGATACCGATCGAGGCGAGGATCCGGTCGTATTTGCGCTCGATATCGGTGTCGAACAGAAGCTCGGCATTGGCCGGACAGGTCAGCCAGCCATTTTCGGCGATCTCGGTCTCCAGCTGGCCGGCGCCCCAGCCGGAATAGCCGAGCGCCATCAGCGCATGACGAGGCCCGCGGCCGGACGATATGGCGCGCAATATGTCGACGGTCGCCGTCAGGCAGATGTCGTCGGAAACGGTCAGCGACGATTCCACCCGATAGTCTCCCGAATGCAGGACGAAGCCCCGGCTGCGATCCACGGGTCCGCCATTGCGCACGACGAAATCGCGGGCCTGCGCCGGCAATCGGATCGCCTCCTGCTCGTTCATGATGCCCAGTTGCACGAGCAGATCCGGAAACAGCATCTGCTGCGTCTGGTTGATGATCAGCCCCATGGCCCCTTCATCGGAATGTGCGCAGACATAGATGACCGAGCGCGTGAAACGGTCGTCCTTCATGCCGGGCATGGCAATCAGGAACTGATCGTCGAGAAAGCCGCGGCTGGCGACCGTCTTCTTGTGGCGCAACAAGTCCATGAAGGGAGCGTAACGCGTTTCCAAAGCGCCGAAAAGATGCGCCGTGCTGGATTCGACCAAAGCCTGTGGCGGCGGCTCGAACATTCTTCTCCCTCGAAGTCACGCAAATATGATACCGGCAAGGCCATGAAATCATTGCGCGGCCACGAACGGACGATCAAATCACCGCCATGCGAAGCTTGAAAATCCTGCTGCTCGGCGCCGCCATCGGATCGGCAACCGCTCTTCCCGCCGCCGCCTCCTCATCGGCGTGGTACAACAGCGAAGGCGGCAAGGTCCGGCTGGTGACATCAGGCAAAGCCGACGACACCGGCCGCATCCAGGGCGTTCTCGACATAGCGCTCAAGCCCGGCTGGAAGACATATTGGCGCGATCCGGGCGACGCGGGCGTGCCGCCGCAGCTCGACATTTCAGCCAGCACCAACATCGCCGACGCAGCGCTATCGTTTCCGGCGCCGCAGCGCCATGACGACGGCTATGGCAAATGGGCAGGCTACAACTATCCGGTTTCTCTGCCGGTGACATTCACGCTGGCGGCGCCGAACCAGCCGGCGTTGATCGATGCCGACATCTTTCTCGGCATCTGCGAAACGATCTGCATTCCGGTGCAGACGCGGCTGACCGTCGACCCCGCCTCCGATCCGGACAATGCCGAGGACGCAGCGCTGGTGAAGGCGAGTTTCGCGGCGCTACCAGCGCCCGCGAGGTCCGATTTCGGCATCAATGTGCTGCCGGGCGACCACGAGACGCTGATTGTCGAGGCGAGCTTTCCCGGCGATCCGGAGGCGGCGGATTTCTTCGTGGCCGGCGAGCGGGACTACATGTTCGGTACCCCTGCGCGCCGCGAAAAAGACGGCAAGCTGATTTTCACCGTGCCGATCCTCGATCGCCCCTCGACGACGCCGACCGATGGCGGGCTTCACTATACGCTGACGAGTTCGGCGGGCGCGGTCGAAGGGGTTCTGCCTTTCCCTTGATCCAGCCCACCCCAACGGTTGCAGGAAGCCGTTGGGTTCGCTAGGCAAAGACACGTCCTTCCCCATTTTCCCAAGCGAGGAATCCATGACCATTTCCGTTGGCGACAAGCTGCCTGACGTGACCTTCAAGACGATGACCGCCGATGGCGCCAAGCCGATCACCGGGGCCGAGATTTTCTCGGGCAAGAAGGTCGTGCTGTTTGGGGTTCCCGGCGCCTTCACCCCGACCTGCAGCAACAACCATTTGCCGGGTTATCTCGAAAACCACGATGCCATCCTGGCGCGCGGCGTCGACACCATCGCCGTCGTTTCGGTCAACGACGTCCATGTCATGGGCGCCTGGGCGCACTTCACCGGCGGTGAGGGCAAGATCATGTTCCTCGCCGACGGCAGTGGCGATTTCGCCAAGGCGGTAGGCCTCGACAATGACCTTTCCGCCAGCGGCATGGGGCTGCGTTCGAAGCGGTTTTCGATGATCGTCGACGACGGCAAGGTCACCGCGCTCAATGTCGAGACCAAGCCTGGTGTCGACGAGTCCGGCGCGGCTCATATTCTGGGACAGCTCTGAAGTTCAGCGCGGCGTCGGGTGTGGAACGACGATCGCGCTTGTAGCCCAGGGCTTGCGTTTGGGGGGATTCTAGCGATGTTTGACATGTTCTGGCGCGCTATCGCGATCGGCATCGGCGCCACCGTCCTGATGGATCTCTGGGCCATCTTCCTGCACAAGGCGTTCGGCCAGCCACGGCCGAACTGGGGGCCGGTCGGTCGCTGGGTCTGGCATCTCCGCGACAAGGTCTTCCACGACGATATCGGCGATGCCACATCTTACGCGCATGAAAAGGCGCTGGGTTGGGCCTTTCACTATTTTGTCGGCATCGCCTACGGCATCATCCTGGTGGTGCTGGCCGGAGCGAGTTGGCTTGCCGCGCCGACATTCCTGCCGGCCTTCATCCTCGGCATCGTCACCGTCGGCGCCGGCTGGTTCCTGCTGGCACCCGGCATGGGCGCCGGCTGGGCGGCCTCGAAGCGGCCAAATCCGATGCAGATCCGGGCGCTGAACCTGGTGTCGCACACGGTGTTCGCACTTGGGCTTTGGGGCACGGCGCTGCTGATCCGATAAGGGTCTACAACTGCGCTGGCCAGTCGATCGGCAGCCAGCAGTAGATAACGCGGTGCGCGCCGATATCGTAGTAGTTGCCACCCCCGCCGGCTGATCCGCTTCTTCGTACCTGAGAGCCACGCCGCTCCGGAAATTCAATAGCTCTGGGTAGAGCGCCGCACTTTCGCGATTGCCGGTTGTTTGGCCGGCGCAGCAGGCTTTGCCGCTGCTGCAGGCTTGAACGAACCTTTCTTGAACGGCGCCATGCCTTCGCGCGCAAGCTCGTCGGCGCGCTCGTTCTCGACATGACCGTCATGGCCCTTGACCCAGTTCCAGGTGACCTTGTGGCGCTTGTTGGCCTCGTCGAGCGCCTGCCAGAGTTCACCGTTCTTCACCGGCTTCTTGTCGGCGGTCTTCCAGCCGTTCTTCTTCCAGCCGTGGATCCACTTGGAAATGCCGTCCATGACATATTTGCTGTCGGTGTGAAGGTCGACCGTGCACGGTTCCTTCAGCGCGTTCAGCGCCGAAATGGCGGCCAACAGTTCCATGCGGTTGTTGGTCGTCTCGGCTTCCCCGCCGGAAAGCTCCTTGGTGGTGCCGTTGAAGCGCAGGATCGCGCCCCAGCCGCCAGGGCCGGGATTGCCCGAACAGGCGCCGTCGGTGAAGATCTCAACCTGCTTGCTCATGATACCCCATATCAGGCCAATCCATATTCCGAAGGAGATTTGATCGCCCGGTGGAACCGCATCCTTCTGATGTATTCGGACGGATCGCGTTTCATCACCAGCCCGCCATCGGGAACGGTCAACCAGTCGTACAGCCGGGTCAGCATGAAGCGCAACGCCGAACCGCGCGCCAGCACCGGCAGCGCAGCTTGTTCCTGGTCGCTCAGGGGCCGGACGCTCTGGTAGCCGGCGAGCAGCGCCTTGCCCTTGGTGAGATTGAAGGAAAAATCCTTCTCGAAGCACCAGGCGTTGAGACAGGTGGCGACATCGTATGCGTAGAGGTCGTCGCAGGCGAAATAGAAATCGATCAGGCCGGACAGTTTTTCGCCGAGGAAGAAAACGTTGTCCGGGAAAAGATCGGCGTGGATGATGCCTTTGGGAAGGTCCTTCGGCCAGTTGCGCTCGAAATCGGCAAAGTCGGCATCGACCTCGGCCGCTAGGCCCGGCTCGACCTCGTCTGCGCGATCGCGCGCTGCATCCCAGAGCTTGCGCCAGCCGTCGATGGCCAGGGCATTCGGACGCGTCATCGAAAAATCGGCGCCGGCCAGATGCAATTGCGCCAATGCCTTGCCGACCTCGGCACAATGCGTTGCTGTGGGCCGCCGCAACGAAAGCCCTTCCAGGAAGGTGATGATGACCGCCGGCCGGCCGGCGAGCGTGCCGATGACGCTGCCGTCATGCGCGGTCACCGGCAGCGGGCAGGACACGCCCTTGTTGGCGAGATGGCCCATCAGCCCGAGGAAAAACGGCAAATCCGCCTTCTCGACGCGCTTCTCATAGAGCGTCAGGATGTAGGAGCCGCTGGAGGTGTGCAGCAGAAAGTTCGAGTTCTCGGTGCCTTCGGCGATGCCCTTGTAGGACAGGAGATCGCCGACCGGATAGTGCTTCAGGAATGCGCCGAGTTCGCCTTCCGCAACGTCGGTGTATACCGCCATGTGGCTTACGCGGCTCCATTGACGAAGGCCATGTCGGCCCGCGTCAGTTCGACATCGCGCAATACCCGCATGACCGGAAAATCCTCCGTTTCCGTGGCCGTGATGGCCAGGTCGATCGTGACATCGAAGCGTTGCCGGAACGCGTCGATGATCTCGTCGACGATGATTTCGGGCGCCGATGCGCCGGCCGACAGGCCAAGCGTCGAGATGTTGCCGATGTCATTCCACGGAATCTCGGCGGCGCGCTGCACGAGAAGCGACATGGTGGCGCCTGCACGCTCCGCGACTTCGACAAGTCGTCGCGAATTGGAGGAATTCGGCGCGCCGACGATCAGATAGAGATCGGCACCCGGCGCGGTGTCCTTGACTGCTTCCTGGCGGTTGGTGGTGGCATAGCAGATCGATTCCGCCGCTGGTGCCTGCAGCGCCGGAAAGCGATCCTGCAAGGCGCGGATGATGCCGGCGGTGTCCTCGACAGACAATGTGGTCTGGGTAACGAAGCCGAGCGCCTGCGGATCGGCGGGCGAGAGCTTTGCGGCATCGGCTTCGGTTTCGATCAGCGTCACCGCTCCGTCCGGCAGTTGGCCCATGGTGCCGATCACTTCGGGATGACCGGCGTGACCAATCAACAGCACATGGCGGCCGAGCCGCTGATGGCGCATCGCCTGCTTGTGGACCTTCGACACCAGCGGGCAGGTGGCATCGAGATAGAAGAGATTGCGCGCCTTCGCATCCGCCGGCACCGATTTCGGCACGCCATGCGCCGAGAACACGACGGGCGACTGCCGATGCTCGGCCGGTATCTCGGAGAGTTCCTCGATGAAGACGGCGCCAAGGCTTTGCAGCCCCTCGACGACGTAGCGGTTGTGCACGATCTCATGGCGGACATAGACCGGCGCGCCATATTTCTTCAGCGCCAGCACGACGATCTGGATGGCACGGTCGACACCGGCGCAGAAACCGCGCGGCTGGCAGAGCCGGATCGTCAGAGGTGGTTTAGTGGTTGTCTGAAGCATTAAATCCGGGCCGGTTGATCAAAGCCGAAATGAAGTGCGCACCCCTGCCCTGTCAAGGGCATCGGTTGAAAGGGGGCATCAGCCGCGTTCATTCGTCTTTCGCGGGACGGCGAAGCCGCAGGATGAGCACGGCTGCGAGCGCCGCGGCAAGCCCGTACCAAGTCATCGCATATTGGAGATGGCTGTTCGGGAGATCGATGATGGTGACGCCGCCAACCGGCAAGCCGCCTGGGTTTGGCGTCTTGTCTGCGTCGATGAAGATCGGCACCAGCGCGGCGCCCGCCGGCAGACCGGCGCTTGCAGCCATCACGTCGCGGTCCTTCCAGTAGAAGATGTTCTTCGCCACGTCGTTGTCGGGAAGCATCATCGACGGCTTGCCCGGCAGCGGGTTGCGGGCCAGCCCCGTGACCGTCACTCTGCCAGCCACCTGTCCCTTGGCGCGCTTGGCGGCATCCTTCAGATCGTAAGGCACGAAGCCCCGATTGATCAGGACGAAGCGGCCGTCGTCGAGCGCCAGCGGCGTGTAGACATTGAAGCCGGCATCACCTTCCCAGGTCGCGTAGAAATGGCGTTCGCCTTGATGCAGGAACGTGCCGGTGACGGTGACAGGCGTATAATCGACATCCCCGGTGGCGGCGAACTCTTTCTCGACCGCAACCAACGGCAACGGCGCCGAATGGGTGCGCTGGTCGATGGTCTGCAGAAGGCCTTCCTTCCAATACAGGCGCTGCATCTGCCAGGTGCCGAGCACCAGCAGGATCAGGAACAGCACAAGGCCAAGGCCGAGCAGCAATGCCGATCGCGGCCGCGAACGACCGTCAGTTCTAAGGGAAGCCTCGCTCATTCGCCGCGATCCAGCCGGCCCTCGGCCGCTTGGTTGCGGTATTGCAGCGTCAGCAGCACGCCCTTGATCAGCCGCAGCGCCGTCAAGCACAGCACAACAGCCAGCGGAATCCAGACCAGCAGATGCAGCCAGAGCGGCGGGCTGAGCGTGACTTCTACCCAGAGCGCCAGGCCGACGATGATAAAGCCGATGATCAGGATCACGAACACCGCCGGCCCGTCGCCGGCATCAGCGTAGGAATAATCGAGGCCGCAATTGACGCATCGCTTGCCGACGGTGAGGAAGCCGGAAAATAGCCGCCCCTCGCCGCAGCGCGGGCAACGGCCATGCAGGCCGGCCGAGATCGGATCGATCGGCGGCCAGATCGCCCTATCTTCACTCTTGGAAGAGTCGTCGCTCATTGCTTACCGCTCGATTTCAGATCGACCGGCAACCAGTTCATATTGCCACTCATTGCCTACCGCTCGATCTCGATCGGTGTGCCATCGGCCACCATCGCCCAGATTTCGTCCATATCGGAGTCCGTAACCGCAATGCAGCCGTCGGTCCAGTCGACCAATTGAAGCAGCCAGCCCCACCAGCCATAACCGTTTGGCTGGCCGTGGATCATGATCATGCCGCCCGCGTCGACATTGCGCGCCCTGGCGGCCGCCAGATCGTCGGTGTTGGGGTACGAAATATGGATCGATCTGTGCGCGATGCTGTTCGGGTTGCGCCAGTCGAGGACATAGTTCCCCTCGGGCGTGCGTTGATCGCCCTCCTGGTGCTTATGCCCGACAGGATCGCCGCCGAGTGCGATGCCGTAGCTGCGCAGGATCTTGCCGTCGCCGATGAGTTCCAGCCGGCGTTCGGCTTTGTGGACACGCACCAGATCCACCTTCTCGCCGGCAAAGGCCGGGAGTGCCGCGATCATCAATGCGCAAATGGCCCGGAAAATTGTCAGCCGCATTGGCTATCGATCAGCGATCATTGCGCCAAAAAGAAGAAGGCGGCCACATTGCCGCGGCCGCCCCTCCCCAAACGGAAATTCCTCAGGCCAGGATCAGTGGCCCTCGATCACCGCGCCGACCGATCCCCAGACGTAGATCGAGGCGAACAGGAACAGCCAGACCACGTCGACGAAGTGCCAGTACCAGGCGGCCGCCTCGAAGCCGAAATGTTGCTTGGGGGTGAAATCACCCTTCATCGCCCGGATCAGGCAGACCAACAGGAAGATGGTGCCGATGATGACGTGGAAACCGTGGAAGCCGGTCGCCATGAAGAAAGTGGCGCCATAGATGGAATCCTTGAAGGCGAACGGAGCATGCATGTACTCGTAGGCCTGCACCATGGTGAACAGCATGCCGAGGCCAACGGTCAGCACCAGGCCGTTGATCAGCCCCTTGCGATCGCCATGGATGAGCGAATGGTGCGCCCAGGTCACCGTGGTGCCGGACAGCAGCAGGATGACGGTGTTGTAGAGCGGCAAATGGAAGGGATCGAGAACTTCCATGCCCTTCGGCGGCCAGACACCGCCGGTAAACGCGGTGCGGGCATATTGCTGGACTTCGCTCGGAAACAGGCTGGCATCGAAATAGGCCCAGAACCAGGCAACGAAGAACATTACCTCCGAGGCGATGAACATGATCATGCCGTAGCGCAGATGCAGCGACACGACACGCGTGTGATGGCCCTCATGCGCTTCCTTGATCGTGTCCGACCACCAGGCGAACATGGTGTAGAGGATGATCACGAGACCGATGAAGAACAGCCATGGATTGGCGATGTTGAAGCCGAAGATCGGGAACGAGCCGCCCTTCAGGTATTCCATCAAGCAGACGCCGCCAAAGGCGGCGACAAGTGCGCCTACCGATCCCAGGAAAGGCCACGGGCTCGGGTCGACGAGATGATAGTCATGCTGTGGTTTTGCGTGCGCGTCTGCCATATCAACCCCCGAGATTTGCTTCGGTATTCGAAATTGTCTTGCTATTGCCCTTGGCCGGCTCCGAGGAGGCGACCGGCTTGGCCTTCTCGACCGGGAACATCGTATAGGACAGCGTGATCGTCTTCACGTCCTTCAGTTCCGGCACATTGACGATGTCGGGGTCCACGTAGAACAGGACCGGCATGTCCAGTGTCTCGCCGGGCTTCAGCGTCGTGTCGGTGAAGCAGAAGCACTCGACCTTGTTGAAATAGGGACCTGCCAGTTCAGGCTGCACGTTGAAGGTGGCGCGGCCGGTCACGGGACGATCGAACTTGTTGGTCGCCTGGTAGTGCGCCTGCACGGTCTCGCCGATCTTCATCGTCATCGAGCGCTGGACCGGCTGGAACTCCCACGGCACGCCAGCGATGTTGGCATCGAAGCGGACGGTGATCTCGCGGTCGAGCACGCGGCCGGCATACTGCTTCTCGGCACGTTGCGTCGTGCCGCCATAGCCGGTCGCCTGGCAAAACATCTTGTAGAGCGGCACCGCGGCATAGGCCATGCCGATCATGCCTGTGAAGAAGGCGAGGCAGACAGCCGCGACGATGACGTTGCCGTTCTTGCCAGCCGCTTTTTTAGAGGTCTCGACGCTCATCACATCGTGCCCAGATTGTGGCCGAACTTCACGATCGTCGCGATGTAGAAAATGACCACCAGCAGCGCCAGCGCCACACCGATGGCGATAGAACGGCTGCGCTGCGCCTTCTTCTGACGCTCGGTCAACGTGACGGTCTCGAGCTTTTCCTCGATCATGGTCATGCTCCACCCATGGCAAGCGCGCGTTCGACAACGCTGTCGGCCAGATAGGCAGCGAAGATGGCGAAGAGATAAAGCAGCGAATAGGCGAACAGGGCCTTGGCCGGTTTCATGACGCGGTCATCGTCGGCCATGCCAAGCACTTTCCACGCGTACCAGACAAAACCGACTCCCAGAAGCAGGGCGGCCACGCCATAGAACGGCGTGGTGTAGCCAAGCAGCCACGGCAGCACGCCGACCGGGGCCAGCACCAGCGCATAGGCGAAGATCTGGCGGCGGGTCGAAGCGTGGCCGGCGACGTTGGGCATCATCGGAATGCCGGCCTTGGCATAGTCCTCGGACTTGAACAGCGCCAGCGCCCAGAAATGCGGCGGCGTCCACAGGAAGATGATCAGGAACAGGACAATGCTTTCGAGGCTGACTGTCCCGGTCACCGCGGCCCAGCCGATCACGGGCGGAATGGCACCGGCGGCCCCGCCGATGACGATGTTCTGCGGCGTCCAGCGCTTCAGCCACATCGTGTAGACGACGGCGTAGAAAAAGATGGTGAAGGCGAGCAGCGTCGCCGCCAGCCAGTTGACCAGCACGCCGAGCGTCATCACCGACAGCACCGACAGCACCAGCCCGAAGGTCAGGGCTTCGTGCGGCTGGATGCGACCGGCGGGGACCGGGCGGTTGGCGGTCCTGGTCATCACGGCATCGATGTCGGCATCGTACCACATGTTGAGCGCGCCGGAGGCACCAGCACCTATTGCAATAGCCAGGATGGCGATCACCGCCAGCAGAGGGTTGATGGTCACGGGTGCGGCGACAAGGCCGACAAAGGCGGTGAACACCACCAGCGACATGACGCGCGGCTTCAGCAGCGCGAAGAAATCGCCCGCCGTCGCTTCCGACATGCGAAAGCCCGCTTCGTCAATCAATGGGTCGTCGACAAGGGCCATGCGTACTTAAGTCCATCATCCGTTGGCCAAAACCGCCGGCGGACCGGCGGTTTCGTATTCGAGCGGGCAGCCGCCTTACTTGATTTTCGGCAGCTGTTCCCACTGGTGGAAGGGCGGCGGCGAAGGCAGCTGCCATTCGAGCGTCGTTGCGCCCTCGCCCCATGGGTTGGCGCCGGCGATCCGCTTCTTCTGGAAGGCCTCGAACACACCATAGAGGAAGATCAGGACGCCGATGGCCGAGATATACGAGCCGATGGACGACACATAATTCCAGCCGGCGAACGCATCGGGGTAGTCGATGGTGCGGCGCGGCATGCCGGCGAGACCGAGGAAGTGCTGCGGGAAGAAGATCAGGTTCACGCCGACGAAGGTGACCCAGAAATGGGTGTTGGCGATGACGGGCGAATACATGTAGCCGGTCATCTTCGGGAACCAGTAGTACCAGCCGGCGAAGATGGCGAACACCGCGCCCAGTGACAGCACGTAGTGGAAGTGGGCAATGACGAAATAGGTGTCATGCAGCGAGCGGTCGAGGCCGGCATTGGCCAGCTGGACGCCGGTGACGCCGCCGATGGTGAACAGGAAGATGAAGCCCAGCGCCCACAGCATCGGCGTCTTGAACGAAATCGACCCGCCCCACATCGTCGCGATCCAGGAGAAGATCTTCACGCCTGTCGGCACCGCGATGACCATGGTGGCGAAGACGAAATAGCGCTGCGTGTCGAGCGACAGGCCGGTCGTGTACATGTGGTGCGCCCACACGATGAAGCCGACGGCGCCGATCGCCACCATGGCATAGGCCATGCCGAGATAGCCGAACACCGGCTTCCTCGAGAAGGTCGAGATGACGTGACTGATGATGCCGAAGCCCGGCAGGATCAGGATGTACACTTCAGGGTGACCGAAGAACCAGAACAGGTGCTGGAAGAGGATCGGGTCGCCGCCGCCGTCGGGCGCAAAGAAGGTGGTGCCGAAATTGCGGTCGGTAAGCAGCATGGTGATGCCACCGGCCAGAACCGGCAACGACAGCAGGAGCAGGAAGGCGGTGATCAGCACCGACCACGCAAACAGCGGCATCTTGTGCAGCGTCATGCCGGGCGCGCGCATGTTGAAGATGGTGGTGATGAAGTTGATGGCGCCGAGGATCGACGACGCACCGGCAATGTGGATCGACAGGATCGCCAGATCCATGGCCGGCCCGGGCTGGCCCGAGGTCGAAAGCGGCGGATAGAGCGTCCAGCCGCCACCGACGCCAAAGGCGCCCGGCGCGCTCGGCACGAACATCGAGGTGAGAAGCAGGATGAAGGCCGGCGGCAGCAGCCAGAAGGAGATGTTGTTCATGCGCGGGAACGCCATGTCGGGCGCGCCGATCATGATCGGAACCATCCAATTGGCGAAGCCGCCGATCAGCGCCGGCATGACCATGAAGAAGATCATGATCAGGGCGTGCGCGGTGGCGAAGGCATTGTACATGCTCTTGCCGCCGTCGATCGCGGCGTCACCGTTCATGCCGTAGACCATCTGCGCCAGACCGCTGAAGATCTGGATGCCAGGCTCCTGCAACTCCATGCGGATGGCGACAGACAAGGCACCGCCGATGATGCCGGCCATGATCGCGAAGATCAGGTAGAGCGTGCCGATGTCCTTGTGGTTGGTCGAATAAACCCAGCGGACCCAGCCGTGATAAGGCTTGTGGTCGTGCCCGTCGTGAGCTGCAGCGTCTGCCATGTTCCGCTCCGTTCCCTAAATCTTGCTAACCCGCGGCATCAGTTGCCGGCGGCCGCTACCTTGTTCTGGCCGTAGACCTCGGCCATCAGCGTCTTGTTGGCGCCGGGCAGATCGGTCTTGGCTGCCGCCAGCCAGGTCTTGAACTGCGCATCGGAGACGACGCGGATGGCGATCGGCATGAAGGCATGGTCCTTGCCGCAGAGCTGCGAGCACTGGCCGTAAAAAATACCTTCCTTCTCCGCCTTGAACCAGGTCTCGTTGGTGCGACCCGGAATGGCATCGATCTTTATGCCGAACGACGGCATGGCAAAGGAGTGGATCACGTCGGTCGCGGTGACGAGCACGCGGGTCATGGTGTTGACCGGCACCACCAGTTCATTGTCGACCGCGAGCAGGCGCGGATAAACCTTGCGGTCCTCCTTGCCGGCGGCGGCGCGGTCGGTGTCCTGAAGGATCGCGGAATTGAAGGAGAGCGTGTTTTCGGTCTGGTACTCGTAGTCCCAGTTCCACTGGTTACCGGTCGCCTTGACGGTCAGCTTCGCTTCTTCCGGCGGCGTGTATTGCGCGGTCAGCAGCTGGAACGAGGGAATTGCCAAGCAAAGCAGGATGACAACCGGACCGACAGTCCAGATCACCTCAATCAGCGTGTTGTGGCTGGTCTTGGACGGAACCGGGTTCGCGCTCGCACGGAATCTGACGATGCAATAAGCGAGGAGAAGCAGCACCAGGATGGTGATCGGAACGATGAACCACATCGTGTAGTTCCCGAACCACTCGATCTGCCGCATCATGTCAGTCGCCGGCGCCTGGAAGGTTGTCTCCCAGTTCTTGGGCTGGTCGGCATGGGCGGATGCGCCGGCGAAAAACGTGACAGCGGCACAAGCACTTAGAAACTTGGCACTTGCTGGAACCTTGGCGTTTGCCAGGAAATTTCTCATCGCCCTCATCGTCTCCCAGTTCCTCGCTGCGGTACCCACGAGAATAACGAACAATGCCGGGACGGGAATCCCGACAGTTTCAAGGTGGTTCAAACCATACTCTTTTTCCCTCCGCAAGAAAGGAGCGGACGAAACCGTGCGGCATTTTTGCGCGCAAGCCCGGATATGCCTTTGGAGGCAGCCGCGGCAGCACCGAATCGCCTACAGTGAGCCCGCAGCAGCATTCCCGCGGGCCGCAGGTGCCGAACGTCGCAATTCGGGCGAAATTGGCAGGGAAAAGCGCCCAATTGGCTTTTTCGGGGCAGACCTGGTGCGGTCTCGTCCTTTACTTGGCTTTGGCGCGGCTTAAAGTGCCGTGATTCGCAATGGAGCCGTCATGAATTACTGGCTTTCGAGAAACTCTCGGTTTTCGAGAAACTGGGCGAAGGTCATCTTTTTCGCCGCCCTGTCTGGCATCGGCTTGTCCGCGATCGTGTCCGGCACGGCGAACGCCGCGCAGCCGAGCGGCACCGTGCGCTCGACACATGGCGCATGGTCGATCATCTGCGACACGCCGGCCGGTGCCACCTCGGAACAATGCGTGATGATGCAGAACGTCGTCGCCGAGGACCGTCCGGAGATGGGACTGTCGGTCGTGGTGCTGCGCACCGCCGACAACAAGGCGGAGATCCTGCGCGTGCTGGCGCCGCTCGGCGTGCTTTTGCCCAACGGGCTCGGCCTCAATGTCGACGGCAAGGACATCGGCCGCGCCTATTTCGTGCGCTGCTTTCAGGACGGCTGCTATGCCGAGGTGATCCTCGAGAAGCCGCTTCTCGACACGCTGAAGACCGGCACGTCGGCCACCTTCATCGTTTTCCAGACCCCGGAAGAAGGTATCGGCATCCCGGTCGACCTCAAGGGCTTTGCCGACGGCTTCGCCGCCCTCCCCTGAAAGCCCGGCGACATCACCGGCTTCAACCAGAAGTGACTTCGACGGGCTGCTGGCAAACCGCTTTTGTCGTTACAATGCGGCAGAGCGATTGTCTCGGCGTGCCTTCGCGCCTACATCGTGGCAAAGACCCATTCCTCCTGTGAACGGATGCGCCATGAACAGCCTGATCGGCCAATTCGACATTTCAGACGATCGCATCAATCAGATCGTCGCCGAGACCATCAACGGCGCCGATGACGGTGAGTTGTTCCTCGAATACAGCGAGAGCGAAGCGCTGATGTTCGACAATGGCCGCCTGAAGACCGCCAACTTCAACACCGACCAGGGGTTTGGCCTGCGTGCGGTTGCCGGCGAAGCCAGCGGCTATGCGCATTCCAGCGACCTCTCCGAAGCCTCGCTGCTGCGCGCGGCCGATGCCGTTTCAACCGTCAAGGGCGGTTATTCCGGCACGCTTGCCGCCGCACCGGCCCGCACCAACCGCCATCTCTATGGCGAAGAGAACCCGATCCCCTCGCCCTCCTTCGAGGCCAAGGCAAAGCTCTTGCAGGAAATCGACGCCTGGCTGCGCGCCGAGGATCCGCGCGTGCGGCAGGTTTCGGCATCGCTCGCCGCATCCTGGCAGCATGTCGAGATCGTGCGCGCCGATGGCCAAATGGTGCGCGATATCCGCCCGCTGGTCCGCATCAACGTCTCCGTTGTGGTCGGCGATGGCGACCGCCAGGAGAGCGGCTCCTACGGCATGGGTGGCCGCAAGGCGTTTGGCGAATTCCTGGTCGAGGACAGCTGGAAGCACGCCGCCAAGGAGGCGCTCAGGCAAGCTCTGGTCAATCTCGAGGCCATACCGGCCCCGGCCGGCACTTTCGACATCGTCTTGTCCAGCGGCTGGCCGGGCGTCATGTTGCACGAGGCCGTCGGCCATGGGTTGGAAGGCGATTTCAACCGCAAGAAGACCTCGGCCTTCGCCGGCCTGCTTGGCCAGCAGGTCGCCGCCAAGGGGGTCACCGTCGTCGACGACGGCACGATGCCCGAACGGCGCGGCTCGCTGACCGTCGACGATGAAGGCACACCTTCGGCCCGCAATGTGCTGATCGAGGATGGCAAGCTGGTCGGCTACATGCAGGATCGCCAGAATGCCCGGCTGATGGGCATGAAGGCGACCGGCAACGGCCGCCGCGAAGGCTATGCCCACCAGCCGATGCCGCGCATGACCAACACCTATATGACATCTGGCGACATGGAGCCGGACGAAATCATCGCCTCGGTCAAGAACGGCATCTATGCCGTCTCCTTCGGCGGCGGTCAGGTCGATATCACCTCGGGCAAATTCGTGTTCGGCTGCACCGAGGCCTACATGATCGAGAACGGCAAGGTGACGCAGCCGATCAAGGGCGCGATGCTGATCGGCAACGGTCCGGACGCCATGCACCGCGTCTCGATGATCGGCAACGACATGAAGCTCGACACCGGCATCGGCATGTGCGGCAAGGCCGGACAGGGCGTGCCCGTCGGCGTCGGCCAGCCGCATCTGCGCATGAACCAGATGACGGTGGGCGGCACGCGGGTTTGATAAGAACAGTCGACGAGCTTACTCGCCCATCTGAATTGCCCTAAAGCCAGGATGCCGGCGATTTCGGCAGACGACGGTCGGGGTCGACGACCTCTAGGCGCGGCGCGCCATCCTCGTTCCAGCGCCAGAGCGCAACGCAGGTGCCGCCGGGCGACATGAAGGACGGATAGATCACGCCGTTCACCCCATCGGCAAGCAGGCGATCCCGCAGCTTGTGGGTCTCGGGCACAAGGCCCTGATCCAGCATGTCTCGCCATTCGCATTGGTGAATACCCGCCGTCATGGCCAATTCGCTCAGCATTGCGGCATCGGTCAGATCGGCCAAGCGCGCGCCCGAGAGCTCTAGTTGGGCAATTAACGCCGGATGCTGGACGAAGCCCTGATTGTACTCCGCCCAGGCGGTGGACAATTCGCGCGCCGCATAGATCGTTGAAGCGCCAATCGGATTCCAGCGACCGCCGAAGTGGGCAGCGCCCTCGCCCGAAAGCGGCAGATGCGCCCAACGCGGTACGAAGGCCCGCCACAAGGTCAGGCTGATCTCAGGCATACACGCCGGAGCGGACGGCCTCCAGGTAGGCCAGCACCTTGTCCGTCTTGCCCTCGCGAACCAGGTCGTAGGCGGTCTTTCCCGCCCAGCCGGGGATCGGCTGGTGCTTAAACCAGATCGCCGCACGTTGCTCGCCGCCGGCCATTTCACCGGCCATCGACAGGATGCGGACGATCGGGCTGAGGGCGGCGTCGACCTTGCGCGCGCCGGCCTTGGCGGCAAGTGTGTTGCGCGCGACCCCGATCAGGCCGGCCAATTCGGTCAGGTTGACACCAAGCTGTTCCGCGACACGCCTTGCCGAAAGGTAAGGCGACCGTTCCTCGCCAAAGCGTGACGCCGGAACTTCGAGGGCTGCGGAGTTCATGACGATTACCTAGCATAGTTTGATGCGTACGGTATCAAAATAGGCCCAATTCACGCGCAACTCAAGCACAAGCGACCTACCGCCTCCGCTTCGGCTTCTCCAGCAACGCCACGGCCTCAACATGCGGCGACCACAGGAACTGGTCGATCGGCGTCACGCTTTTCAGGATGTAGCCGCCGTCGATGAGGATGCGCAAATCTCGCGCGAGCGTCACCGGATTGCAGGACACCGCGGCGACGTACGGCACATCCGAACGGGCGATCTGCTTCGACTGATCCTCGGCGCCAGCGCGCGGCGGGTCGAACACCACACCATCGAAGGCATTCAATTCCTTGAACGTCAACGGCCGCCGGAACAGGTCGCGGCGTTCACCCGTCACCCGCTTCAAGCCAGTGGCGAAACGCGATCCACGGTCGAGGGCCGAAAGGGCTGCCGCATCGCCCTCCACCGCATGGACTTCCGACTTCGCGGCCAGACGCAGAGCAAAGCTGCCGCAGCCGGCGAAAAGATCCGCCACCTTCTTGGCACGCTTCAGATGCCCACCGACGATATCGGCCATCGCCTGTTCGGCGGCCTCGGTTGCCTGCAGGAACGCGCCCGGGGGCAAGGCGACAGCGACGCTACCGAACATGACAACCGGCTTTTTCGGCTCGATGATGATTTCGTCATCGATGGACAGCCTGGCAAAGCCCTGCGCCATGACGAAATTGGCCGCGATACGGCGCTGGTGCTCCCCGAGCTTGCCGGATTCGTGAACCGCGACATCGAGCCCCGAACCGGTCACGGTGACCGCCAGCCGGAACGATTTGGTGGTTGCGCAGACCAATTCGGCGAGCGCCTTCAACCGATCGAGCGAAGCGACGATCTCCGGCAGCGAGATCGGGCATTCCGATATGGCGATGATCTCCGGCGACAGATGGCGATGGAAGCCGAGCAGCATGCCTGTATCGGTGCGCCGGGCGGCCAGCACGACACGGCGGCGCGTCTGCGGCGCGCAGGCGACCAGTTCGCCGATCTCGCAATCGATGCCTTTGCCCTTCAGGATGTGCGCCACTTTTTCGCGTTTCCACTGGCGATAGGCTCCGGCTTCGAAATGCTGGAGCGCGCAACCACCGCATTCGGTGAAATGGCGGCAGGCGGGGTCGATGCGCAGCGGCGATGCTTCCAGCACCGCCATCAGCATGGCGCGATCCCTTTCGCGCGCGGCGGTGACCGTTTCACCGGGCAGTGTGAAGGGAATGAACAGATCGCCTGTCTCGGTCTCGGCGACACCGTCGCCCTGAGCGCCAAGTTTCCTGATGCTGAAGCGCGCGCTCATCGGTCCTTGATCCCACCGAGCAGGAATTCGCGATTGCCGTCGCCGCCCTCGATCGGCGACAAATGCAGCCCCAGCGAGCGCCAGCCTGGCACGGAGTCCAGCCAATCCTGCAGCAGGCCGGCGACACGGGAGGCGTCGTAGGGATCTTTCAACAGACCACCCTTGCCGATCGCATCACGGCCCGCCTCGAATTGCGGCTTGACCAGAAACATGGCCTTGGCGCCAGCCTTCGCCAGATCAAGCGCCGGCGGCAGCGCCAGTTTCAGCGAGATGAAGCTGACGTCGGACACGATGAAATCCGGAATACGCCCGCTGAGATCGGCAACGGCGAGATCGCGGGCGTTCAGTCCTTCGATCACCGTCACACGCGGGTCGCCGCCGATATCAGGATGCATCTGGCCATGACCGACATCGACCGCGGTGACATGGGCCACGCCGCGCTCGAGCAACACCTGGGTGAAGCCGCCGGTCGAGGCGCCGATGTCGAGCGCTTCAGAGCCGGCAGGGTCGAGGCCGAAATGATCGAGCCCACCGATCAGCTTGAGTGCCGCGCGCGACACATAGCCTTGCGCCGGATCATCGATGGCAACAAGGCATTGCGGCAAAACGCTCTGGCCGGGCTTGCGCGCAATGACGCCGTCGACGGTCACCGTGCCACGCTCGACCGCGTCGCGGGCACGTGAGCGGCTGGCAAACAGCCCGCGCTGGATGAGCAGGTCGTCGAGCCGCTGGCGTGCGCTGGCTGGCAGAGGGGAATTCATTGGCCTTCATGGCGAAAGCCGATGACGATGGCAAGAGCACCGGCCGGAAGCATCTCGTCTCACGTTCCCATCATCACGCCCAGCACATTGGACCGCGGCGATAGTGAGGCGTTCCGTCACGCCGACCATCCCTATGAATATCTATCCGTTGCGCCGGTTGAGACGGATGACCGCCGAAGCATGAGGTCTCGTCGCCTGCCGATAAGTGCCTAAAATCTAGAAAGCCTCATGATTTCTTAACCAATTTTCATCGCATTTGCTTGAGGACTTCAATGTTATGACCGCGACGACCGGAAAAGCCGGATGAAGAGGCGGCAACCTTGGAAATGGCCAGCGATATCGTCTACAAGGTTCTTGACCGGATTTCCGGCGCCGGCCTGCTGGCGACCGGACTTCTGTTGCTGACTGCTTTGGTCAGCGCCCTGGTCGCCTACTGGCGCACGGTCGAGAAAAAGAGCTGGAAAGAGTTTTTCGAGTTCGCAGTCCCGCATGAGGTCATCACGCACCCTTCGGCGAAAGCCGACCTTTTGTTCTGGGTGACGCGGAAGGCGCTGATGCCATTCCTCATGCTGCCCGCCGGCGTCGTCTTCGTCAGCGCCGTCGGCTATGCGACGAACTGGTTGCTCTCCACGCTGCTGGCGATCCAGCCGCCCCTGATCGAAGGACCGGCAGGGCCGGTGACGGTGACGATCTTCACCATCACCATGCTGCTTGCCTACGACATTTCGTACTATCTCTATCACGTCGCCCAGCACCGCTACCCGGTGCTGTGGGAACTGCACAAGGTTCACCATTCGGCCGAGGTGATGGTCGGCATCACCAAGGATCGCGTCCACCCGCTCGACGAATTGATGAACCGGGCCTGGGACGGCGTCATTCCCGGCATCTGCTTCGGCATCTGGTCGCTGGTGTCGCTGAACCTCGTCGAGCTGACGGTCTTCGGCGTCAACGTCTACATCATACGCAACATCCTGATGATGGATTTCGTCAGGCACACGCATTTCAAGATCTCGTTTGGACCGTTGAACAATCTGATCCTGTGCCCGCACTGGCATCAGCTGCACCACAGCACCGACCCGCGCCACTACGACAAGAACTTCGGGCTGCTCTTCTCGTTCTGGGATCGGCTCTTCGGAACCCTGTGCATTCCGAGACCCGACGAGGACTTCAAGTTCGGTTTGATCGAACGCAACGTGCGCGACTACCAGTCGCTCGCAGGCCTCTATGTCCTGCCGCTGAAGCGGATGTGGCGGCAGATCGCCAGACATTTCCGCACCGACAAGCCCGAGCCACAGCAATCGCCGCAAAGGGGGAAGCCATGAACGGACCCGCCGTGTTCCGGATGCCGCGAACGCACCGGATCGAAATTGCGACCTCGCCAGCGCGACTGGCAGAAATCGCGCCCGCCTGGGCAACGCTCTGGCAACGCGCCGGCGGCCTCGTTTTCCAGCATCCCGACTGGATCTCGGCCTGGTGGCACACCACACCGCATCAGGACCGTCGCGGTCTCAGGATCGGCCTGGTCTGGAGCGGCGAGCGTCTCGAGGCCGTCATTGCGCTCGCGACCTTCTGGCGCTCAGGCATCCGTATGCTGGAATGGGCGGCGAAAGATCACTGCGACTATGGCGATGTCCTGGTTGCTCCCGATGCCGAGCCACAGATCCTGCCGCAACTCTGGCAACATATCCTCGACGATGGCGGCTTCGATCTTGCCTACCTCAATCGTCTGTTGCCTGATGCCCGATTCCGGACCCTGCTTGGTCCCGCCGCCCCAGGCCAGAGCAATATCTTGCAGCCAAGCCACCGCAGCGAGGTCAGCTATCGAGTTTCCGGCGCCGGGCAACGCGGCGCACAATGGTTTGAAAGCCAGTCGAAGAAAACTCGGCAAAACTATCGCCGTGGCTACAAATTCATGGAGGAAGGCGGCGCGCTGCGTTTCCGCCTGATGGATGCGCACGAAGCCCGCGAGCCGGTGCTGGAGCGCGTCGCCGCGCTGAAGCGGTTGTGGCTTGCAAAACACGGCCGCGTTTCGGACCTCTTCGACGAAGGCTCCCCCGCGCTGGCGGCACTCATATCCGTTCTGGCCAAGCTTGGATTGCTGCGCATCTTCGTGCTCGAACGCGAAGACGAGATCATCGCCATCTCGATCAATTTCGAGCAGCATGGAACGATGATGGCTTTCGTCACCACCTATGATCCGGCCTTCGAACGGGCCTCGCCGGGGATGGCCTTGATGATGGATTACATCCAGTGGTCGTTTGACCGAGGCTTGACCACGATCGATTTTCTCTGCGGCGGCGAGGATTTCAAGCGCCGCTTTGCGACGCATTCGGTGACCTTGTCGTCGGTGGTGGGTGGACGAAACCTGCGCGGACGCCTAGCCGCCCTGGCAGACCGCGCCCGCCACGCGGCGCAATCCTGGCGCCCCGAGAAATCGGCGCAGCAAGCGGAGCTGGTTGCGGCGGAGTAGCATTGCCGACGCTTTTTAGATCGCCTGCACAGCGGCAAGCGCGAAACGATCGGGCAATCCCGATAGGCTTGTTGGTCTTCAGCTCAGAATACGGTTCGCGAAACCGGGCGCTCGACGGCTGGAGACAAGCCATCCTCACGGCCGCCCGAAGCTTGCTCGCGTGCAGGCTCGATGGCACCCGCAGGCGCGGGAACAGGGGCCGGCAGAACCACCAATTGCGGCACCTGCTTGAAGGAAAAGCCGCCGCGGATGCCGCCCATCTTGCCGGCGATGATGCCCATCGCCGCCTTTTCGAGGCTGCGGTCATAGCGCGTTTCGGGTGTGGCCGGCGCGATGATAACGGCGCAAAGTGCTGCGCCGCACAGAAGCGTTTTCATTGTTGTTGTCTCCCTGCCTGATCAGGATTTAGCAGGGCGCCATTGAAAAACGGCCAAGAGACACGGTAAGCAAAGCGCCAAATGGCAGCGTAAACAATGCCTTAAGATCGCTTGCCGGCAAACTGATTCAAGTCTTTGAGACTTTGATTCAGGCGCGCTGGATCAGGCGCGCTGGGCGTGGACTGTGTGCCCGAGTGCCACGAATACGGTGCGCACGATGCCGGCGGCATCGAGCCCGGCATCGGCATACATCTTTTCCGGCTTGGCGTGGTCGGTGAACGCGTCGGGCAGCACCAGCGGGCGCACCTTCAGGCCGCTTTCCAGCAGCCCTTCATGGGCGAGGAACTGCAGCACGTGGCTGGCGAAGCCGCCAACGGCGCCCTCCTCCACCGTCACCAGAACCTCATGCGAACGGGCCAGCCGTCGGACCAGATCCTGGTCGAGCGGCTTGGCGAAACGGGCGTCGGCGACCGTGGTGGACAGGCCGGCAGCCCCTAGCTCCTCCGCGGCGATCAGGCAATCCTGCAGCCGCGTGCCGAAGGACAGCAATGCAACCTTGGTGCCCTCCTTGACGATGCGGCCCTTGCCGATTTCGAGAACCGAGCCGCGCTCCGGCATGTCGACGCCGACGCCATTGCCGCGCGGATAGCGGAAGGCGATCGGACCCTCATCATAGCTCGCCGCGGTGCGCACCATGTGGCGCAGCTCCGCCTCGTCGGCCGCCGCCATGACGACGAAACCCGGCAGTGTCGCCAGGAAGGTGGTGTCGAAAGCGCCGCAATGGGTCGCGCCATCGGCGCCGACGAAGCCGGCGCGGTCGATGGGAAACCGCACCGGCAATTTCTGAATGGCGACGTCGTGGACGACCTGGTCGTATGCGCGCTGCAGGAAGGTCGAATAGATCGCCGCGAATGGCTTGTAACCTTCGGTGGCAAGGCCGGCGGCAAAGGTCACCGCGTGCTGTTCGGCAATGCCGACATCGAAGATCCGCGATGGAAACGCTTCGCCGAACAAATCGAGGCCGGTGCCGCTCGGCATGGCGGCGGTGATGGCGACGATGCGGTCGTCCTCACGGCCCTCCTGAACCAGGCTTTCGGCGAACACCTTGGTGTAGGCAGGCGCGTTGGCCGGCGCCTTGGCCTGCGCGCCGGTAATGACGTCGAACTTGTTGACGCCGTGATATTTGTCGGCGGCGGCTTCGGCCGGCGCATAGCCCTTGCCCTTCTGGGTGACGACATGGATGAGCACCGGGCCTTCGCCATTGTCGCGGACATTTTTCAGGACCGGGATCAGATGCTCCAGATTGTGGCCGTCTATCGGGCCGATGTGATAGAAGCCGAGTTCCTCGAACAGCGTGCCGCCGGTGACGTACCCGCGTGCATGCTCGACCGCCCTTGTGATCGCACGATCCGCGCGCTTGCCGAGATAGGACGTCAGTTTCTTGCCGAAATCGCGCAGGCCGATATAGGCCTTGCCGGAGGCCAGCCGCGCCAGATAGGCGCTCATCGCGCCGGTCGGCGGCGCGATCGACATGTCGTTGTCGTTGAGAATGACGATCAGCCGTGCATCGAGCGCACCGGCATTGTTCATCGCCTCATAGGCCATGCCGGCAGACATGGCGCCGTCGCCGATGACGGCAATGACGTTGTTGCGGCCGCCGGAGAGATCGCGGGCGGCGGCCATTCCGAGGCCGGCCGATATCGATGTCGAGGAGTGGGCGGCGCCGAAGGGATCGTACTCGCTCTCGGCGCGGCGGGTGAAGCCGGACAGGCCGCCTTCCTGGCGCAGCGTGCGGATACGGTCGCGGCGGCCGGTCAGGATCTTGTGCGGATAGGCCTGGTGGCCGACATCCCAGATCAGCCGGTCGTCCGGGGTGTTGAAGACATAGTGCAGCGCCACTGTCAGCTCGACCACGCCAAGCCCGGCGCCCAGATGACCACCCGTGCGGGACACGGCGTCGACCAGCTCGGCGCGAAGCTCGGACGCCAATTGTGGCAGTTCGCTTTCGGCAAGCGTGCGCAGGTCGGCCGGGATGCGGACCTTGTCGAGAAGCGGCGTATGCGGCGTTGCGTTCACGGTGCTCGGGCTTTCGGTTGATGGGCGAATAGGCCGCCGGCCGGCGAAAGTAAATGCGTGTCAGTGACGCGGATCAGGCCCTAGTCTTTTGTCTATGCATTTCGTTCTGCCACTTTGGGTGACAGGCATCAGCTTTCCGGCAGCGGGATGAATTCTTCCTCGTCTCCTGGAACGATGTCGAAGCGGCCCGTCTTCCATTCTTGCTTGGCCTGTTCGATGCGTTCCTTCGACGATGAGACGAAATTCCACCAGATGTAACGCTTCGAACCGAGCGAGGCGCCGCCAAACAGCATGAAATGTGCACCGGTCTGCGACGATACGACGATCTCGTCACCGGGACGGAACACCAGCAGCCGTTCCGCCGGAAAGACGTCACCTGATATCGAGACCTCGCCTTCCAGCGTGTAGATAGCTCGTTCTTCCGCATCGGCCGGGATGTTCACGCTGGCGCCGGGCGCCAGGCGCAGGTCGGCGTAGAGCGTCTCCGAGTCAGCCCTGACCGGCGACCGCAACCCCTGGAAATCGCCGATGATGAGGCGCCCGTTGACGCCTTCGGCATCGATCTCGGGAAGCCTGAGCGCTCCTGTGTTCTCGAAAACCGGTGCCACCTCTTCCTTGTCGTCCGGCAGCGCCAGCCATGTCTGCAGGCCGGATACCGACATCGGCGCGCCACGCAGTTCCTCCGGCGTACGCTCCGAATGGACGATGCCGCGGCCGGCGGTCATCAAATTCACGTCGCCGGGCTGAATGACCATTTCGGTGCCGAGTGAATCGCGGTGCCGGATCTTGCCGTCGAACAGATAGGTGACCGTCGACAGGCCGATATGCGGATGCGGACGGACGTCCAGCGCCTGGCCGGCGCGCAGGATCGCGGGACCCATGCGGTCGAAGAAGATGAACGGCCCGACCAGCCGCCTTTTTGCCGTCGGCAGAGCACGGCGCACCTGAAAACCGCCGATGTCCTTGGCGTTCGGGATGACCATCAATTCGATCTGGTCGCTGGCTAAGGCATCGCCCACCTCAGGGTCTTTCCCGGGGAAGAAGCTCATGGACTCTCCTTGTCGGTGGTCGAAGGCCGCCTGGCCGCATCAGGCAAAGCGGATCGCCGCCTTTGCCCGCAGCTTGGCCGCCACCTCTTCGCGATTACGCGGATGCTGATGGGTTTCCAGGGAATCGAGCAGTTCGCGCGCCGAGGCCGCGATGGCTTCGACGGCATGGTCGAAGGCGTGCTGGTTCTGCTTCGAGGGTCGCGTCGTTCCGCTCAGCTTGCGGACGAACTGAAGGGCCGCGTCGCGCACCTCGTCATTGGTTGCCGGCGGATCAAAATTGAACAGGGTCTTGATGTTTCTGCACATCGCTTCCGTATCTCCTCTTGTCCTTGAGCTGTTTCAATCGGGACGAGTTATATCCTCGATCATGATCATGTCCAAAAACCGGTGAGGCGAGCCTATGTTCGGACCGGGCCTCAATCCGCGTCGAGCGGCTCCGTTCCGACCGGCTTGCCGTCGCGCGACAGCCTGATCTTCTCGACCTTGTCCTCGGCGGCCTTCAGCAGCCGGTCGCAATGCGCCTTCAGCGCCTCGCCACGTTCATAGATCCTGATCGACTGGTCGAGCGGCACGTCGCCACGCTCCAGATCATCGACGATCTTCTCCAGCGCATCGAGTGCCTGCTCGAAGCTCATCGCCTTGACGTCTTCGTTGGTCTCATCGGCCATCATTCATCCTTTCATCAGTCGCCCGACATGGGCGGCGACCGAAAATGCCAATCCCTGCAGATCGTAGCCGCCCTCGAGCAGGCTGACGAGCCGGTTGCCGCTGTGGCGTGCCGCGCGCTGCATCAGCTGGCCGGTCGCCCAGTCGAAATCATCCTCGGTCAGATTGATCTCGGCCAGCGGATCGCGGTGGTGCGCGTCGAACCCCGCCGAAATGATAATCAGGTCGGGCGCGAAATTGTCGAGCGCGGGCAGGACGCGCGACAGGAAGGCATCGCGAAACACCTCGCTGCCAGTCTGCGGCGCCAGCGGCGCGTTGACGATGTTGCCGGCGCCCGTTTCGTTCTTCGCTCCGGTGCCGGGATAAAGCGGCATCTGGTGTGTCGAGCAATAGAGCACCGACGGATCGTCCCAGAAAATGTCCTGCGTGCCATTGCCGTGATGCACGTCCCAGTCGACGATGGCAACGCGCTCGACACCGTGTTTCTTCTGCGCATAGCGCGCCGCGATCGCCGCCGTGTTGAACAGGCAGAAGCCCATGGCGGTGCTCTTTTCGGCATGATGGCCGGGCGGCCGGGCGGCGACGAAGACGTTGTCGGCGCGGCCCGAAAAGACGTCATCGACGGCGGCGTTGGCGGCGCCGATCGCGGTGATCGCCGCTTGCCAGCTCTTCGGACTGGCAGTGGTGTCGGCATCGATGCGGGCAATCCCCTCGTCGGGAATGGCGGCGCGCACGCGGGCGACGAAATCGGCGGGATGCGCGTAGAGGATGGTGGCCTCGTCGCCTTCCGGCGCCTGGATACGATCGAGCCCGGCAAAGGCTTCCTCATCGAGCACGCGCTCGATGGCACGCAAGCGGTCGGGCCGCTCGGGATGTCCGGGCGGCGTGAGATGCTCGAGGAAGATCGGATGGGTGTAGAGACGGGTGGTCATGCTCCCTATCTAGTGCCCCGGCGCCGCTATGGCCATGCATTGCTGCTTGATCGCTGGGGAAAATCGACTGCGTCCATTCGCGTCGCCGCAGGCATTGGCCTCGCCGGCGCTTCGGCGTAAGGTCCCTGGTACTGCCTGGTGCCCGCCGGAAGCGGGAGAATCGGGAACACGGTTGAATTCCGTGGCGTGCCCAACGCTGTGAGGGGGACCGCGCCGGTAAATGCCACTGTCGATGACGGGAAGGCACCGGACGCGGGTTGATCCCAAGCCAGAAGACCGGCCTGGCAGGCATTGTCATCCGCATGGTCAGGCGGACGACATCAGAGCGACGTGCGTCTACTTGGACGCACAAACTACGCTCTGACAGTTTTGAATCTGCAATCGCAAGGGGACAAGCGATGCCGGAACACATGACCGCTGCCATTGACGATGGATTTGACCAGGATGCGCGCGATGCGGTCTATCGCGCCATGTTCACGCGGCGCGACGTGCGCAGCCATTTCCTGCCCACCGCGATCGATGACGACGTGCTGGCGCGGCTGCTGCTTGCTGCCCATCACGCGCCATCGGTCGGCTTCATGCAGCCATGGAATTTCATCGTCATTCGTGACATCGAGCGACGGGCGGAGGTGCGCGACCTGTTCCTGGCCGCGCGCGAACAGGAGCTGCCGGCGATCGAGGCGGAAAAACAGGCGCTGTACCGCAAGCTCAAGCTGGAAGGCATCTGCGAAAGCGCGCTCAACATCTGCATCACCTGCGATAGGCAGCGCTCGAAGGGTTCGCCGCTGGGACGCTGGCACAATCCGGAGATGGATCTCTACAGCACCGTCTGCGCGGTGCAGAATTTCTGGCTGGCCGCGCGTGCCGAGGGCGTCGGTGTAGGCTGGGTCAGCATCATCGAAGCGCAGGCGCTAAAGCGGCTGTTGGCCATTCCGGACCACGTAACGCCGATCGCCTATCTCTGCGTCGGCCGTGTTTCCGAGTTCGCTCCCAAACCGGACCTTGAAACGCATGGCTGGGGACGGCGGCTGCCGCTGCCGGAGTTGATCATGAGCGAGACCTTTTCCGGGCAAGGCGAGACACAGCTCAAATCCGCCGTGGCGCGCCTCAACACCGTTTCTGCCTCACCAGACATCACCCGCCCGGCCGATCAGGGTGTGGCGCCGGCCGTAGCCCAGCGCGAACCGCCGAAGGAGGCGAGCGCCTTGTCCTTGAGCTCCCTGAACTTCGACGACGCCTCGGCCAGCCGGGCGTCCCAGGCCGGATCCGGCACCTGGCCCGCGATGGTCTTGAAATAGACCTGCATCAGGCAGGCGATGGCGAAGGGTTCAATGAACGCCGCCTTGAATGCCCAGGCGAAGACGATGGCGAGCACAAAAGCCCAGCCGGCGAGCTGGCCAGGCATCAGGAACAGAATCGCGCCGGCAGGCGCCAGCATCATCAGAAAGATGATGAACGACACGCCCCACATGATGACCGCCAGCCAGACGGCGTTCTTGACCATGACCTTGCCGTTCTGGGCATAGAGCACGACGCCCTGGCGCGCCGTCTCGAAGGGCGAGGCTGAATTGATGCGGATGTTGTAGCCGAGGATGATCTCGTCGACATAGGTCAGCGACAGGCGGATCACCGTGTTGATGAAGGAGACCAAGCCGCTCAGGCCCGGTATCGGCAGGAAGGCGGCGATGCCGCCGAGCAGTCCGGTGATGGCGCGGATGGCGCCCTTGACGAGTTGGTCGACGACGAAAAGGATGTTGGCCTCGGCGAAACGCTGGGTCACGATATCCCTGGCATAGGCGATCTGGTCCTGACCGCCGGGAATGTCGCGGCCGTCGATCAGATGAACCATGACGGCGATGTGGCCGGCCTTGACGACATAGAGGATGTATTCGCGGATCCAGTAGACCGCGATCGAGACGATGCCAAACCCGACCACGCCGCCCCACAGGGCAAAGGACATGGGCCCGTCGGGATCGGTGGAGATATGGCCGACGCCATAGCCGACCGAGGCACCGGTGCCGGTCGCCATGATGTAGGCCAGCGTGATGCCGAAATAGACGATCATGCGAAAGACGATGAACGGCCAGGTCCGCATCATGATGGACACCGACCGGCCGATCTCAAAATCCCACATGTGCCCCGAATCTCCGCCTCAGAGATGGTGGAAGAGGATGGACTCAACCCGGCGATTGTCAATTGCCGGCCCCTGACGAAGGGCGACGAATTCGGGCTGACGGTTTTCTTTCGTAGCCTTTCGCCGGCGCGTTGGCTGACGGAGCATCAAACGAAAAACCCGCCTGTGCGGCGGGTCACTGGCGCGAATCGGCACCATGGACGAATATGTACCTTAGCTGAGGGCACGAAGTCAAGAAAAAATTCCTATCGGGAACAGATGCCGGCACGAAAGCTCCGGTGGGAACTTCAATTCGACTCCGGATCCGGCTTCCTGAGCAGGCCTTCGAGCAGTTGCTTGAACGCCGTCACCACCTTCTTCGACGTCGCTTCGGGGTCGTTCGAATTGGCGATCCGTTGCGCCGCCTGGCTGCTCGCTCCGATGATCAGTCGCGAGGCGGTCTCGGGGTCGAGGCTGGAGACAACGACCTCCTCCTCCTGCAGCGCGGTCAGATGGTCGGTCATTGAAGCGATGCACGCACTGGCATTCGGCCATTGCGCTGGATCCCCCAGCACGGCCGGGCCATCGCGGAACATGATGCGCTGGATTTCCGGCTCCAGCGCCATCTCGATATAGGTCGAGCACTCGTCCACGAAATGTTGCCAGCGGGTCGGTGCTCTCGACGCGACCTCATTGATGCGCGCCGCCATCTCGCCGTCAATCTGGGCTATGACCGCCTGCAGCAGCCCCTTCTTGTCGCCGAAATGATGATAGAGCGCGCCGCGCGTCAGCCCGGCCGAAGCGGTGAAATCATCCATCGAGGCTTCTGCATAGCCTGTTGTGCCGAAGGCATGACGGGCCGCCGCGATAAGCTTTGCGCGCGTCTCGGCGATCATCTCCTTGCGGGGTCTGTGCATGGCTTCTGGCCCTATTCACATACGCAACGTATGCCAATTGACATACGCGGCGTATGCTCTATTTAATAATCATACGCTCCGTATGTAATTGCCCAATCGTCCTTTGTCGAGGAACCAACCGATGCAAAATCCCTACGCGGAAATCTTTCGTGCCCCCGGCGCCAAGGGCTTTGCGGCCGCCGGCTTCATGGCGCGCCTGCCGATCGCCATGGCGCCCATCGGCATCGTGGCGATGCTGTCGCAGACGCGTGGCGAATACTGGCTGGCCGGAGCCGTCTCGGCGACATACGCGCTGGCCAACGCCTTCGTCGCGCCGCAGGTATCGAGACTGGTGGACCGCCTGGGCCAGACACGGATCGTGGTGCCCACCACCATCATCGCGGTGCTGGCTTTCGCCGTCCTCATAGCGGCGGCCAACCAGGACTGGCCGGTTTGGACGCTGTTCGTATCGGCACTGCTGGCCGCCGCCATGCCAAGCATACCTGCGATGGTGCGCGCGCGCTGGACGGAGATTTTCCGGGGGCGGCCGCAGATGAACACCGCATTCGCCTTCGAGTCGGTGGCCGATGAACTGGTCTATATCGCCGGGGCATCGCTATCGGTCGGCCTGAGTGCCGCCCTATTCCCGGAAGCCGGCGTTCTGGTGAGCACATTATTTCTCGCATTCGGATCAGCGGCCTTCATCCTGCAACGCTCGACCGAGCCCCAGGTGCGGCCGGTCGACCATAACTCAAGCGGCTCGGCGATCCGCCTGCGGCCGGTTCAGATCATCACCCTCGCCCTGATCTTCATCGGCGCAACCTTCGCGACGACGGAAGTGACCACCGTGGCGATCACCAAGGAGCTTGGCCAACCCGGCGCCGCCAGCCTTGTCATCGGCGTTTATGCGCTGGGATCGTTCGTGCTCGGCATCATCGTCGGCGCGCTCAGCCTGAAGGCGCCGCTGCAACGCCAGCTCGCCATCGCAGTCGCCCTCGTCGCGCTCGGCACGCTGTTGCCGCTCGCCGCCGACACCGTGCCGCTGCTGGCGCTGACCGTGTTCATCAGCGGTGTGGCGATCTCGCCGACCTTCATCACCGCGTTCGGCCTGATCGAGCGGCATGTGCCGGAAGCGATGCTGACCGAAGGCATCACCTGGGTCATGACCGGCATCGGCATCGGCATGGCGCTGGGCTCGTTCGCCGCCGGCGCGATGGTGGATGCGTTCGGCGCCCAGAGCGGGTTCTGGGTGTCGGTGGCTTCAGGCACGATCGCACTGGCCACGGTGCTGCTTGGCCAACGCAGCCTTGCCACCCGCGAATGCGACCTGGATGGGTGCGAGGCTGCCGCCGTTCCGGCCGAGTGACCGCCAGGATATGTTGAGATTCAGGTCAGGCCGAGTCGAAAATGATGGATTTCGAGAACCGGAGCGCAGCGGACTTTCCGGTCCGTGAGCACCGGAAGCGCAGAAAGCCGTCATTTGCAGGCCGGCCTAACCTGAATATCGATATATCCTAGAGGATCTCGGTCTTGGCGATATGGATGCCAAAACCTTCGAGGCCGACATAGTGGCGTTCGCGCGAGGCGATCAGGTTGATCGAGGAGATGCCGAGATCCTTGAGGATCTGCGCGCCGAGCCCGATCTCGCGCCACTCGTTTTCGCGGCGGCGGGCCTCGTCGTGATCCTCGCGGTCGCCGCTTGCCGGTCGTTTGCGCTCCTGATGCGCAACGCCGACGGAGCCTTCTCTGAGATAGACGATGACGCCGCGCCTGCGCTCGCCCATTGCCTTCATGATGGCGTCGAGCCGGTGGCTGGTGCCGAACACATCGGTCACCACATCCTCCGAATGCAGGCGCACCGGGACCTCCTCGCCGTCACGAATGTCGCCGAAGACGATGGCGACGTGGTGCATGGAGTCCCACGGCAGCGTGTAGGTGAAGACCTGTGCCTTGCCGCCGAGCGTGTCGATTTCCGAGCAAGCGACGCGTTCGACCAGAGTTTCCTTACGTTGCCGGTAGGCGATGAGGTCGGCAACCGAAACCTGCTTCAGCCCATGCTCCTCGGCGAAAGCCTGCACCTGCGGGCCGCGCTTGACGGTGCCGTCATCATTGACCAGCTCGGAAATGACGCCGACCGGCGGCAGGCCGGCGAGCTTGCACAGATCGACCGCTGCTTCGGTATGGCCGGAGCGCATCAGCACGCCGCCTTCGCGCGCGATCAGCGGGAAGATATGGCCGGGGCGGACGAAATCCGAGCCGCCGACATTGCCGTTGGCAAGATTTCGAACGGTCAAAGTGCGATCTTCGGCCGAGATGCCCGTCGTGGTGCCATGCTTGAAATCGACGCTGACGGTGAAAGCGGTGGTATGGGCGGAATCGTTGTCGGCGACCATCGGCGCAAGGTTCAGCCGCTTGGCTTCTTCGCGCGGCATCGGCGTGCAGACGATGCCGGAGGTGTGGCGCACGATGAACGCCATCTTTTCGGGCGTGCAGTGGACGGCGGCGACGATCAGGTCGCCTTCGTTCTCGCGCCCGTCATCATCCATGACGACGACGATCTCGCCGCGTTCGAAAGCACGCAGGGCTTCGACGATCTTCTTCTGGTCGTAAGGCATAAGTGCTCGCTTCGCTCGCAGGGGAATAAGGGAGTAGGGCAGTACGGGAGTAGGGAAAAGCAAAAAGATTTGGCCGGCCGCGCTAAGAACGCAACATATTCCCTTATTCCCCTATTCCCTCCCCGTCTGTCCCCGATGCCGCAGATAGTGGTCGGCGATCGCACAGGCAACCATTGCTTCGCCGATCGGCACGGCGCGGATGCCGACGCATGGGTCGTGGCGACCCTTGGTCATGATCTCGACGTCCTTGCCGTCCTTGTCGATCGACTTTCGCGGCGTCAGGATCGAGGAGGTCGGCTTCACGGCGAAACGAGCGACGATCGCCTGGCCGGTCGAGATGCCGCCGAGGATGCCGCCGGCATTGTTGGACAGGAACACCGGCTTGCCGTCATTGCCGATGCGCATCTCGTCGGCATTCTGCTCGCCGGTGATGCGGGCGGCCTCGAAGCCGCTGCCGATCTCGACGCCCTTGACCGCGTTGATCGACATCAGGCCGGAGGCGATGTCCTGATCGAGCTTGGCATAGATCGGCGCGCCGAGGCCTGGCGGAACGCCGTCGGCGACGATTTCGATCACCGCACCGACCGAGGAGCCCGCCTTGCGGATGCCGTCGAGATACTGGGTGAAGACGGGTACGGAGGCCGGATCGGGGGTGAAGAACGGATTTTCGGCATCGCCGATGAAATTCCAGTTCCAGTTGGCGCGGTCTATGGATTTTTCGCCCATCGACACCAGCGCGCCGCGCACCACAACGCCCGGAACCACCTTGCGCGCCAAGGCACCGGCCGCCACCCTGGCTGCCGTCTCGCGGGCCGAGGAGCGGCCGCCGCCGCGGTAATCGCGCACGCCGTATTTGACGTCATAGGTGTAGTCGGCATGGCCCGGCCGGTACTGGCGGGCGATCTCGCCATAATCCTTTGAACGCTGGTCGACATTCTCGATCAGCATCGACACCGGCGTGCCGGTGGTGATCATCGTCTCGCCGTCCTCGTCGAAGATGAAGCCGGACAGCATCTTCACTTCATCCGGTTCGCGACGCTGCGTCACGAAACGTGATTGCCCCGGCCGGCGCTTGTCGAGTTCGGCCTGGATGTCGGCTCGAGTGAAGCGGATGCCGGGCGGGCAGCCGTCGACCACGCAGCCGAGCGACGGGCCATGGCTTTCGCCCCAGGTGGTGACGCGGAAAAGGTGCCCGAACGTGTTGTGAGACATGAAATGACCCTGCCCGGCAGCGGAGCCGGCTTGGCGCATGACCCCGAAAATCGGAGCGATTTTCGGAAAGGATCATGCGCAAAATCAACAATGCTACAGCGTCCTTTGCGCGTCCAAGAGGACGCGCGGCGCTGTAGGTTGCCTTCTATTGGCGTTTTTCACAGGGGTCAAACTGTGATCTGGCGGATTTAGTTTTGACACATTCGGTTGGTTTCTGCTCTGCTCCATCCGCCGTTGAACGCCCGCCGCCATGCCGGCGCAATGATAAAGAGGAACGATCATGCGTACCCTGATTGGCGCCATTGCCGCCACGCTGCTGCTTTCCACCGCCGCTTTCGCCGGCCAGACCGAAGGCCTGATCAAGAAGATCGACAAGGATACGGCGACGCTGACGCTGGATGACGGCAAGTCCTACAAGCTGAACGCCGAGACCGATCTCGACGCGCTGAAGCCGGGCATGGACATCGTCATCGCCTACGATGTGACCAATGGCGAAAACATCGTCACCGACATGGAACTGCCGGACAGCTCTGCCAACTAGAGCTTCCAACCTCAATTGAATGCTGTGTTTGCGGTTCAGCTTTCGCCGAGCCGCCTGCCAATGGCCTAAAGCGTGTCGCGTCTGAACGGATTCAGGCGACCCGCTTTAGGTCTTTGTTTTATGCATGTCGTTCTCCCAAAACCGGGGCCACTTTTGGGCGACATGCATTAAAGCCACTCCAGACTCTTGCCTTCGAGCTTGAGCAGGCGATCCTGCGGTATTTCTAGGTTCGCGGCCTCGTCCTCGGCCAGCCCCAGAACGAAGCGAAACAAGGTGCGCATGACGCCGCCATGGGTCACGCATATCGTCTGGCGTTCGATCGCGTCGAAGCATGGCCTCACCCGTTCGAGCAGCATCTGATAGCTCTCCGCACCTTCGCCGGGCGGCTGAAAGTTCCATTTGTCCAGAGCGCGCGTCCTGCTTGCTCCGGGATATCCTGTCTCGAGCTCGGGAAAGGTAAATCCCTGCCAATCGCCGAAATTGACTTCGACGAGGCGCGGATCGGTTCGATAGGCATCCGGATCGAGCTTCATCGCGGCGCGAACACGCTGCATCGTTTCGCGCGTCCGTTTCATCGGACTGGCGAGGAAATCGAATTCCCAGGGATTTGGGACCAACGCGGCTAGCCGAAGCCCGTTGCCGGTCGCCTGTTCGCGGCCAAGAGCGTTGAGATCGGTATCGGCCTGCCCCTGAAGTCGCATTTCGGCGTTCCACGCGGTCTGGCCGTGGCGCGCGATATAAACCAGCGGGTACATCAGGTCTTCCGGTGCGGGATCGGGACGGACGACGGTTGGCCGGGCGTTAGTCCTTGACCGTCGAAATATCAGGCGCGTCGACCGCCTTCATGCCGACGACGTGGTAGCCCGAATCGACGTGGTGCACTTCACCGGTGACGCCGCGCGACAGGTCGGACAGGAAATAGACGCCGGAATCGCCGACTTCCTCCTGCGTGACCGTCTGCTTCAGCGGCGAATTGTACTCGTTCCACTTCAGGATGTAGCGGAAATCGCCGATGCCGGAGGCGGCCAACGTCTTGATCGGGCCGGCCGAGATGGCGTTGACGCGGATCTTCTTGGCGCCGAGGTCGACCGCCAGGTAGCGCACGCTGGCCTCGAGCGCCGCCTTGGCGACACCCATGACGTTGTAGTGCGGCATCACTTTTTCGGCGCCGTAGTAGGTCAGCGTCAGCAACGAGCCGCCATCGGTCATCAGCGCCTCGGCGCGCTTGGCTATGGTGGTGAAGGAATAGACCGAAATGTCCATGGTGCGCAGGAAATTGTCGCGCGTCGTCTCGACATAGCGGCCGGTCAGTTCATCCTTGTCGGAGAAGGCGATGGCGTGGACCAGGAAATCAAGCTTGCCCCAATGTTTGGCGACATTGGCGAAAACCTCGTCCAGGCTCGCCGGATCGGTGACGTCGCAATGGCCGGCGACAAAGGCGCCCAGTTCCGCCGCCAGCGGCTCGACGCGCTTCTTGAACGCCTCGCCCTGATAGGTCAGCGCTATCTCGGCGCCATGGTCGACGCACGACTTGGCGATGCCATAGGCGATCGACCTATTGTTGGCGACGCCAAGAATGAGGCCGCGCTTGCCGGCCATTAGGCCCTGTCCACCCGCCATGTCAGCGCTCTCCGCAAGATTTCAGCTTTGTGGGTTGCCCTATCGCACAGGCACAGAGCCCCTTCAAGCGCTCAAACCGGACAGTTCAGGGGACAAAAGCCGCCGATCAGCCTTTTTGGCTGCGCAACAGCGCTTCGAGCGCGCTATCACCGCCTCCCGGCAGCATGATGCGCACATGAGCGTAGAGATCGCCGTGGCCGCCGGCCTTTTCCGGGAGGCCTCTGCCCTTCAGCCGCAGGACCTTGTCGGAGCTCGACCAGGCTGGAATGTTGACCGCGAGCCTGCCGGTCGGCGTCTCGACCGGCACCTTGGCGCCGAGCACCGCATCCGCCAGGGCCACCGGCAGATCGGCGTGCAGGTCGCGGCCCTCGATGCGGTAGCGTGGATGTCGGCGCAGATGGATCTTGACCAGCGCGTCGCCTGGCTGGCCCGGCCCCTGCTCGCCTTGGCCCTTGAGGCGGATGGTCTGGCCATCCTCGACATAGGCCGGCAGCTTGACCGCCACCTTGCGGCCGTCGGGGAACATCGCCGTCACCTTTTCGGCGGTCGCCGCTTCCTCGATGGTGACGTCGAGCGTCACGTTCAGATCGGCTGCTGTCGCCTGCTGGCGGCGATCGCCCGTGCCGGGACCGCGCGCGCCCGAAAAAGTGTCGCCAAAAATCTGGCTGAAGATGTCGCTGTTGCCGTCGAACGGATCGCCACCCGGTCGGCCGGAGCGGAATTCGAACCGCGAACCGCCCGGACCCTGCTGCCGGCGGAAGCCGCCGAAGGGATCGCCGCCACCGGCAGCGCCCTCAAAGCCCTGGAATCGCGGCTTGCCGTCGGCGTCGATCTCGCCGCGATCGAAAGCGGCGCGATTCTTTTCGTCGCCGACGATCTCGTAGGCCTGGTTGGCCGCGGCAAAACGGTCCTTCGCCTTGGGATCATTCCGATTCTGGTCCGGATGATGCTTCTTGGCGAGTTTCCGATACGCCGACTTTATGTCCTTGGACGATGCGTTCCTGGCAACGCCCAGCACCTCATAGGGGTCGCGCATGCTTACTGCCCTGGAGAAGAGTTGAGTCTCTGGTTGCCTCCTATATGCGCTCGCATAGGAAGAAATTCCAGTGCTGGAGCAGCATATCAGACGCGGAAAATCAGAGTGCCTTGAAGTCCTGCATGCGCCAGCCGCCGGCGCTGGCCAGGCACAGTTCGCCTTCGAACATGGCAACGCCGTCAAAGCTTTCGCGCGAGGCCTTGAAGCGGCGGCAGGTCTGGCCGTTGTCCTTCAATTCCGCCAGATCGGTGATGGAACCGCGCGAGCCGGTGCCGGCATTGGCCCACGGCACGGCCTGCCCGCCGAGCTGCTCGATATCGGCCGAGGAAACCGCATTGCCGATCGTCGTCTGGTCGGAGTCGCGATCCAAATTGGCCGGCGCGGCCGAGGCCGACGTGCTGCTGGTCAGGATCGAGCGGTCGACTTCGGCTTTTTCCAGGCTGAAGCCGCCGGCGCCACACGCGGCAAGCGGCAAGGCGACCGCCACGATCGCGGCTTTCGCGCTGGCCGAAGCGATAACGCTCCATTGCCTGCTGTCAAAAGCTTGCGCGATACGCGACAATCGGCAACCTCCCCCTTGCTTCGTTAAGAATCTTGGCTTTGTAAGATCTTGGCTTCGTGACAATTTGAGAAAAACTATGAGTGACACTGAGTTAACAAGCGGTGACTTTACCGAGGCTGCCGAGCCGTTTCGCCTCTTTGCCGCATGGCTGGACGACGCAACGAAAAGCGAGCCGAACGACCCCAACGGCGTGGCTCTGGCGACCGTCGATGCCGACGGCATGCCGGATGTGCGTATGGTGTTGCTCAAGGGGTTCGATGAAAGCGGGTTTGTCTTCTACACGAATTTCGAGAGTGCCAAGGGCCAGGAGATTCTTGGCAGCATGAAGGCGGCTATGTGTTTCCATTGGAAGTCGCTGCGCCGCCAGGTGCGCATTCGCGGACCGGTGGAGATCGTCAGCGACGCCGAAGCCGACGCCTATTACGCGACGCGGCCGCGCGGCAGCCGCATCGGCGCCTGGGCCTCGAAACAGTCGCGACCGCTGGAAAGCCGCTTTGCGCTGGAGAAGGCGGTGGCCGAATACACGGCACGCTATCCGATCGGCGAAATCCCGCGGCCAAAGCACTGGTCCGGCTTCCGCATCGTGCCCAGCACCATCGAGTTCTGGCACGACAGGCCGTTCCGCCTGCACGACCGGCTCGTTTTTACCCGCAGTGCGAAGGACGGCTGGGACAAGACACGGCTTTATCCCTGAGGCTCAGGCCTTCTTTCTCGTCATGAACGCGGTGAGCGCGGCGCGCGCCTCATCGGACTTCAGCCGCTCGCGAAAATGCTCGCTTTCCTCGCCGATGCGGGCGACGAGGCCGTCTCGCGAGCCACGCATCAGGTCGCGCGCGATCTTCAGCGCCTGCGGCGGCTTGGCGGCGATCTGCCCGGCCGCCGCCAGCACCGAGGCCTCCAGCGCTGCTTCCTCGACCACGTCGTAGATCAGGCCGGCGGCCTTGGCGCGCTCGGCCGAAAAGCCTTCGCCGAGGCCGAGCAGCGCGAAGGCACCCTGCTGCCCGAGGATGCGCGGTGCCAGCAGGCTCGATCCCGCTTCAGGCACAAGGCCCAGGTCGACGAAAGGCGTCCTGAACACGGTGCGTGGCGTGGCGAAGGTCAGGTCGCAATGCAGGTTGAGCGTCGTGCCGATGCCGACCGCGATGCCGTCGACGCCCGAAATCATGGGCTTTTCGACCTTGGCCAGCGCCATCAGGAAATCCCAGACTTCGGTGCCGCCGTCACCGCCGGTGGCGACGACCATGAAGTCGGCAAGGTCGTTGCCGGAGGAGAAGGCGCCGGGCACGCCGAGAAAGACATGGACGCGGATGGCCGGGTCGGCGTCGCCCTCGGCCAGGGTTTTTGACATTTTCGCATACATGGCGCGCGTCAGCGCGTTCTTCTTGTCCGGCCGATTCATGCGGATGATCTGGATGGCGCCCTGGCGCTCGACGAGGATATGGTCTGTCACGGTGTTTTCCTTGTGAAACGTCAGGCAGAGACGAGCGTCTTGCCGGCAGCGGCGAGGCTTTCGGCGCCATCAATGACGCGCGCCCTCAAGGCGCTGACCTCGCCGAGCAGGTTTTCGGCAAAGAAACGGCAAAGCGCTATGCGGTTGTGATCGGCAAGAGCACCGCGCGCCAGATAGGCGCCGCCGGCGGCAAGCGAGATCAGCCTGAGATAGGGCGTGGCGCCTGCCAGCGCCTCTTCCGATCGGCCATCGGCCGTCAGTTTTTGCAGGAAGCGGGTCGCTTCGCTGAGATCGCCAAGTGCCGCGTCGAGAGCGTCGGCGGTGCGGCCGAAACCCTGCATGTTCGAGGTCCGCACCGCTGCGGCCATATCAGCCAGTTCGGCGATGTAACCATGCACATGGTCGCCACCGCCGAGCGGCAGCTTGCGCATCACCAGATCGATCGCCTGGATACCGTTGGTGCCCTCGTAAATCGGGGCGATGCGCGCATCGCGATAGAAGGCGGCCGCTCCCGTCTCCTCGATGAAGCCCATGCCGCCATGAACCTGGAGGCCGAGCGAGGCAACCTCGACGCCGATATCGGTCGAGAACGCCTTGGCCAGCGGCGTCAGCAGATTGGCGCGATCGCGCCAGTATGCCGCCTCGTCACCGGCGGAGACACGGGCCATGTCGATGGCGTGGGCACAGGAATAGCTGATGGCGCGTGCGGTCTGGGTCAGCGCCTTCATGGTCAACAGGTTACGCTGGACATCGGGGTGATGGACGATAGGCGCCATACCCGTGCCAGTGTAGCTCGCGGCCTTGCCCTGCCGGCGCTCATTGGCATAGGCGATCGCCTTCTGCGTTGCGGCTTCCGCGACCGCCACCCCCTGCATGCCGACACAAAGCCGCGCATTGTTCATCATGGTGAACATGCAGGCGAGCCCCTTGTTCTCCTCGCCGATCAGCCAGCCGACGGCGCCGGGTTCGGCACCTTCGAAGCCGTCGCCATAGATCATGGTGCAGGTCGGCGAGGCATGGATTCCGAGTTTATGCTCAAGTCCGGAACAGAAGACGTCGTTGCGGGCACCGAGCGCGCCATCGTCGCCAACCAGGAATTTCGGCACCAGGAACAACGATATGCCGCGCGTGCCGGCCGGCGCATCGGGCAGCCTTGCCAGCACGAGATGGATGATGTTGTCGGTGAAATCGTGCTCGCCATAGGTTATGAAGATTTTTTGGCCGAAGATGCGATAGCTGCCGTCACCCGCCGGCTCGGCGCGGGCGCGCAAGGCGGCGAGATCCGAGCCGGCTTGCGGCTCGGTCAGGTTCATCGTGCCCATCCACTCGCCGGAGACGAGCTTTTCGAGATATTTGGCCTTGAGGTCTTCGGAGGCGTGTTTGTCGAGCGCCTCGACCGCGCCCATGGTCAGCGTCGGGCCGATGCCGAAGGCCATGGCGGCGGAGTTCCACATTTCGAGCGCGGCCACGCCGAGCATGGTCGGCAGCGCCTGGCCGCCATATTCCTCAGGCCCCGAGAGCGCATTCCAGCCGCCATCGATCCAGCGGCGATAGAGTTCCTTCCAGCCGGGCGGCGTGGTGACGGCGCCGCCTTTCAGCACCGCACCCCGCCGATCGCCGATCGTGTAGAGCGGTGCGACCTCTTCGGTGGCGAAACGGCCGGCCTCACCCAGAACGGCATCGACCAGGTCCTCGCCGAGATCGCCGAAGGTGCCAGCATCGAGCGCCGACTTCATGCCGGCCACGTGCTTGAGCGTGAAGGCGATATCCTCGACCGGTGCCCTATACATGCCGCCCACTCCTCCTGATGCCTCGGCCTGCCCAACCCTAGAACCGGTGCCGCTGCAAAACCACCCGCCGTATCAGCTCCCATCTTCTTTTTACGTAAACGTCAAATTTTGTCACGCGGATTTTGCAATCGCGGCGGCGCGTATTAAGTTCAACCCATGCCGGATCAAGTCGACCGGCGATGCAATCAGAACCAGCCAACCGGAACCGCCCATGCTTGCCAGACCCGACGCCTACCGCTGCATCGAATGCGGCCTGCCCTATCGAGCGGAGGGGTTCTGCTACCATGGGGGCAGACTGGACCATGGTGCCGCCTACTGGTCGGATCGCGGCATTTTGTGCTCGCCGCAATGCTCGCTCGCCCACCACCGCAAACGCGCCGCCGAAGGCACGCTGCGGCAAGAGCCGGCGCCTGACCCGTTTGAATTCTAGCGGCTGATGCGTCGCCAGCTCTTCTGGGAGCCAGCCCCCGAAAGCACTTCCTTAACCATAGGCGTTCAGGATTTGTTTTTGATCAACGGGGATTCCCTGTTTTGAAAAGGACGGCGCACCTCCTTCGCCGCTTGAAGAGTGTCGTACCGACACCCTTCAAGCCTCTGTTTCCTGCGCATGTCGTTGCCCCAAAACCGCTGCATACTTTTGGCCGGCATGCGCTGGCGATCCTCGCTCTTGCGGCGACGATGGCGCTTTCGACGGCGGCAACGGCCTCGGATTTTTCCGAGCCGTGGAAGAACGCCGACCGCGCTCTGGTCGTCGATGCCTACGAATATAATTCCATCGACTGGGCCCAGCTCGCCACCGACAAGCGGGTCGTCGGCTTCATCAACAAGGCCTCCGACGGCATGCCGCCGGCCTATTTCTGCCTGGGCAACGACATTGAGGTAAAGCTTTGCAAGGCGCTGTGGAAACGTCATGCGGTGACGCGCGAACTGTTCCAGACGCGCCGGGTGGTGGCCAAGGCACTCGGCCTGAAATGGGGCGCCTATCACCTTGCCCGTCCCGGCAATCCGGTCGAGCAGGCGAACAATTTCCTCGATTTCGCCGAGCCTGCGCCGGACGATCTCATGGCTCTCGACATCGAGGGCAATGACCCCTCGCAATGGATGTCGCTCGACGATGCCGAGGAGTTCGTACGCCAGGTGCATCGGCGCATCGGCCGTTTCCCGGTGCTGTACACCAACGGCAAGACCGCCCGCTACATTGCCGACAACAGCTACCGATACCGGCTCCTGTCGCGGCTGCCGCTTTGGTATGCGCGCTACACCAACGACATCGACGTGCATTTTCCGATGGGCAACTGGCAAGGCTACGCACTGTGGCAGTTTTCGGCGCAAGCCAATTGCGGCCGTTTCCGCTGCCCTTACAGGGTTGCCGGCACGCCTAACGACATAGACGTGAATGTCGCGCCGACAGACGCCGCCACGCTGCGCACGCAATGGCCGTTCGGTGGGCTTATCGACGTGCCGCCGGACTATCTCGCCTCGATACCGCTACCGGTTTCACGCGAGGCCGGCCTCGCCGGCAATGTCACCATCACCTATGCGTCTGTGGCCGCGCCGCCGACTCTCGAGGACATGGTTACAGCGTTGGGCACACGCTGGTCCCGTTTCCGCGACGGCTTCCGCATGCCAGTCGTGAAGACGGTGCCGCGACGGCCAAGCTTCGGCATTGTGCAATATGTCGCCTGGAATCGGACCGAACGGCGTTCACCCGCACAACTCGACGCTGCCTTTGCCGTGTCCGATCCACTCAGCACCGCTTCCACCGAACTCGATCGCGGCCAGCGGTGAGCCAATGCGGAACTTCAGGTTCCCTGTTCGCGCGCTACGGCCTGCCAGCCGATATCGCGGCGGCAGAACCCGTCCGGCCAATCGATGCGGTCAAGCGCGGCATAGGCTCGTTTCTGTGCCTCGCCGACCGTGGCGCCTGATGCCGTCACGTTGAGGACGCGGCCGCCATTGGCAACCAGCGCGCCGCCATTGATGGCGGTACCGGCGTGGAAGATCTGGACGCCGTCGCTCGCCGCGTCTTCGACGCCGCGGATGACCGAGCCTTTTTCCGGCGTGCCGGGATAGCCTCTCGCCGCCATTACTACAGTGAGCGCGGCCTCGTCGCGCCAGCGCACCGAAGTATGCGCAAGCTGGCCGTCGGTCGCCGCATTGAGCAGGACCAGCAGATCATCCTTCAGCCGCATCATCAGCACTTGGCATTCCGGATCGCCGAAACGGGTGTTGTATTCGATCAACTTCGGTCCCTTGTCGGTGATCATCAGCCCGGCAAACAGCACGCCGGAGAACGGCGCGCCCAGTTCGGCCATGCCGCGCATGGTCGGCTCGATGATCTCGCGCATGGTGCGCTCGACCAGTTCCGGCGTCATCACCGGTGCCGGCGAATAGGCGCCCATGCCACCGGTGTTGGGACCGGTGTCGCCGTCGCCGACGCGCTTGTGGTCCTGCGCGGTACCGAAGGGCAGTGCGGTGGTGCCGTCGCAGAGGCAGAAGAAACTCGCCTCCTCGCCGGTCATGAACTCCTCGACCACAACTTCCGCGCCGGCGGCGCCGAAGGAACCGTCGAAGCAGGCATCGAGTGCTGCCTGTGCTTCACTGGGCGTCATGGCGACGGTGACGCCCTTGCCGGCAGCGAGCCCGTCGGCCTTGATGACGATCGGTGCTCCGGTCTTTTCGACATAGGCCTTGGCCGAGGCCAGGTCACTGAAACGGCCATAGGCGGCGGTCGGGATGTTGTAGCGGGCGCAGAGATCCTTGGTGAAACCTTTCGATCCTTCCAGCTGTGCGGCAGCCTTGGAGGGTCCGAAGACGCGAATGCCTTGCGCGCGCAGATCGTCGGCAATGCCGACGACCAGCGGCCCCTCCGGGCCGACCACGACGAGGTCGATTTTTTTCTCCCGGCAGAACGCGGCCACGGCGGCATGGTCGGCTAAATCCAGCTTCACCAGCTCAGCCTCGCTGCCGATGCCCGGATTGCCGGGAGCCGCATAGAGCTTTGTCAGCAGCGGTGATGCGGCGATCTTCCAGGCGAGCGCATGTTCGCGGCCGCCGGAGCCGAGAAGAAGAACGTTCATGGCCACCTCTTGATGCCGACTATCCGTTAGAGCACCCGCTATTGCTCTCTGGGCGACGGGTCAAGGCATCCGGGCGCATTGATGGGAATTGCGCACGGGAACGTTACCCCAGCCGAAAATCGGCGGCGCACATCGGCGTCGATTTTCTGGCCTCGCTTCAGCCCTGGTAGACCACCGGAAACCAGTCCTCGCGCAGCCTCTCGCCCGGCTGCATGCCGTGGCCATGATAGGGCGGCGAGGTGCGGCCCGGCCGCTCGACATAGCGCGCATCGTCACCCACCCAGCGCAGCGACAGCGCCCGGCGCCGCGCCGCGGTCAGGTTGCCGCGCGCGCCATGCGCGGTCCTGAAGTCGAACAGGATGGCGTCGCCCGGCTCCATTTCCCATTCGAGCACCTTCATCGACGGATCCTTGTCGGGATCTGGCACCGGCAGATAGTCGCCCTCGCCGGCATAGAAATTGCTGTCGTCGAGCCAGCGCACTGGCAGGATCATCTTGTCCCATTTGTGCGAGCCGGCGATCAGGCGCAGCGTCGCCTCCTTCACCGGGTCGATGGGAATCCAGAAGCTCACGGTCTGCTGGCCATCGACGAAGTAATAGGGGATGTCCTGATGCCAGGGCGTCGGCTTCTGCGTACCCGGTTCCTTGACCAGCACATGATCGTGGAAGAACTGCGCGGTGCGCGACTGCATCACCGCGGCCGCCAGTTCGGCGGCCGGTGATTCCCGCACAACCTCGACGAATTCGGGAATGCGCTCCCAGTTGCAGTAGTCATCGAAGAAACTGCCGCGGCCGTTGGCGATGTCGGATGCGGTGACGCTGCGGTTCTGCATGTTGCGTTCGATGCCGGCGGCAATCGTGTCGACCCAGCCCTTGAAGGCGCCGCGAATGCAGACAGCGCCGTCACGCTGATAGTCGGCAATCGTGGACGCGCCGATCATGGTGGCGTCGATGGTGGCAGTCTGGGAAGCCATGGCGTTCTCCTCTGGAATGAAGCCACTATCGCAACACCTCTTCATTCGGTAAAATAATAACTTTCGATCCGACATATAGAGTGCCTCTATGAGTGTGACTCTCACGCAGCTGCGCTACCTGGTTGCCGTGGCGCGTCACGGCAGCGTCACCGGCGCGGCAAAGATGCTGAACGTCTCTCAGCCGTCGATTTCGGTGGCGATCGACGCGGTCGAAAAGAATTTCGGCCAGAAGCTGTTCGTCCGCCAGCGCGGAAGCGGCGTGTCGCCGACATCGTTCGGCCGCGCCGTCGTGGCCAAGGCAAGACAGGTTCTCACCGAAACGGAAGAACTCGTCGGCCTGGGTTCAAGCAAATCGGCTGTCAGCGGGGAACTCGTGCTGGGATGCTTCGAGGACCTGGCGCCGTTCTTCGCGCCGGCCCTGCTCCGCGCCTTCTCCGAACGCTATCCAGCCGTCAAGGTCGTCGTTCGCGACGAGACGTTCGAGACGCTGGGACGACGGCTGGGTGATGCGGCCATCGATCTCGGCCTGACTTATGATCTCAGCCTGCCGACGCATTTCGCCCGCATCCTGCTGCGCGAACTTCGCCCGCACGCGCTGTTGCCGGCAGGCCATGCCCTGGCGGACCGGCCAACGGTCAGCCTTGCCGATCTGGCCGCCTATCCGCTGATCACGACGGACCAGCCGCACAGCTGGCAGCACATGCTCGACCTGTTCCGCAGCCGCGGCCTTTCGCCGGTGGCCGATATGACGACAAGCTCGTTCGAACTGCAGCGTAGCATGGTCGCCAACGGCTTCGGCGTCGCGGTCAGCTATACCCGCCCGCACGGCGACCGCAGCTATGACGGCCTGCCGCTCATCTGCAAGCCGCTGTCCGATCCGCTGCCCATGCAGCGGATCCTGCTGACCTATGACACGCATCAGCGTGTGTCGAATGCAGCGCTGGCCTTCGTCGAGGTGGCCAGGGACTGGTTCGCTACCCGCGACATCTTTGCCTCGTGAAAGGCTGACGGGCACCACTCTCCCGCTTGCCGCTTGACGGTTTCTGCCGCTGCTGCCACTCCATGGACATGGAAAATATCCAGTCGAAAGCGGCCCAGGGCCGTGTCGCCGATGCGCCGAACGGCCATTGGGTCTACCGCGTGCTGCCGCACTCGATTTGGCCCTATGCGCAGCTTGCTCGATGGGACAGGCCGATCGGCTGGCAGTTGCTGCTGTGGCCGTGCTGGTGGTCGGCGGCCTTGGCGGCAAGCGCCTATCCGCGTCCGGGCGACCCGCTGCTCTCACTGCTGCCGGCACCAGTGTATCTCCTGCTGTTCCTGGTCGGGGCCATAGCCATGCGCGGCGCCGGCTGCACCTACAACGACCTCGTCGACGAGGACATCGACAGCCAGGTGGAGCGCACGCGCTCGCGACCGTTGCCGTCGGGCAAGGCGACGCGCCGGCGGGCATGGCTGTTTCTCGTCCTGCAGGCCCTGGTCGGCCTCGTCGTGCTCATCCAGTTCAACAGCTTCGCCGTCCTGCTCGGCATCTGCTCACTGGCGGTCATCGCCATCTATCCATTCATGAAGCGGATAACCAACTGGCCGCAACTGGTGCTTGGCCTTGCCTTTTCCTGGGGCGCGCTGATGGGATGGGCGGTCGAGTTCGGCGATCTCGATGGGCCTGCCATCATGCTTTATATCGGCTCGATCCTGTGGGTGATCGGCTACGACACGATCTACGCACATCAGGACAAGGAAGATGACGCCATTGTCGGCGTGCGCTCGACGGCACGCCTGTTTGGCGATAACACCAAATCGTGGCTGGCCGGGCTTTACGGCGGCGCGCTGATCTGCTTCGCCATCGCCTTCGCGTCGGCGCAAGCGCCGGTGGTGGCGCTGGCCGGACTGATCGCCGCCGGCGCCCATATGGCCCGACAGATCGCCGTGTTGGACATCGACAATCCGGACCAATGCCTGCGGCTGTTCAGGTCGAACAACCAGGTCGGCTGGCTGATCTTCCTTGGTCTGATCGGCGGCGCTGTGTGGGTGGCGCTGAAGCCGCTGGTTTAGTCTTCCTTCTCCCCGTCACTATACGGGGAGAAGGTGGCGGCAGCCGGATGAGGGGCAGCGCCGACCTTGGAGGGGAGGCAAGAGATTCATCGGCGACACAACGCATACCCAACTAAGTCTTAAAGTCGTGGCCAAACACTTAGGTCAGCGCTGCCCCTCATCGCCCTGCCGGGCACTTCTCCCCGTATAGGGACGGGGAGAAGAAGGCTAATCCCTCGAAATGATCTCCTGGCCGTCGATGACCAGCCTGAGACCGAGGGCGCCGGCCCTGCGGCGAGCGAGGAAACGCGGGCGGCGCGTGTTCGAAATCCGCCCCTTGCGCCGGTCCTGCGGCGGCAGCGTCTTGATGGCGGCACCGAGCGATTCTTCCAGGGTGCGGGCAACGCCGTCCGATTCGATCAGCAGCATCGGCAGACGGTAAGCGTCGGCCCAGGCGCGCCAGTCGGCGGCGACATCGTCGAGATCGTCGGCCACCAGCAGCGGCACCGACAGCATCGGGTCGTTGTGCAGGAGTTCCAGGGTCACCGTGACATTGCCGTCCGGGTCTTCCATGGCGCGGGCGGCAACGCCGCGGAACGCATTGGAGGGCAGAACGATGATCGCGGGCAGGCCGCTCATCTCGAGCAAGCGGCGGATCACGGCGCCGCGCTGGTCGATGGTGAAGGTTACATCGCCGTAGTCGTCGCGAGTCGCGTAGCTCACCACTTGCGGCAGGCGAAATGGGTCGAGACGCATGTTGCGTCCCGCCCAGACTGGCTTCAGTCCGGTGTTCATAGAGTGGCCTTCCTGTCTGTCTCCTGAGAGCCGGTGTCCGGTTCTCTCCGGGCCGGTTTTTCCAGCCTCGTTTGTATTGAGACAGTAGCGCGGGCTCCTTACCGCCCCGCTTAAGAAAGTCGGTTAAATTTTGCTGATCTCAGGGATGGTTATCGGAATCCCACCAGCCGCAACTTGTCGAAAGGTTCAGATAACCTTACCCGGATTCATGATGCCGGCCGGGTCGAAAGCGGCCTTCACCCTTCGCATCAGATCGATCGCCATTGGCGGCGCGGTGGCGATCAGTTCGTCGCGCTTCAACTGGCCGATGCCATGCTCGGCCGAGATCGAACCGTGCAGGCTGCGCACCACACCGTGCACCGCCTTGTTCATGGGGTGATAGAGAGCGAGGAACGCCTCATCGTCGCCGTCGACTGGCCGCGAAATGTTGTAGTGGAGATTGCCGTCGCCCATATGACCGAAGCAGACCACGCGGGCGCCTGCACTTACCGACGCCACGGCGCCGGCGGCTTCTTCGATGAAGCGCGGGATCGATGCAATAGGCACCGAAATGTCGTGTTTAATCGAGGCGCCTTCCGGCTTCTGCGCCTCGGGCAGCAGCTCGCGGAAATTCCAGAAGGCATCCCCCTGCCCGAGGCTCGCCGCAATGACGGCGTCGCCGACGAATTCCTGTTCAAGGCCGGCCGAGAGCACGTCCTCGATCAACGCCCGCGAATCCTCCGACGAACGGCCTGATGAAATCTGCATCAGCACATACCACGGCCAGTCCTCGATCAGCGGCCGCACCACGCCCTGGGCATGCGCCAGCGTGAAATCATATGGCCGTCTGCCGATCAGTTCGAAAGCGGTGAGTGCTGCCCCGGCACGGTCCATGGCCAGGCTGAACAGCGAAAGTGCGGCCTCGGGCGACGACAGGCCGGCGAAGGCGACTTCGCGCCCCTTCGGCTTCGGGAACAGCTTGAGCACGGCGGCGGTGATGACGCCGAGCGTGCCTTCGGCACCGACGAACAGGTTTTTCAGATCGTAGCCGGTGTTGTCCTTCTTCAGCTTGCGCAGATCGTCGAACACCTCGCCGGTCGGCAGCACCACCTCGACACCGAGACAGAGTTCGCGCGCATTGCCATAGGCAAGCACGCCGGTGCCGCCGGCATTGGAGGAAAGATTGCCGCCGATCTGGCAGGAGCCCTGCGCGGCCAGCGACAGCGGGAACAGCCGGTCGGCGGCGTCGGCTGCCTCCTGCAGCGTCTGCAGGATGACGCCGGCCTCGACCGTCACGGTGTTGGACAGGACGTCGATCTCGCGGATGCGGTTGAGCCGCGACAGCGACAGGACGATTTCGCGCCCGGACCTGTCCGGCACCTGCGCGCCGACCAGCCCGGTGTTGCCGCTTTGCGGCACGATAGGCGTTCCCGTCTCCGTCGCCAGCCGCATGATCCGGCTGACTTCGTCGACGCTGCCCGGCCGCAGCACCAGCGATGTCGCGCCGTGCCAGAGCCCGCGCCGCTCAATGAGGTAAGGCGCGATATCACGCTCGTCGCGCAGTGCATATTTGTCGCCGACGATCGCCGCGAAGCGATCGATGAGAGCGGGATCGAGTGTCTCTGTGATTTCGGTCATGGGGGAAAACTATGGTGTGGGCTGTGTGATGTCACGAGGGGCGGCGGCACGCGACAGCCGATCGTTGATGGCTTCACCGAGCCCGTCGAAGGGAATACGCTCGACGGCGATGGTCCGCGCGCCGCTGCGGTCGAGTTCCTGCATATAGGCGAACAGATTGCTCGCCGCTTCGCGCAGGTCCCCGGTTTCGGACAAATTGAGGAAGGCTTCGGCGCGGCGCCAGCCTTGTGCCCTCTGACCGCCGAAGCCGAGCAAAGCCTCGCCCTCGCCGACCGCGCCGGCATTGAGCCGCATCGCGGCACCCGGCGCGTAGTGCGAGGCGAGCATGCCGGGCGCCTCGACGCCGGCGGCGCCGCCGCGCAACAGCTCCATGCCGATAGCCGCCTCGATCTCCTCGGCGGCGATGCCGCCGGGCCTCAGCAGCCGCAATCTGTCCCCCTCAGCCTTGAGAATCGTCGATTCCAACCCGACCGGGGTCGCGCCGCCATCGACCACCAGCTTTATGCGTGCGCCAAGATCGGCCGCCACCGCTTGCGCGGTCGTCGCGCTGATCCTGCCGGATGAATTGGCGCTGGGTGCTGCAAGCGGGCGGCCGAGCCTGGTGATCAGGTCGCCGCCAAAGCCCCTCGGCATACGCAAGGCGATTGTATCGAGCCCGGCGGTGACCAGCGGATGGATGCCGTTGCCGGGCCGCTGCGGCAGCACCAGCGTCAGCGGACCGGGCCAGAATGCCAGCGCCAGTTTCTTCGACAGCGGATCGAACATCGCGATGCGCTCTGCCATCGCCATGTCGGCGACATGGGCGATCAGTGGATTGAAGCGCGGCCGCCCCTTGGCTTCGAAGATGCGCGCCACGCCGATGCCGTTGGTGGCGTCGCCGGCAAGCCCGTAGACGGTTTCCGTCGGGATGGCGACGACATCGCCGGCCCGGAGCAGCGCCAGCGCCCGCTCCAGCGCCTCGCCCGAGCTAAGTATTTCAGCCACTCTCGTCACCTCGCAGATGCGGGGTGCGTAGTACGATGGCGGCCGTTGGGCAAGCCGCTGTTGGGTAACCGATTGTTGGCGAGCAGGAGCATTGGCGATTTATCAATCCCTAAAATGCTATGTTTCCACGAAAGCCGGCATCAATTCCGGCCTGCTATCGAAGAGCTTCTGGGCAAAGGGGAGCGACATCAGTGTCTGCGCGTATCCTGCTGGGTATCATTCTTGCTGTTGCGGCCGGCGAAGCCCAGGCGTCATCCCTGGTTTTTCCAGGCACGCCATCCTCCACCCCATCGATCGTCAGGATCGGCGCCCCCAACCAGCCTGGAACCGCCGATGCGGTCAACGCCAGCGATGCGCTGTCGGTGGTGGCAAAAGGGGAAGCGCAGCCCGACGTCACCGATGAAAAGGTGGCGGCGATCCCGGACAAGCCCGCGACCGGGCACGGCTTCCAGCCAGGCCCGATGGTCATTCGTGGCGGCGTTACCGGTCCCGATTTCCCTGCACCGGCGCCAACCGCAGCACCAGCGGCCGGTGCCGCGCCGGCCGCTGGCACGGCGCCGGCAACGGCCACCGCTTCCGCAGCCCCCTCAGGGAACGCCGAGAACCAACCCACGCCGCCGAGCGCTCCGGCGCCGGCAGCAGGGCAGCACATGCCTCCCAACGGCTACACCAAATAGCCCCGGCTCAAAGACAGCTGACATCGATGGCGTGACTTGACGGTGGTCTGGCGCCCGGCGCACCATTGCCAGGCAAGCCCCGTTCTAGGCATTTCTGGCCGACGGGATTTCATCACCGGGGGTAAAGGGGGGACCATGAGAAAATCTGGAATCGTAACCGGGGCAGGCCTTCTGCTGGCGTCATTGCTTGGCGTCGTCGCGGCTCATGCCGACGACATGCTGGGATCCTATGTCGCGCGCATTTCCGATCGGGATCATCAGGCGAGTGACGGCTATGCGCTGGACAATGCCGCGCAGATGGTGCGACAGGACCGCGCCAACTGGCACAAATTCCACCGCCGTGACAGCGACGACGAGGCTGATGGCTGGTTCAGGACCAACGGCCAGCGCGCCGACCTGCAACGCATGCTGGAACGCGGCGGTGCGATGAGTTCCTCGACCAAGCGCGCCATCGTCAATGGCGAACCGCTGATCCAGGTCGATGTCTACGAAAACAGCGTGCGCGTCAGCATTCTCGAGAACTGACTATCGCCGGGGACGGCTGACCGTCGGCTTCGGGGACGGCTGATAGGAAGGCGGCGCCTCAGCGCCGCCTTGCCATCGATAGACTCGGCGGCTGAAAAAAATCAGGCCGCTTCTTCCTTATCATCATCTTCTTCGGACTCGTCGCCTTCAGCCTTCACGCTGTCCTCGGCGTCGTCTTCGTCCTCGTCTTCTTCGTCTTCATCTTCGTCGTCATCAGACAGGTCAGCGGCTTCGACCGCTGCTGCGGCGGCATGATCGAGGATGGTTTCGGAAGCGGATTCAAGCGCCTCGGCGGGAGTTTCTTCTGTCACTTCGATTTCGTGATCGGAATTCATGGAAGCCTCCGTGGGGTTGGGGAACATGTCCCTTTTGCCACGGAGAGATCATCGCCATATGACTGTAAGCCGGCTTGAGCGGCCGGTAGCAGAGAATATTTTCTTCGCCTTAACCTGCGATCCTGGAGAAATCCGCGACCTGACCGGTGGCCGCGCGGATGCGGGCGAGCAGCGCCAGGCGGTTGGCACGCACCGCCTGATCCTCATCGTTTACGAGAACATGCTCAAAGAATGAATCAACCGGCTCGCGCAACACGCTAAGCGCCAGCAGGGCGCCGGAAAAGTCATCGTTTTGAATCGCTTCGCCGGCTTGCTTCTCAGCCTGATTCACCGCCGCAAACAGCGATTTCTCGGCATCCTCGCGAAACAGCGCCGGCTCAACGGTTTCGGCGACCGCCGTTTTCTTCTTCTCCTCGGCGGCCAGAATGTTGGCCGCACGCTTGGTGCCGGCGAGCAGGTTCTTACCGTCCTCCGTATCGAGGAAGGAGCCCAGCGCCTCGACCCGGCGCACGATCTGCAGGAGATCGTCGGACCGCGATTGGCCAATCTCCCCCCTTGTGGGGGAGATGCCCGGCAGGGCAGAGGGGGGCGCTTCGCGCTGAGAGGTCGGCGGGACAGCGCCCCGCTCTGTCGGCTTCGCCGACATCTCCCCCTCTAGGGGGGAGATGGGGCGCGAACCTGCCGCCAACACCGCATCGATGAGATCATGCCGTGCGCCCTGGTCACGGAGATAGACCTTCAGGCGGTCGTGGAAGAAGGCGAGGAGGTCGGAAGCCGTCCCGACAATGGATATCAGCGCCAGTCGAATATTATTCTCGACCAATATTCTAACAACCCCGAGCGCGGCCCGCCGCAACGCATAAGGGTCCTTCGACCCTGTCGGCTTTTCGTCGATCGCCCAGAAGCCGACCAGTGTATCCAGCTTGTCGGCGAGCGCGACAGCGACCGACACCGGATCGCTCGGTACGCGATCGGACGGGCCCTGCGGCTTGTAGTGTTCCTCCGCTGCAGCGGCGACCGATGCATGCTCGCCCTGAAGCAGCGCATATTTGCGGCCCATGGCACCCTGCAGTTCCGGAAACTCGCCGACGACTTCGGTGGTGAGATCGGCCTTGGCGAGAACCGCGGCACGACCTGCGAGCGCGATAATCTCCCCCCTCGAGGGGGAGATGTCGCCGAAGGCGACAGAGGGGGTCGGCACGACCGGACGCGACTCCCTTTCGCTGACAGAGGACGCCGGCGCTTCACGCGCGGCGACCCCCTCTGGCCTGCCGGCCATCTCCCTCTCAAGGGGGGAGATTGACTCCGCCACGATCGGCGCCAGTTCTTCCGCCAATCGCTTGATCCGCTCCACCCGTTCGCCCTGCGTGCCGAGCTTGGCGTGGAAAGTCACGCCGAGATGGTCGAGCCGGGCCATGCGCTGGTCGAGCGGCTTCTTGAGATCAAGCCCGAATTTTTCCGCCGATGCCTCGAGCTCAGCCAGGTCAGGCAAATCGCCCTGGTCGGTCGTCCAGAAATAAAGCGCGTCGGACAGGCGGGCGCGCACCACCTTGCCGTTGCCGTGGGCGATCTCCTTGCCGCCATCCTTCGCTTCGATATTGGCGGTGAGGATGAAGCGGCTGGAAAGCGCGTCGTCGACACCCTGCGGCCGCGTCACAAAGCACTTCTGATTGGCGCGGATGGTCAGTCGGATCACTTCGGCTGGAATGGCCAGGAATGCCTCCTCGAACTCGCCCATCAGCACGACAGGCCATTCGACCAGCCCGGACACCTCCTCCAGCAGCCCGTCGTCCTCGACCAGGTCAAGCCCGTTGGCGAAGGCGAGATTGCGGGCATCGGCAAGGATGATCTCCTTGCGCCGATCAGCATCGAGCACGACCTTGGCCGCTTCCAGCTTGGAAACATAGTCGTCGAAGCGGCGTACCGTGATGGCGTCAGGCGCATGAAAACGGTGGCCATAGGTGGTGTTGCCGGAGCGGATACCGTCGATCTCGAAATCGACCACGACAGGCTCCTCGGTCTCCGGGCCGAAGGTGCACAGGATCGATTGCAGCGGCCGTACCCAGCGCAGCGAGCCTGGCTTGGCCGAGGCCGGTCCCCAGCGCATCGATTTCGGCCACGGGAAATTGCGGATGATCCCCGGCACCAGTTCGGCGATGATCTCTTCCGCCGCCCTGCCCGGCCTCGAAATGTGGGCGACATAAAAATCGCCCTTCTTCGGGTCGGAATGGACATGGGCCTCGGCGATCGAGGAAAGTCCGGCCTTGCGCAGGAATCCCTGGACCGCCTGTTCAGGCGCCGATGTCGAAGGCCCCTTGATCTCTTCGCTTATATCCTTCGAGCGCGCGGTGAGACCCCTGATATCGAGCGTCAGCCGGCGTGGCGTCCAGTACTCGCGCGCCGCTTCATAGGTCAGCCCCGCCTCGACCAGACCGTCGGTCAGCATCTTCCTGAGATCACCCGCCGCCTTGCGCTGCATGCGGGCAGGAATCTCTTCCGAGCGGAGTTCTAGAAGCAGGTCAGGCATGGATGGGGCTCACGCGGCAAAATGGTCCGGGCGGGGGCATAGCAACTCGGCTGGCCGCTGTCACCCTTTCCGCGCGGGGATCGCCGATTTGCGCCCGTTTCCAGAAATTTTGGCCGCCCTGTCGGGACAAGACCGCGCCACCCGTCCTTGGATCAAAGATTTCCATGAACCGAACGCAGCGCTGAAGCGACCCACGCTCAGGCAGGAAACTATTGGCTCAACGACCATGAAAACGGCATCCAGACTTCTGCAGATCCTCGCGCTCGGCGCCTGCTTCACGGCGCAGGCTCACGGTGCCTTCTCGATGCCGGGCGTTCGACAGGCATTGCGCACGATCGACGGTGCCGGCGGTCAGGCCGTACCGCCGATCAACGTTTCCCTCGAGATGATGAAGCGGGCCTGAAGCTCAGGCCGCCAAGCCACCCGCCTGCGTCTTCAAAAACGCTTCGCCGCAGGCCTTGGCCAGATTGCGCACCCGCAGGATGTAGCTCTGCCGCTCGGTGACCGAAATCACGCCGCGTGCGTCGAGCAGGTTGAAGACATGGCTGGCCTTGATGCACTGGTCGTAGGCCGGGAAAACCATGCGGTGCATCGGCAGATTGTCGTTCGATGCCGGCGCGCCGGCGTCGAGCAGCGCCTTGCACTCGGCCTCGGCGTCCTCGAAGTGGCGCAGAAGCATCGCCGTGTTGGCGTGTTCGAAGTTGTGGCGCGAATATTCCTGCTCGGCCTGCAGGAAGACATCGCCGTAGGTGACCTTGTCGGCGCCTTCGCGGCCGTTGAAATTGAGGTCGTAGACATTGTCGACGCCCTGCACATACATGGCCAGACGCTCCAGCCCGTAGGTGAGTTCGCCGGCCACCGGCGCGCACTCGATGCCGCAGACCTGCTGGAAGTAGGTGAACTGCGAGACTTCCATGCCGTCGCACCAGCATTCCCAGCCGAGACCCCAGGCGCCCAGCGTCGGGCTTTCCCAATCGTCCTCGACGAAGCGGATGTCGTGCAGCAGCGGATCGACGCCGATCGCCGCCAGCGAGCCGAGATAGAGTTCCTGCAAATTGGGCGGGTTCGGCTTCAGGATCACCTGGTATTGGTAATAATGCTGCAGCCGGTTCGGGTTCTCGCCATAACGCCCGTCCTTGGGACGACGCGAAGGCTGGACATAGGCAGCGTTCCAGCGTTTTGGGCCGAGCGCGCGCAGCGTCGTTGCCGGATGAAAGGTGCCGGCGCCGACTTCCATGTCGTAGGGTTGCAGGATGACGCAGCCATAGGCCGCCCAATAGTTGTGCAAGGTCAGGATCAGCCCCTGGAACGAGCGGCTGGGATGCATATGGGCGGGGATTTCAATTGTCACGGATGGCCTCGACAGCACAGGCTAGCTTGCCGGCACGTCCTAGAGACCCGGCAGCAAAGCGTCAAGCAAAGCACGCCGATGCGGTCGCGCCGACAGCTTTGCAGGGGCTGGCCCATTGCCCATCTCTCGGGCCTGCGCTCTGTTCGCCTGTGCAGCAACGACAACAGGTTTCAGCCATGCCCAGCCCGATCGTCATCCGCCCTGTCGCGCGACAGGATTTCGAGCAATGGCTGCCGCTGTGGGACGGCTACAATGCATTTTATGGCCGCTCGGGCGAAACCGCCCTGCCGGGAGAGATCACCCAGATGACATGGTCTCGTTTCTTCGATGCCTATGAGCCGGTCCACGCGCTGGTAGCCGAAGGCGAGGGACAGCTTCTCGGCCTCGTGCACTATCTCTTCCATCGCAGCACCACGGCGATCGCGCCGAATTGCTATCTGCAGGACCTTTTCACCACGCAGGCCTCGCGTGGCAAAGGCATCGGACGGGCGCTGATCGAGGGCGTTTACGAGCGCGCGCAGGCGGCCGGCTCAGGCCGGGTGTACTGGCTGACGCATGAGACCAATCACACGGCGATGAAGCTTTACGACAAGGTCGCCGAACACTCCGGCTTCGTCGTCTATCGCAAGCTCTTCTGAGGCAGCCAGCCGAATACGGTTCAAACGAAAACGGGACTCCGAAAAGAGCCCCGTTCGCCTTGAATTCAAATGGCTGACGTCACCCCTTCGGGGCGGGCACCGGCTCTGGCTTGACCTTCGGAGTTTCCTGCGCCGTGTTGGACTCGATCGGCGGCAGGCCCTTCATCAGCTTCTGCTGCAATTTGGCCAGCACATCGGGATCCGGCTTCAGGTCGCGAGCCTGGTTCCACTGGAAGGTGGCTTCCAGCTTGCGGCCGACGCGCCAGTAGGCGTCGCCGAGGTGATCGTTGAGAACCGGATCTTCCGGCTTCAGCGACACGGCGCGTTCCATTTCGCGCACCGCGTCATCGAACCTGCCGAGGCGGAAATAGGCCCAACCCAGCGAATCGACGATGTAACCGTCGCTCGGCCTGAGGTCGACGGCCTTTTGAATCATCGCCAGGCCTTCCTTGAGGTTCATGTTCATGTCGACCCAGGAATAGCCGAGATAGTTCAGCACCTGCGGCTGGTCGGGGAACAGTTCCAGCGCCTTGCGGAAGTTCGGCTCGGCCTTGGGCCATTCCTTCAGACGCTCATAAGCGATGCCGCGCTGGTAGAAGATGTTCCAGTTGGCCGCGGTCGGCGCCTTCAGCACCTCGACGGCCTTATCGTAGAGAGTGGCGGCCGAACGGAAATCGTCCTTCGAGGAATAGACGCCGCCGAGCGCCAGATAGGCGCGCATGTCATTGGGATGGGCGTCGACCAAGGCTTTCAGATGGGTGATCGCTTCTTCGTGACGGTCGAGATCGGCAAGATTGAGGCCGAGTTGCAGGTCCGAAAGCTCCTTCAGCGGCGAAGCGGCGGGAATCCGGCGATAGAGCGCGATGGCACCTTCGCCGTCCTTCAATTGCTCGGACACGGCGGCGAGTTGCACAAGGGCAGCGTCGCTGTCAGGCTTCAAAGCAAGCGCATATTGCAGATAGAGGCGCACGAACGGCTCGCCGCCGCCACGGTTGAGCGCGGTGGCGAGGTCGAGCAGGATTTCGGAGGCGCCATCGGATGGGCCGGCAACCAGCGGCGCAATCCTGTCGCCTTTTGCAATTCGGTCGCGCAAGGCGACGATTTCCAGCTTGCCCGGCGAAAACGCCTCGGCCTGGTCGAGCACCGACAGCGCCTTGGACTTGTCGCCCTTGCGGACCAGGAACGAGGCGTAGGCCTGGGCATTGCGCATCCAGGTTTCGGGAGCGGCACCGCCGGCGGCGGTATCCTGCATGGTCGCGGCATAGATCGCCTCGGCCTTTTCGGGCATGCCGGATGCATCAGCGATCAGGGCGCGGTGGAACGACTTGAACAGGCCGAACCAATCCGGCCCCTGCAGCTTGTCGATGGACGCCATCGCATCGGCAGGCTCTCCGGCGCCTTGCTGCGCCCAGCCGGACATCACGCCGGAGATCAACCGGTCGAGATCGGATTCCAGCGACAGCTTGAGCCAGTACTGCGCCTTGGTGAAATCCTTCTTGTGGAAGGAATCGACGGCGAGCGCCAAGCGCGAGAAACGCTCGACGTCAGGCACTTCCTTGAGCTTGTCGGCATAGACCAGGGATTCGTCGAAGCGCCCTTGCGCGATCAGCGACAGCATCAGGCTCTGCTGCAGGCCGGTGTCGCTCGGGTCGAAGGCCAATGCTTGCTTGTAGTAGGCGATGGCGCTGTCGAGGTCGTTGTCGCCCTCGGCGACCCGGGCCGCCAGATAAGCGCCCGAAAACGACGTGATCTTGACCGGTTCGGTGGTTTGCTTGGCATAGGCCGGCAAAGCCGAGATCGCCATGCCGGTCACAATTGCCAGCCTTGTCAGCCAGCGCGCACGTCCTTGCCGCATCATATCCCTTTCAGCCAGGCGCCATCTCCGCATCAGCGGGATCGGCGTAGACTCGATCTTTCCAGGCAAAGCATGGCCTTTTTGGGGTCGCGCTTCAATCCGCCTCGAATTCACAATCCGGGCACCCGATTAACAAATCATGGCGACAGGCACCAGTTTTCCGGTCTTGAATTTTCGGTGTTGGCCCTGCGCGGCGCCGAAGATATCGCAGATTCGACCCTTGAGCTCGGCTTCGACCGCTAAGGCTCGGGGCCAATATCAACCCTCGGCTGGCGCGGCGGACCGCTGCACCAGCGTGTCGCTGTATCCACCGGCCGCTATCGTGCTGCACAGTTCGTTCCATTCGCAGCCGCCGCAGGCCTTGCGTACAAGGCCAGCCGAAAACGCCTGCCGCATCCGGGCCAAGGTCCCCGTGTCGAGATCGAGGTGGGTGCCGACCCGGATTGGCCGCGCCAGCAATTCCTCTACATCCAGCCCGGCGAGCCGGTCCCGCTCGACGACGCTCTCGTTGAGGCAGTGAGGTTCCGGCTCGTCGAGCAATGGAGCGCAGACATCGTCGGGGCCGGAAACGAGGAGGATGTCCTCGCCCCGGCTCAGGCGCTCCGCGACGCGATCATAATTGGCGGTGAAGGCGGGGCTGTATCCCTTGCCCACATAGGTGAGCAGGCAAAGGAGATGATGGGCGCGCAGCCTGATCGTCACGGATTGGCCGGCTTGGCCTTGCCGCCGGGAAAGGCCATGAGGGTCGCGGCACCCAGCGCTGACTTGAGCAAGCCGCCGACGATGAACGGCAGGAAGCCGAAGGTAACGGCCTGTTCGGCTCCAATCACGACGGCAAGCCATGCTGTGCCCAGCACAAGGCAGGCAAGGTTGCCAAGCAGCATGGCGACAAAGGCAAGCATCACCCTTTTGCCGTTCCAGCCGCGTTCTGCCAGCCAGCCGACCAAGGCGCCGACAAGCGGGAAGGCGAAGAGATAGCCAGCCGTCGGCCCGACGAAATGCGCCGCACCCGCTGCCCCTCCGGACAGAACCGGAAAGCCGACCGCACCCTCGACCAGCCAGGCGACGATGGTGAGCGCGCCAAGCCGCCAGCCATAGAGCGCGCCGACCAATGTCACGGCGAAGGTCTGCATGGTCACCGGGACCGGCACCATCGGCACTTCGATGTAGGACGCCAGCGCCAGGAACAGGGTGCCAAGCACGACGGCTCCAACCTGCCAGGCAAGAGAACGATCCTGGAGCCGGAGCGGACTGAACGACGGCTTGCCGGGGGAGAATGCGACGTCTGTCATTGGGATTCCTTTGATCGATTGAAAATTATAGATAATTTCTCTTTCCGATCTATTATCGAATCCACACTTCCCTGGAGATTGCAAGCCCTGGCTTTGGCGGAGGCCGACTAACCTACGATGGCAAAAGCTTCGCGCGTCGTCCCGGAGGCCGTCCTGACCGGCTTACGGCCAATCCATTGGACGTGCCGCCCCAGTGTGACGGCCGCGGATTCGGTGTTTCCCTGCCGCAAGGCGGAGAGGATCGCGCGATGGTCCTGATCGGTGCGCGTCTCCCACTCCGAGCGCCATGCCGCGAACAGGAAACGGGCGCTTGCCGCGTGCAGGTCGTCGATGGTGGCGAGCAGGCGCGGCATGCCGCATGGCGCCAGGATCAAGCGGTGGAAGGCGCGGTTGGCCTCTTCCCACGACCTGACATCGCGGGACTTGTCGCCGGCCTTGGTCGCCTCCTCGGCGAGATCGAGAATGGCCGATGTCAGGTGCGGCGCGGCGTGGCGCAGCGCCAGCACTTCAAGGGCGGCGCGCATTTCGGCGACTTCCTTGACCTCGCCCAGATCAAAAGACGCGACGCGCACGCCGCGCCGCGGCTCGCCGATGGCCAGCCCTTGCGCCTCGAGGCGGCGGAAGGCCTCGCGTACGGGAACATGGCTGGTTTGGAATTCCTCGGCGATATGATCCTGCCGAAGCCTGGCCCCCGGCTCGATCGCGCCGGAGATGATGCGGTCCGCCAGCACCTTGCTGATGCGCACCGCGATGGTGTCGTCTGTGCCCTTTGCCATGTTTATAGATAATTTGCGGCAGGGCAGCTTGTCGAGCCAATTGCAGTCGAAATCGCGAGGCGCCAGAAGCAAGACTCAAGGCTGTGAGACGAAACCGTCGAGCGCAGGCATCGCCACGGTGACCAGGTCATGCAGCCGCTTCTTCGGCACCCCGTCGCGCGCCTGCACTGAGAGGCCAAACAACAGCGTGATGTAGTAGTCGCCAAGCGCTTCCGGATCGGTATCCGGCTTGAGGTCGCCGTCGCGAACACCCTTTCTCAGGCGCTCCACAATCAATGCATTGCGCGCCAGTCGGCGCTCGGCCAGCCAATGCAGCACGCCGTCATTTTCGGTAGCGCAGTTGGTGGCGGCCGAGACAACCATGCAGCCCTTCGGCAGATCCGGCCTTGTGTAGATATCGATCGCATCGCGCAGCAGCCGCTCGACAAACCGCCGAGCGGTTGGTTCTTCGGCAAGGGCACCGGTGGCGAAGCTTCCTTCGCTGGTTTCGTAGAGAACAACGGCTTCGCGAAACAGATCCTCCTTCGAGCCAAAGGCGGCATAGATGCGCGCCGAGGCCAGGCCAAGCATGGAGACGAGGTCGGCCATCGAGGTGCCCTCGTAGCCGCGCATCCAGAAGGCATCGCGCGCTTTCTGCAGAGCCTGGGCTCTGTCGAACTCCCTTGGCCGTCCCGCCATCGCAACCTCCATTTCTTTATCGATCCACAAATAATCCGCTTGACTCAAGATTGCAAATTCAATTCTTTGTCGATCGATAAAGAATCGAAAGGAGACTGGCATGAGTTCACTCGATCAAGGGCTGCCATTCGGCGCCACTGCGACACAGGGAGGGATTGGCGCGAAGCGCGGCGCCACGCTGGCATTGCTCGCCTTCGCCCAGCTTATCATCGCTCTCGACATCAACATCGTCTTCGTGGCGCTGCCCGAAATCGGGGCTGGGCTGGGCTTTTCCGGCCAGACCTTGCAATGGGTGGTGAGCGCCTACACCGTGTTTACCGGCGGTTTTCTGCTGTTCGGCGGCCGCGCCGCCGACCTTATCGGTCAGCGCCGCATCTTCATCTTCGCGCTCTGGCTCTATGCGCTTTCGTCGCTGGTCGGCGGCCTCGCCTGGTCGCCGGAAATCATCATCGCTGCGCGTGCCGTGCAAGGCATCGGCGGCGCTTTCCTGTTCCCGGCGACGCTCTCGCTGATCAACCGCCTGTTTGCCGAAGGACCGGAACGCAACAGGGCGCTGGCGGTGTGGGGCGGTGCCGGCGCGAGCGGCCTTACCCTTGGCTCACTGGCCGGTGGAATCCTGACAGGCGCCTTCGGCTGGTCGTCGGTCTTCTACGTCAATGTGCTGCTGGCTGGCATCGCCATCATCGCCGCATTTGCCATCATTCCGCGCGATCCCAAGCGGCACCAGCACCGCAACTTCGATCTGCCGGGCGCGCTGACCGTCACCGCAGGCGCCACATTGCTGGTCTTCACGCTGGTCCAGGGACCTGAATATGGCTGGGGTTCGCCAGCGATCATCGCCAGCGCCGCACTGGCAGCGATCTTCATTATCGCCTTCGCGCTGATTGAGGCGAAGAGCGCTGACCCGCTGATGCCGCTGCGGCTGTTCCGCAATCGCAGCCTCGTCGCCGGCATGACGATCACCTTCCTGTTCATGGGAACGTTCGGAGCCCTGCCCTATTTCCTGACCGTGCTGTTGCAGACCGTACATGGCTTCACCGCCCTGCAAACAGGCCTGGCGTTCCTGGTGCCGTCGATCGCCATCGCCGCCGGCACGCAGCTTGGTGAACGCCTGGCGACGCGCTTTTCTACACGCTCGACCCTGGTCGGCGGCATGATAGTCGGCGCAGCCGGCACAGCGCTGATGGTCCTTGGAGCATCAGCCGACAGCAGCTATGCCGCCATCGTTCCCGGCCTGATCATCTCCGGTGTCGGACAGGGCATCGTCTGGACCGCCATGTGGATCGCGGCCGCGTCGGGCGTGGCACACGACGAACAGGGCGTTGCCTCGGGAATGGCCTGCACGACGCTCAACATCGGCAACGCGATCGGCATGGCAACATTGATCGCGATCGCCAACAGCCATGTCGGCGGATTGACTGGCGATGCACTGAAGGCCGCGATCGCCGACGGCATACAGATCGCCTTCTGGCTGGCGGCGGCGGGCATCTTTGTCAGCCTGCTGGCCGCGTTCGCTTTGCCGGGAAAGGCGAAGCAGCGGGCAACCGGGTGACGCCGCTCAGTTCACCCGGCTGATGCAGAAATCGATGACGTCGATCAGCGCCGATTTCTGCGGCGTCGCTTCCAGCGGCGCCAGCGCGTCGCGGGCGATCTCGCCGAAATGGCGGGCGCGCCCGATCGTGTCGGCAATAGCGCCATGGCGGGTCATCAGGCCGATCGCCTTTTCCAGGCCGGCGTCATCGGTGACATTGTCCTCGATGGCGCGCTTCCAGAAAGTGCGCTCGGCCTTGGTGCCGCGCCGATAGGCGAGAATGACCGGCAAGGTCACCTTGCCTTCGCGGAAATCGTCGCCGACATTCTTGCCGAGATCCTTGCTGGTGCCGCCATAGTCCAGCGCGTCGTCGATCAGCTGGAAGGCAAGGCCGAGATTCATGCCGTAGGAGCGCAGCGCCGCACGATCGTTGCGGGTCGCCTGGGCAATGACGGGCCCGACCTCGGCAGCAGCCGAAAAAAGTGCGGCGGTCTTGGCCTTGATGACGGCGAAATGCTCGTCCTCGGTGGTTTCGAGGTTCTTGGCGGCGGCAAGCTGCATAACCTCGCCCTCGGCGATGATCGAGGCAGCACTCGACAGGATATCGAGCGCTTCGAGCGAGCCGACATCGACCATCATGCGGAAAGCCTGGCCGAGCAGGAAGTCGCCGACCAGCACGCTTGCCTGGTTGCCCCAGATCATGCGGGCGGTCTTCTTGCCGCGCCGCATGCCGCTCTCGTCGACGACATCGTCGTGCAGCAGCGTCGCCGTGTGCATGAATTCGACGGAGGTGGCGAGCTTGACGTGGCCTTCGCCGGCATAGCCGAACATCTGCGCGGCGGCCAGCGTCAGCATCGGCCGCAGCCGTTTGCCGCCGGACGAGATCAGATGATTGGCGACCTCCGGGATCATCTCGACGTCGGAGCCGGCCTTGGACAGGATCAATTCATTGACGCGCCCCATATCGGCCGCTGTCAGATCGATCAGATCCTTGATGGAGGCAGGCTCCCGCTTCCCGTTTTCGATGTTGAGAACGACACCCACGACAATCACTCCCGTCTTGGTATAGAGCGTGCGACGGCACCCTTAGTCCCTGCATGGACTCTAGGGCGGCGGACATGGCCACGGCAAGTGGCGAATTGGCGCGGCGTCGATGACGGAATGTCAACGACCACAGAGGGAACGGGGCTCTGCCTCGGAATCCCCTGCCCGTTTACATCAATAGCGCAAACTGCGAGTTTCATACGATGATAGAACTTGTCCGCACCAACGATGCCGTGATCATCTCCTTTGTGGAATCGCTGATGCGCGACGCCGGCATCGCCTGCTTTGTCGCCGATCAGAATATGAGCATTCTCGAAGGATCGATCGGTCTTTTGCAGAAACGCGTCATGGTCGACGCCGACCAGGCCGACGCGGCACGGCGCATCCTCAGGGATGCCGGTATCGCCAACGAGATCCGCGGAAAATAATGTCCGCCGCGCCCGCCGCCCTTGTTCCGGACACGCCGGCCCATACGGTCGACGCTTTCCATCGCGGCCGGTTCTGGCTCGTCCAGCCCAAGCAGGGCGGCCATCGCGCCGGCATGGATGCGATGATGCTGGCGGCATCCGTGCCATCGACCTTTGGCGGGCGCCTGGCCGATTTCGGCGCGGGAGCCGGAGCTGCCGGACTGGCGGTGCTGTCACGCTGCCCGGCGGCACAGGCGGTGCTTGTCGAACGAGCGCCGGAAATGGCGGCCTTCGCGGCGGCGACGCTTGCCCATCCCGGCAATGCCCATCTCAGCGATCGCGCATCCGTGCTGGTCGCCAATGTCACCGTATCGGGCCGGGCGCGGGCGGCCGCCGGCCTCGCCGACAACGACTTCGACTTCGTCATCATGAACCCGCCTTTCAATGCCCCCCGGGACCGCGCCACATCGGATCGCCTGCGAAAGGAAGCCCATGTCATGGAGGACGGGCTGTTCGAGAGCTGGATCAGAAGTGCGGCGGCGGTGGTGAGGCCGCGCGGCGGGCTCGCCGTAATCGCCCGGCCCGAACAGCTCGGCGCCATTCTCGATGCGATCGCCGGCCGCTTCGGCGATGCCGAGATGCTCGCCGTCCACCCTCGTCCCGATGCGGCGGCGATCCGCATCGTCGTGCGGGCAGCGCTCGGGGCGCGGGGAAAGCTTGCCATACGCCCGCCCCTAATGCTCCACACGCAGTCAGGCAACGGCCCCGACGAGCGCAGCGAAATGATCACCAACGGCCTCGCCTCGCTGTTCGGAGATTGAGCTATTCTGCCCGGCGACATTGCCGTTGGCCGGGAAATCCCTACATGCCTGCAACCCACCGACCGGAGACCGCGCCCTCGTGAAACGCCTTATCAACCGCCTGCTGCCGAAATCCTGGCGCTCCACCGTCGTCACCATTCCGGTCATCCGGCTGCACGGCACCATCATGGCAGGCGGTGGCCAGTTTCGGCCGAGCCTGTCGCTGGCTTCCACCGCCGGCCTCATCGAGAAGGCGTTCTCCTACGACGCGCCGGCGGTCGCCATCTCGATCAATTCGCCGGGCGGCTCGCCGGTGCAGTCTCGGCTGATCTTCAAGCGCATCCGTGACCTGGCCACGGAAAAGAACAAAAAGGTACTGGTCTTCGTCGAGGATGTCGCGGCGTCGGGCGGCTACATGATCGCGGTCGCTGGCGACGAGATCTTCGCCGATCCGTCGTCCATCGTCGGTTCGATCGGCGTGGTATCGGCCTCGTTCGGCTTCCCTGAACTGATGAAAAAGATCGGTGTCGAGCGCCGTGTCCACACCGCCGGCCAGAACAAGGCGGTGCTCGATCCGTTCAAGCCCGAGAAGAAGGAAGATGTCGAACGGCTGAAGGCGCTGCAGCTCGAGGTGCACGCAACCTTCATCGACCTCGTCAAGGAGCGGCGCGGCACGAAACTGAAGGACGACCCGGACCTGTTCACCGGCCTGTTCTGGACAGGCATCAAGGGCCTCGAACTCGGTCTGGTCGATGCGCTCGGCGACATGCGCACTGTGCTCAAGACCCGTTTCGGGGCGAAAACCCAGCTCAGGCTGATCACGACACCGCGCGGTTTTCTTAGCCGCTTCGGCCTGTTCGGCTCAAGCAAGGGCTTTTCAGCGCCCGATATCGTAGCCGCTGCCGCCAGCGGCGTGATCGATGCGGCGGAAGAGCGCGCATTGTGGTCTCGCTTCGGGCTTTGAAAACCCGGCAAAACCGTCTAGCATGAGAGCTTAACCGACCCGACCGGCCGCCTTCGCCGGCCCAGCGTGGGAGGAGTTTTGGCATGCCGCAGATCATTTTCTTCGCCGTCGTTGGCGTCGCCGCCTATTTCGGCTACCGCACCTTCATTAGGGAAGCCGAGCGCGTGACCGCCAAGGTGCGGCGTACCGAAAAGCAGACGGCCAACGGCGCGATGGGCACTTTGGTCAAGGATCCGAAGACCGGCGAATACCGGCTGGCCAAGGACTGAGCATCATCCCGCAGACGATTGTGGACACCGACATCGGGTCGCGTAGCTGGCACGCGCACGCCAAGATCAATCTTGCGCTGCATGTCACCGGCAGGCGGCCTGACGGCTATCACCTGATCGAAAGCCTGGCGGTGTTCACACGGTTTGGCGACAGGGTCGAAATCGCGCCCGCCGACAGCGATGAATTTACCGTGTCCGGCCGTTACGCCTCGGCCGTTCCTCTCGACGCCAGCAATCTGGTGCCTAGGGCGCGCGATGCCCTGCGACAGGCGGCCGGGCACGAGAGAACACCGCCGGTCGCCATCCGGCTGGAAAAGAACTTGCCTGTTGCCTCCGGCGTCGGCGGCGGTTCGAGCGACGCGGCGACGGTGCTGCGCGGGCTGGTGGAGACATGGGGCCTGGATATCGATGGCGCAGAGCTGGCGCGGATCGGCCTTTCGCTTGGCGCCGATGTTCCGATGTGCCTGGCAGCCAGGCCGCTCGTCGCACGCGGCATCGGTGACGAGCTGTCGATGGTGCCGGATTTCTCGGCGCTTGGGCTGGTGCTGGTCAATCCAGGCATGCCGGTCTCGACGGCCGAGGTCTTCGCAGCGCTTTCGCGTCGTGACAACGAAGCCTTGCCGCCGCTGCCGCGCAGCATCGATTTCCACAGCCTGCGCAACTGGCTGGAGATCACCCGCAACGATCTCGAGCCCGCCGCGCTGGCGATGCAGCCCGCGATCGGCAGGGCACTTTCCTGGCTGAACAAGGCTGGATCGGGTTTTTCACGAATGTCCGGGTCCGGCGCCACCTGCTTCGGCCTGTTCGAGACCGGCAATGTCGCCAAGCGCGCAGCCGCCGAGATCCGCGGCCGCCAGCCCGACTGGTTCGTTGCCGCGACGCGCAGCATCGCATCGGAGGGAGCTGATGGCCAGAATTGACGAGAGCCGCTCCTTCATTCCCGTGCGCATCGCGGTGCTGACCGTTTCAGATACGCGCAGCCTCGCCGACGACAAATCTGGCCAGACGCTGGCTGACCGCATCACCGAGGCCGGCCACATCCTGGCGGCCCGCAATATCGTCACCGACGACCGTGAGAAAATCCGCGACACGGTTCTGGCGTGGTCGCGGGACAAGAATATCGATGTCGTCATCACCACCGGCGGCACTGGCTTCACCGGTCGTGACGTGACGCCGGACGCGCTGGAGCCGATCTTCGAAAAGCGCATGGACGGCTTTTCGGAAGTGTTCCACCGGATTTCCTACGACAAGATCGGCACCTCGACGATCCAGAGCCGGGCGACCGGCGGCGTCGTCAACGCCACCTTCGTCTTCGTGCTGCCGGGTTCGCCAGGCGCCTGCAAGGACGCGTGGGACGGCATCCTGAAAGCGCAGCTCGACTACCGGCACACGCCATGCAACTTCGTCGAGATCATGCCGCGCCTGGACGAGCATTTGCGGCGCGGCAAATCGGCTCCGTAAAAGCCGAGGCAAAGCGCCGGTTCCACGCCGCGTTCGCCAGGCAAAACAGCACCGGCGCCTTTGAAACCCCATTCCAAACCGGACCTCGGAAAAGTACCTTGTCTGAAGGCGATCATCGCCGTTCACGACAAGGCAGCTACGATGACCGTGCACACCGGTGGATGCCATTGCGGCAATATACGCCTTGAATTTTCAACCGAGCTCGAGCCACCGCAAACCGAAGTTCGCGCTTGCCAATGCTCGTTCTGTGTCAGACATGGTTCGCGCGCCGTTGCCGATCCGAATGGCAGACTGGTCATCTCGGTCAAGGACGAGACGCAATTGCGGAGATATCAGTTCGGGCTGAGGACGGCCGACTATCTGATCTGCCGGCGGTGCGGTGTCTACGTCGCCGCAATCGCCAGAGATGACGATGCAATCGCCAGAGATGACGATGCAAGGGCGATCGTCATCATCAACGCCCTGGACGACCGCGAACGGTTCAACCAGGAGCCGGTCCGCGTTGACTTCGATACGGAAAACAGGGCGCAGCGCCAAGCCAGACGCCGCACACACTGGACACCTGTCGAGATGAGCTTCGGATAGGCAGCTCTCAGCGGATAACCGGCTCGCCATGAAACCGTCGGCGCGACGGCGGCGATACGCCGAAGCCGACTTCCATCATCAGTCGCGGCGTGCGTGCCGGCACGGTGCCCATATGAAAGCCAAAGGGGTCCTCGACGAAGCCGAGACCGGCCTCGCCGGTCAGCGTCACCGGGCTCTGCTCGCCATAGACATCCAGAACCTGTTGCGCGGGATGACCGACCAGAAGGGTAAGCTGGTGCTTGAGGCTGCGGCGCTTGTGGCTGCCCCTGACATAGACATGCGGACCGGTGTCGGCGTCGACCGGCTTGAGGTAGAAGAAGAATTTCAGCATGCGCCAATCATCGAGGTCGAAATGATACTTGCCGAGCGAGGCGAGGTTCTTGTCGGCGTCCGAAGCCGCACCGGTTGGAAAACTCCACCAGACGCGCGTCGTGATCAGTTTTGCCTGGCCGCCGAGATAGTGCGCGGCAATATCCAGAAGCAGCGGATCGCGCTGGATGGCAAGCGCCGCCGGGCAGTCGAGGATGCGCTCGAAAAAATGCCCGCTGAGCAGCGAGCGGCCAAGGCGTTTCTCGGCCTCGGCATGTTCCCCCGGCATGAATTCGAGACGGCGGTCGAAATTGCCGAAGCAAGGCGTGCGCCCGGCGAAGTCGGCGACCTCTTCATGGATATCAGGCGGCAGGACCAGGCCTGAGAACAGCCCGTCGGAGCGCAGCGCATCGACGACCGCTCCCCGTTCGACACCGGCAAACATCGTATCCCCGGCATTGGCGACCGGTCGGGCGCGCTTTGCGCCGAGCCAATGCATGCGGCGTCCGGGCATGGTGCGCGCCAGCACGAACATCGGCAGCCAGGCAGGGTTCTCACGCAGGTCCGTCAGATAGGTTGGAATACGCACGGCGATGCGCCGCAGCAGGCTGCCGTTGCGCGCAATGGCCTCGAGACTGGGCGCGCCGGATGTGTCGGGGGTTGAAAGCTTCATTGAGTCCTCGGCTATGAGAGCACCACCGATGCCGCATCGGTGCTCGCCACTCGGCATGTCCCAAACCCAATTCCCGCTTGAACGGAAGCTAACCCCGCGTCAGATTTTGTGCAATGCACAATGACCTGAGCAGCTGCAAAAAATCATGTCGAGGAGCGGCGTTCCTGCTTGGCCGGCGCCATCCAAATCTCGGCGTCGAGCCGCTTCGTCGCGAGGCCACGGGCGATGGCCTCGGCGCTGCCGGCACTCTTGGCCGCAGCCGCCGCCTGAAGCTTGCTGATCAGCAAGCCGTCGGCCAAGGCGCGGTTTCCCGAAAAGACCCGGGCCAGGAACGGCGTGCGGCTGGCTCGCGTGCGCGAAAACCGTGCCGCCATGGTCTGCCTTGCCGTATGGGCGACAACCTCATCGATCCAGCCCTCCACCAGCCGCGCGCCCGGTTCCAGGAGCAGCAGCCAATCCCCCTTGGCCTGGCGGATGCCGGCAGCGACACCGCCCGTCACGTACTGACAGCCGGCATGCTCGGCCACACGATGCGTCTGGTCGGTGGAGCCTATGTCGCAGACGATGACTTCACGCACCACGCCCTCGACCGCTCCGCCAATCAGCGAGGCGAGCGTGCGGGCGAGGCCCTCCTCGTCATTGCGGGTTTCGATGAGAACACTGAGCATCCTCAGCCGAATAGCGGAAAGCGCCGGACAGCGCCAGTTTTTGCATCGCACCATAGAAAGTTCTTGCTTTGTTCTCATCAACCAAATAGGAATAATTTCATGAACAGAGCGATTCGACACAACACGGACAGTCCTTGGGAGCGGGCGAAGATGGAACAGATCGTGCGCGCCGACATTGCAGCTTTCGGAGCAGGAAGAGCCGAGATGGCCAATGCGATGGTCGAGCAGAGTGGCATGCGTGTCCGCCCGGACCGCAACCGCGGCAGGTCAGCGGGCATCAATCCGTCCGGCCGGTTCGAGCCGGTCAGCCGGCACGTGTTCGACGATGGCTGGAATTCGCTGGAGGAACTGCCGCCCTTCAAAACCGAAGTGCAGGTCGAGAAGCCGCGCACAATCATCACCCGCAACGAATCGCCCGACATTTCCTTCGATCGTTCGATCAATCCCTATCGCGGCTGCGAGCACGGCTGCGTCTATTGCTTTGCCCGCCCGACGCACGCGTTCATGGGCCTGTCGCCGGGTCTGGATTTCGAATCGAAGTTGTTCGCCAAGCCTGATGCGGCGCGCTTGCTTGACAAGGAGCTTTCGAAAGACAGCTATCAGCCGCGCACCATCGCCATCGGCACCAACACCGACCCCTACCAGCCGATCGAGAAGCAATACCGGATCATGCGCGAAATCCTCGAAGTGCTGGAAGCGCGCGGCCATCCAGTCGGCATCGTGACAAAGTCCGCTCTGGTGACGCGCGATATCGATATCCTGTCGCGAATGGCCGAACGCGGGCTGGCCAAGGTGGCGCTGTCGGTGACGACGCTCGACCGTATGCTGGCGCGCACCATGGAGCCGCGCGCGTCGACACCGACCAAGCGGCTGGAAGCGATCCGGCAGCTTTCGGATGCCGGCATTCCGGCCTCGGTCATGGTGGCGCCGATCATTCCGGGCCTGACCGACCAGGAGATGGAACGCATCCTCGATTCGGCACGTGCTGCCGGCGCGCGCGAAGCCGGCTACGTGATCCTGCGCCTGCCGTTGGAGGTCAGCCCGATCTTCAAGGATTGGCTGCTGCGTCATTATCCCGACCGCTACCGCCATGTGATGTCGCTGGTCCGGTCGATGCGTGACGGCAAGGACTACGATTCGGAATGGGGCAAACGCATGAAGGGCGCCGGTCCCTATGCCTGGCAGATCGGCCGGCGCTTCGAGATCACAGCCAAGCGGCTCGGCCTCAATGCCGAACGGCGCACGCTGCGGACCGACCAGTTCGTTGCCGCCGGGAGAGACCAGGTGCAGCTGACGCTGCTTTGAGAGACAATTCGTCGCGGTGGTTTGATCCGTCGCGGCACCAGAATCCCGTCCGGCCTGCCCCGGCCTGCAGACGGTGCCCTCCCGGTCCGGCGCCCCACCCGACCCGGAGGGACTTGCGGAGAATCAGAGCCGATGCGAACCTCGCCGCAACATGGCTCGCGCGCGTTCTGATTCTCCGCCTCTCTTTGAGATCATCGAGAAGCCCGACTTCTCCTTCGAGACGAAGGCGATGGCGGAGGGCCTGTGGCCGGTTGCCGGGATGGACGAGGCCGGCCGTGGCCCCCTGGCCGGGCCGGTGGTCGCCGCGGCCGTGGTGCTCGATCCCGCCAACATTCCCGACGGCCTCGACGATTCCAAGCGCCTCAGCCATCTGCAGCGTGAAGCCTTGTTCCTGCGAATTCTCGGCTCTGCGCAGGCGATCTCAATGGCCTCCATCAGTGCCGAGGGTATCGACGGCAGCAACATCCTCAAGGCAAGCCTGGAAGCCATGCGCCGCGCCCTGGTAGGGCTGTCGGTCAGACCGAAGCTCGCCCTTGCCGATGGACGCGACGTGCCGCCTGGCCTTCCTTGTGAAGGGCGCGCGCTGATCAAGGGCGACCAGCGTTCGCAGTCCATCGCCGCCGCCTCGATCGTCGCCAAGGTGATGCGCGATCGCATGATGTGCGGCTGCGGCAACCATCACGATCGCTACGGCTTCGAAGTCCATATGGGCTACGCCACGCTTCGCCATCGCACGGCAATCGAGGCGCATGGCCCGGTGGCGCGGCTGCATCGCGTATCGTTTTCGCCGTTCAGGCTGGGTGGCGCTGAAGTGGTTGAGGAAGAGAGCTTCGTCGGAATGGACAGCTGATCTCCCCCCTCGAGGGGAGATGGCCGGCAGGCCAGAGGGGGTCGCCGCGCGTGAAACGCCGACCTTATCTGCGCTGCAAAATGACGTCGCGCCCGGTCGAGCCGCCCCCCTCTGTCGCCTTTGGCGACATCTCCCCCTCGAGGGGGGAGATTATCCCCGCCCACAACAAAAAAGCCGCCAGGTTGCCCGGGCGGCTTTCGATGATTGGCTAGAGGGACCCTCTAATTCAGCTTCGACTTCACGTCCGCAAGCGATGCCTTGAACAGATCGGCACCGGCCTTGGCGTCGATCTTGCCGGCAAGCAGCGCGCGCGCTGCCTCTACGGCGATGTCGACGGCGCTGGCGCGGACTTCGCTGATGGCGTCACGCTCGGCCTGGCCGATCTTCTGCTCGGCAAGCGCGGTGCGCCTGACAACATAGTCCTCGGTCTTCTTGTGCGCTTCGGCGGCAAGCAAGTCGGCTTCGCGCTTGGCGGCGGCGACGATGTCGGCGGCCTCCTGCTCGGCTTCCTTGCGCTTGCGCTGATACTGGCCAAGCAGTTGCTGGGCTTCCTCGCGCAGCCGGCGCGCTTCGTCGAGCTCGTTGCTGATCCTTTCGGCGCGGGCGTCGAGCGCCTTGGCGATCAGGCGAGGCACCTTGATGTAGACGGCAATGCCCAGGAAGATGACCAGGGCAACCGTGGCCCAGAGCGTCGCGAGAGATGTGGCGTCCATGATGCGCTCCTCACCGGGCCACGGATTTGACCGCGGCCGCGATCTCTGCCTTGCTGGCCTTGCCGCCAACCAGGGCTTCGACAATCGCCGAAGCGGTGTCCTCGGCGATGCTGCCGACTTCCTTCATGGCATTGGCCTTGATGGAAGAAATGCGGGCCTCGGCTTCGCCAAGCTTGGCGTCGAGCGCGGCCTCGACCTTCTTGCGAGCGGTGTCGGCCTCGGCCTTAGCCGCGTCGTTGGCCTGCTGGCCGATCGCGTTGGCCTTGGTCTTGGCTTCCGCCAGTTCCTGCTCGTAGGCAGCAACGGCAGCGTCGGCCTCGCCCTTCAACTTGGCCGCCTGATCGAGATCCTGCGTGATGCGATCGTTGCGGACATCGATGATGCCGCCGACGCGCGGCATCACAACCCGCTTCAGGAAGAGATAGAACAGCCCGAAGGTGATCGCCAGCCACAGAAGCTGCGACGGGAACGTCGCCGGATCGAATGGCGGAAACGTGCCATGCGCTTCAGCAGGCACACCGGTGCTGGAATGCGTGTCGCCTTCCGTAGCAGCGTGGCTGGTATCGGCTGATGGCGCGGACTCTTGCGCAAAGGCAGATGTCACGAACATGGACTATCCCCGAAATTCAGGCCCGCCGCTCGCGCGGCCGGCCTGTCCAATCTTCCCGAGTGCTCAGCCGAACAGGGCCAGAAGCGCGATGAGAAGCGAGAAGATGCCCAGAGCTTCGGTCACGGCGAAACCGAAGATCAGGCGGCCGAACTGGCCATCGGCAGCCGACGGGTTGCGCAGTGCGCCCGCGAGGTAGCTGCCGAAGATGTTGCCGAGGCCAATGCCCGCACCACCCATGCCCAGGCAAGCGATGCCGGCGCCGATGTACTTTGCTGCTTCTGCGTCCATTTGTTCAACTCCTTTGGATCTAAAATTCCGTTGCGATTCCATCCGGCGCCAATGTTGGAAATTCTTGGGCCGGAAACTTTTGGACCTAGTGCCCGGGGTGCAGGGCGTCGTTGAGATACATGCAGGTCAACACGGCAAAGACGTAGGCCTGCAGGAAGGCGACCAGCAGTTCCAGTGCCGTCAGCGCCACCGCCATCGCCAGAGGCAGGATCGAGCCGGCGACGCCGACCGCGCCGAGCGCGCTCAGGCTGACCACGAAGCCGGAAAACACTTTCAGCGTGATGTGGCCGGCGAGCATGTTGGCGAACAGACGAACCGAGAGGCTGACCGGGCGCGACACGAAGGAGATCACTTCGATCAGCACCACCAGTGGCAGCAGGAAGACCGGCACGCCATGCGGCACGAACAGTTTCAGGAAGCCAAAACCATGCTTCATGAAGCCGTAGACGACCACGGTTGCGATCACCAGCACGGCAAGGCCGAAGGTGACGATGATGTGGCTGGTGACGGTGAAGAAATACGGGAACAGGCCAAGCAGATTGGCGACGAGCACGAACATGAACAGCGAGAACACGAGAGGGAAGAACTTCATGCCTTGCGTGCCGGCGGCATCGCGCAACATGTTGCCGACGAACTCGTAGGCCATCTCGGAGACCGACTGAAGCCGCCCGGGAACCAGGCTGCGGCTTGACGTCGTGAGAAACAGGAATCCAGCCGCGACGATAACGGTTGCGACCATGAACAGTGCCGAATTGGTGAAAGACAGGTCATAGCCGCCGATGTCGATCGGAATCAGCTTGTTGATATGGAACTGGTGGATCGGATCGACCTTGTCAGCTGCCACGTTCAAACCCCGTCAATGCCGCGTACGGCCTCGTTACCATTACCGCACATGGTGCGCGGTCATTTCTTGTCGTCTTGGCCACGGCGCGATTTATCGCCCTGTCCAAATTCTGCCACAACGCCGGCGGAACGCATCACATTGAGCACTCCGGCGCCAAAACCAAGCAGCAGAAACACGATCAGACCCCATGGCGATGTCCCCGCCAGACGGTCGATGATCCAGCCGATGCCGGCACCCACCACCACCCCGGCGATAAACTCGCTGGAGAGTTTGAGCGCCTGACCGTAACCGGCCACACTGCCCGCTTTCGCGTCGTCTTTCCCCTCGAGCCGGCCCGGCCGCCTTGTCGCAAGCGAAGCTTCCAGGTCACGGCGGCGCCGCTCAAGATCGTCGTCGCGGATATCGGGTTCATGCTGATTGCCGCGGCCGGTTTCTCCGGTTCCGTCTGGCCCATTCTTGTCGGCCATCGCAACCCCCCTGCCCGGTCAGACCATCACCGTCCGTCCGCTTCTAAAGTCGCCGGCAACATAGTTAGAGGGTTTGCGCCCGTCAAGCCACGGGCGGAAGTTCATTGCCATGTATTTTAGGCAATAAAATCAATGGATTACAAAGGTGCGACATCGTGCCCGCCATGATGATAAGGATGCATGGCGCGAATCCCCCGCGCAATGGCCCTTTGATCGGCTGCGCGCCACATCAAAGATCAGCGGCTGCTCCGCACTCAGCTCCAGCCGCCGCCATAGGTCCGATAGAAGATATGCAGGCCGATCTTGGTCATCTTCTGCATCGTGCGCGCCCAGCCGGGATGGACATATTGGGCATAGTAGTGGGTCGACGATCCGACCTCCGGGATAAAGATCTTGCCGGCAGTGACGGCCATGGCGATCTCCTGGGCGGTCTTGTAGGCGGCTGGGCTATCGATGCGCTTCTTCCTGCCGTCGCAGGCGAAGGAGAACTGGCAACGGTTGAACCAGCTGTCGTTCTGGTAGACGACGCCGCAGATCGAATTCGGATAGGTCGGATTGCGGACGCGGTTGAGGATGACCTGGGCGACGGCGGCCTGGCCGCGCACGGATTCGCTCCTCGCCTCGAAATAGATGCCGTTGGCAAGGCATGCCTGCTCCTTCTGGGAGAAGACACTGGCGGGCAGCGGGTTCTGGATCCACGAATGATCGCCCTTGGCCATCGGCGGAATGAAGCGGCCCTCATTGGGCTGCTCGTCCTGAAGCAGGGCTTCGAAGGGCGATGCCTTGGCATAGTCAGGCTCGGACTGCGCGTAGGCGGTGGCCAGCACGTCCGGATGGTCGTTGTTGACCAGCGCTGCCAGCATGGCCGGCACGCCGGGATCCGGCTTCTTGTCCTCGCGCGCATGGAATGCCGCGGCGATCTGGATTTCCTTGCCTTTGATCTGCGGCTTGGCGAAAGCCATTTTCAGGCCGCTGTCCATGCTGGGCCGCAGCAAGGAGGAGGTGCGCTCGAAGATCGAGCCGGCGTTGAAGTTCTTCGGCGGTGCGACGGGAGACATCTGGACGATGCGCCCTTTCTTCTCGGCGCGCACGACGCGGTCCTCATCGGGCGTGCCGCTGACCTTGCCGCCCTTTCCGCGAAACGACACGTTGCCGACACCGGCCAGGTGGACACCCGATCCGGAGATGGAGCCGGTGACATCAGAATCGACAAAGGGCATCTCGGCAGCATGGGTCGAGCCGGCGACGGATTTCTCGACATAGGAATTCCAGCGGGTGTTCGCTTCGAGGCCGGAGACAAGGCTCGTCATGTCCTGATAGGCGACGATGGTCGGAAAGCCGATCCAGATGCCGAGACCGATGACGAACGGGGGCAGAAAGCCACGTCTTCTCTCACCGGCGGCGGCAACCAGCCGCTTCAACACACGTCGATGCACGGAACACTCTCCAGGAACGCGACAGACCCCACTGGAGAGCAAAATGATGCATTAACCTTGATGGGACGTTAACGGCTTCGATCGGACTGTTCTCAGCCGGCTTCAGGTCGTGGTTCCGAAGTCGGGCGGTTTTGCGGCCGAACTCAGGCCGGACGCAGGAAGATCGGCCGGGCGATCAGCGCGCAGATGGCGGCCGCCAGCCAGACGCCGGACCAAGACCAAAGGTGCAAGAGCCCCGGAATGGCCACCGGCACCAGGAAGAAGCCTACGAAAACAAAGGTGTTGGCAAGGCTGAGCGCGGTCCCGACATGGCTGGCCCCGGCAAGGGTGGCAAGCTCGGTGTAGGCGACACCGTGCCAGGCGGAGACCGAGATGCCTGCGACAATAAGCACGACTGGAAGGACAGCCAACCAGATGAGCTGGCCGCCCGGAACGGTTGGGCCGAACAGGACCAGCAGCCAAAGCATGGCGAAGGCAAGGGCGCTGAACGCGCTGCACAAGCGAAGAAATTGGCGGCGGTTGCCGTGACGGTCGGTGAAGCGGCCGCTCCAGATGCGCATGACCATGGCGCCGATCTGAACGGCGGCGAGGCTCGCGCTGATTGCCGCCGTTCCCAACCCAACGAAATCGTGCAGGAATACGGAGGCGAAGGTGAGCACGGCCACCTGCGGAAAGCAGAGCAGGCCGATGGCGGTCGCGATACGCCAGACATCGCGATTGCGCAGCGGCGCCGGTCCGACCGCAGCCGAAGCGAGATGGCCCTCGCCCGCCGTCGGCGGCTCGTGCAGCCAGCGCCAGGCGAACAGGGCAGACAGAGCGGATGCGCCCGCCAGCACCCCGAACACCGCGCCAAAGCCGAAAGCCAGCGCAAGCGAGGGCAGCACGAGCGCGCCAAGGCCACCGCCAAGCGGCACCGCCGTCTGCCTGATGCTCATGGCAAAGCCGCGCTCGTTTTCCCGAAACCAGCCCATGATGGCGCGGCCGCTCGAACCGTTGACGCTGCCGCCGAGCAGTCCGGTGATGAGCAGGCTCGCGGAGAGCAGCGTGACGCCGGGAATACCGGCCTTTGTCGGCACAACCAGCATCGCCATGGCCAGGAGCCACACCGCCGTCGCGCCGAGCCCGATCAGGAGCACGCGGCGATCGCCCCAGCGATCGGTAAGCAGGCCCCAGGGCAGCTCGCTGAGCGCGACCCCCAGCCCGAGAAGGCCGAGCGCCAGGCCGAGCTCGGCATTGCCCAAATGATAGCCCTGGCGAAGAACGACCGCCGTCGCCGGGATGCCGGAGAACGTAGCCGAGAAGGCGGCATTGGCGGCAACGCCGATGCCCAGAACCTTCCAGCGATGGCCCGGCTTGAAAACCCTCCCGGCGGAACCGGTATCTTCCAGGAGCTTCGGCGACTGCCGATCGGTGCAATTGACGATGGCGGACATGATTTCATTTCCCGTGCTGGCCAGTGGTCCGGCCTTGACGATCTGTCCCTACCGCCATAATTTCATCCTGAAAATCAGGAAGTTTTGAACTTACAATCCTGAAAATCGGGACTTCAGACATGCGACGCGTAACTTTCGACCTCGACGTCCTGCGCAGTTTCGTCACCGGTATGGAGCTGGGCAGCTTTGCCAAGGCCGCTGACCGGCTTGGCCGGTCGACGTCGGCGGTCAGCGCGCAATTGAAGAAACTGGAAGAACAGGCGGCGACGCCGATCTTCCGCAAATCAGGACGCGGCCTCGCTTTGACCGAGGCCGGCGAGACCATGCTCGGCTATGCGCGCCGGCTGATCGAATTGAATGACGAGGCGGCATCCGCCATCCATGATGTCGAGCTGGAAGGCTGGGTACGGCTCGGCTTGCAGGAAGATTTCGGCGAGGCGGTGCTGCCGGACGTGCTCGGCCGATTTGCCCGGGCGCACCCCAAGGTGAAGATCGAAGCCAGGATCGCACGCAGCCACGACCTTGCTGAAAGGGTCATGTCAGGCAGCCTCGACATCGCGCTCGCCTGGCACTGCGGCGAAACGCTGCCCTACAGCCAGCATGTCGCCGATGTGCCGATGCGCTGGATCGGGCCGGCAAAGCGCATCGAGACCAGCCTGCGCGACGGTGAGCCGCTGCCGCTGGTGGCGCTCGAAGCGCCATGCCTTCTGCGCACGGTGGCAACCGAAACGCTCGACCGCGCCGGGCTGTCGTGGCGGATGGCCTTTTCCAGCCCGAGCCTTGGCGGCATCTGGGCAGCCGTGGCGGCGGGGCTGGGGCTGACGATCCGCACCGACATCGGCCTGCCGGCCAGCGTCAGCGCGATGACGCCGGAGATCGCCGGGCTGCCGGCATTGCCCAAAATGGCGTTGGTGCTGCACCAGAAGGATGCTGAACTGGATCCGGTGGCAGCGCGGCTGGCCGACATATTGTTGCAGGCGGCGTTGCAGGCGCTGCCACGGGACGAGCGGTTGAAGGAGGTCGCTTAGACAGCCGGAACAGGTATCCAGTGTCGCGTTCCGTCCCCTCTGTCCTGCGGACATCTCCCCCGCAAGGGGGGAGATTGGATGTCGCGAGTGCTCTCGCGAATCTTCAACGTTGCAAGAAAGGCGCCGTCAGAACGAACTGCTGATCTCCCTCCTTGCGGGGGAGATGGCCGGCAGGCCAGAGGGGGGTGCTGTCCCGCCAATTTTGCGGAGAATTCCCGCGAGCAAAGGGGCTCATTCGAGCCCGACCGCTTATTTGCGCTTGTTCGACCTACCGGCGAACGGATTGTCCGACGTGCGCAGCGCAATGCGGATCGGCACGCCGGGCATATCGAAGGCTTCGCGCAGGCTGTTGGAGAGATAGCGGACATAGGATTGCGGCATCGCATCGGGCCGCGAGCACTGGACAACGAAACCCGGCGGCCGGGTCTTGGCCTGGGTGACGTACTTGACCTTCAGCCGGCGTCCGGCCACGGCAGGCGGCGGGTGGTGCGCCAGGATGCCTTCCAACCAGCGGTTGAGCTTGCCGGTCGAGACGCGGCTGTTCCACACCTTGTGCGTCCTGATGACGGCATCCATCAGCTTGTCGAGGCCGCGCCCGGTCTCGCCGGAGACAGGTACGGCCTGGAGGCCGCGCGCCTGGGGAAGAAGCCGTTCCGTCTTCTCTCGCAGTTCGGCCAGAAGCTCCTGGGGATGGTCGATCAGATCCCATTTGTTGAAGGCGATCACCGGCGCCCGGCCTTCCCTGATGATCAGGTCGGCGATCTGCAGATCCTGCTTCTCGAAGGGGATGGTGGCGTCGAGCACGATGATGACGATCTCGGCAAACCGGATGGCGCGCAGGCCATCCTGCACCGACATCACTTCCAGCTTTTCATGAATCCTGGCCTTGCGGCGCATGCCGGCCGTGTCGAACAGTTTCAGCCGGCGGCCATGCCATTCCCAATCGACGGAGATGGAATCACGGGTAATGCCGGCTTCCGGTCCGGTGAGCAGCCGCTCTTCGCCGATCAGCGCGTTGATCAGCGTCGACTTGCCGGCATTGGGACGGCCGACGACAGCGATGCGCATTGGCTTGGTGTCGTCATAGGTGTGCTCGGCATCCGGATCGGCGATATCCTCGCCGATCAGCACCTCGCCGGCAGCGACGTCTTCGTCTTCGCCATCTTCTTCTTCGCCGAAGGCGCGCGCTTCGCCGAGCGCGCCGATCACGGCGTCGCGCAAATCGGGCATGCCCTGGCCATGCTCGGCCGAAACAGGGATCGGCTCGCCAAGGCCGAGTTCCCAGGCTTCCAGCATGCCGCCCTGGGCGCCCTTCGCCTCGGCCTTGTTGGCGACCAGCACGACCGGCTTGCCGGACTTGCGCACGATCTCGGCAAAGGTCCTGTCGTCAGGCAAAAGCCCAGACTTGGCGTCGATGGTGAAGAAGATCAGGTCGGCCTCGCGGATGGCGATCTCGGTCTGCGCACGCATGCGGCCGGGCAAGGTCGAGGCGCCCGCGTCCTCGAAGCCGGCGGTGTCGATGACGTCGAAATGCAGGTCGTAAAGCTTGGCGGCATGGACGCGACGGTCGCGGGTGACGCCTGGCGTGTCATCGACGAGCGCCAGCTTCCTTCCCACCAGCCGATTGAAAAGAGTCGATTTGCCGACGTTAGGCCTGCCGATGATGGCGACTTTGAAAGTCACGACGCACTGCCCGACCCGCGGATCAGCTCGGACATCAATGTTGCGCGCTCGCGGGTGTTGCGCGGCGCGCCGTCATCGGCGGCGATCTGGTCGAACAGTTTCAGCGCATCCTGCGTCTTGCCTTCCTTCCAGGCGGAAAGGCCGAGTGCCTCGCGCGCCGTGTGGCGTAGCGTGTTGGTGTCGGATGTCAGCGCCTCGACACGGCTGGAGACGTCGGCGAAGGAGCCATGGTCGACGAGCAGCAGCGCTGCCCGCAGGCGCGCCATGTCGCGAATTCCCTGGGGAATGGCTGTGTCGGCGGCGACTTCGTCGAAATCCTTGACGGCGGCGGGAACATCGCCCTTATTCGCCTTGACGGTTGCGCCGCGCATGCGGGCGAGCAGCGGATAGGCGCCGTAGCCATCCTTCTCCAACTGATCGAGCGCGGTCAGCGCCTCATCGTTCTTGCCGTCATTGGCAAGCTTCAGTGCCTGCGAGAACGCATCGCCCGAGCGGTTGGCGCGCGTCTCGTCCCAATAGCGATAGCCGACGAAGGCGGCGGTGCCGAGCACCACGAGGATCGCAACGACAATCAGGGCTGGGCCAAAACGGTCCCACAGCTTCTGCGCCTGTTCGCGACGGATCTCGTCATTGACTTCACGGATAAAACTGTCGTCGGACATCAAATCAAACCATTCCTGCCCCGTCGGGCCTTTGTCAGCCCGCGTTTTAGCGAAATTTTGCCGGCATGGAAGGGGTTCAACCGGAAAATCGCCTATTGTCCGGGGCAAACGGATGTTTGCCCCGGACAGGCAGCCGAAAAGGCCAATCGCACCCACGCCACATTTAGGCGATAGCCGGCTTGCAGACATTCCCCGAGTGAAGATCAGATTGCCTATGCTTCGTCCGTTCCGCGTTGTTGCGTTTTCGCTTGCGGCACTCGCCGCTGCCGGTGGGGCTTTGGCCGATCCACCGGCGCCGGCAAAGCCGAAACAGGTCGTCATCATCTCGTTCGACAGTGCCCGCGACATTTCGCAGTGGAAACGCAGCCGGGCACTGGCTGAGCGCACCGGCGCGCACTTCACCTATTTTCTCTCCTGCGTCTTCCTGCTGTCAACGGAGACACGCAAGGAATACACCGCACCGGGCAAAGGCGCCGGCAAATCCAACATCGGCTTTGCCGCCTCGAAGCAGGAAGTCACCGAGCGGCTCGAACAGATCGGCCTTGCCGCGCATGAAGGCCACGATATCGCCAGCCATGGCTGTGGCCATTTCGACGGCAAGGACTGGAGCAAGGCCGACTGGCTGAAAGAGTTCAGTTCGTTCGAGCACATTCTCGAGAACGCCTATGCGATCAACGGCATTGCACACGAACCACAGGGCTGGCGCGATTTCGCGCGGCATGCGGTGGTCGGCTTTCGCGCGCCGTATCTGTCGACCGGCAAGGCGCTTTACGAGGCGCTGCCGGCGGCCGGATATCAATTCGATGCCAGCGGCGTCTCGCAGGGCCCTGCCCGACCGACGGCCAGCAACGGCATCATGCACTTTTCCCTGCCGCAGATTCCGGAAGGACCGAAGTCGCGGCCGGTTATCGCCATGGACTACAATCTGTATGTCAGGCATTCCGGCGGCTTCGAGCGGCCAAGCCAAGCGGGCGAGTTCGCCAACCGGACCTATGCTGCCTTCCGCGCCGCCTTCGACAAGCAGTATGCGGGAAAACGCATTCCACTGGAACTCGGCTTCCACTTCGCGCTGATGAATGACGGCGCCTACTGGAACGCGCTGGAGCGCTTTGCCGGCGAGGTCTGCGTCAAGGCCGATGTCGAATGCATCAGTTTTCGCGATTATGTTTCGCGACAGGACGCTGGCCAAAGGCAGGTTTCGGTGGGCGGCGGGGCCCCCCCCCCCGGTGGATTTTCAAAAAAATATGGGGGGTGCAGGGGGCGGATTATTGGGAGAAAAGGCGGGGGGGTTTTATGGAAACGCGG